>DGNJ01000001.1:26339-34491 GCA_002388905.1 Cellvibrionales bacterium UBA4495
GAGCCGGTCTGGCTGAACCAGGTTCACGGCACCGGTGTTGTCGCCGCGGAGAAGGCCGTGCCGGGTACCGAGGCCGACGCCAGCATCACGCGCACTCCCGGCGTGGTCTGTGTGGTCATGACCGCGGACTGCCTGCCGGTTCTGTTCGCCGATCGGACGGGAACCGTGGTGGCGGCAAGCCACGCCGGCTGGCGGGGGCTGGCTGCCGGCGTCCTGGGCGAGACGGTGGCGGCTATGGCCTGCCGGGCAGGCGACCTTATTGCCTGCCTGGGGCCGGCCATCGGGCCGCGGCATTTTGAGGTGGGGCCGGAAGTGCGCTCGGCGTTCATCGCCAGGGCCGAGGACGCAGACCATCGACTAGAGATTGAGGCCTGCTTTGCATCTTCCGCAAGGAGCGGCTATTTCAGGGCCGATCTCTACGACCTGGCCGGTGTGGAGTTGCAACGTCTCGGGGTCGGGCAGGTGTGCGGCGGCGATTATTGCACCTATGGGGACAGGACGCGTTNNCTTCTCCCACCGCCGGGACGGGGTCACCGGCCGTATGGCTTCCCTGGCCTGGCTGGTGGCCCAATGAGCCGCTCAGCTTGACCGCATCCGTTTTTGAATCCGGCCGGTTTTCAGTGTGAAATCGCCCCGGGCGAGATCCTCGTAGAAATGCTCCAGGGCAAGCCCGATGACCGGAAAGGCCAGGGCGTCCCAGGGGATCTCCGACTCGGCGAAAAGTGCGGTTTCCAGGGACTCGTCACCGGGATGGAACGACAGATCCAGCAGCGTCGCCCGGTACAGCATGTACACCTGGTTGATATGGGTGATATCGAAAATCCCGTAGAGGCCTTCCAGCGCCAGATTGGCGTTGGCCTCCTCGCGACTTTCCCGAAGGGCGCCCTCGGACAGGGTTTCGCCGTTTTCCAGAAATCCCGCCGGCAGGGTCCAGAGCCCGGCGCGGGGCTCGATGGCGCGCTTGCAGAGCAGTACACGGTCCTCGTGCACGGCAATGCACCCGGTTATAATATTCGGATTCTGGTAGTGAACCGTATCGCACGCCGGACAAACATGGCGATGGCGATCATCGCCCGCCGGGATGGTGTAGGAAAGTTCCTTGCCGCACTGGCTGCAGTAATTCATTGCTGGGTGAAGGAAAACAGGCGCGTTTCCGCGACATTACCGCGTCTCCGTTAAGAGCACAATATCTTGCTGGATCTCATCAGGACAAAGCTGCGCGAGTTGCCCGCGGAGCATCATCAGCCGGAACATCGTGAAAACCTCCGCGAAGCGGCGGTATTGCTGGCAGTGACCCGGGCCGACGAGCCCAGCGTGGTGTTTATCAAGCGGGCCGAACATCTTAACAGCCACAGCGGCCAGGTGGCGTTTCCCGGCGGCATGTGGGAGCCCGGGGACAAGAGCCTGCTGCACACGGCGCTGCGGGAAAGCGAGGAGGAGATCGCGTTGCCGCCCGGGAAAGTGGACGTAATCGCCACCCTGCCTACGCGCTCCACGATTTTCGGTGTACGGGTGATCCCCTATGTGGGGCTGATACCGGCGGGTCTGGACTTTGTCCCCGAGCCCGGGGAACTGGACGCTGTTTTCGAGGTGCCGCTTTCCTACCTCGGCGATCCTGGCAACCTGACCCGCACCCGCTTCGAAATGCGCGGGGGTGAATTCGATGTGCCCTGTTATCTCTACAAGGGGTTTTGCATCTGGGGTTTTACCCTGGGGGTGCTGGCCGAATTCCTCGACCATTGTCTGGATGTCAGCCTGGACCTGCAATACCGCCAGTGCGGATAGGGATGTGATGAAAAAATTGTCAGTACCCGGGAGTGTTTAGATGCCTGTCAGATCGCCCTGTGTATCCGTCTGCGTTCTGGACGAAAACGATATATGTACCGGTTGCCATCGATCCGCGACGGAGATTACCCGCTGGACGCTTATGGACGAGCAGGAACGGCGGGAAGTGATCGCTGCCGCCCGGGAGCGCAACCGGGCGGTCAACCCCTTTGCCCGCTAGCCGGCAGTTGTGTCGGTTGCCCGACTTTTGGCGCCGGGAAGGGGCGGGACCTATCAGCTCGTTTCCTCGCTGTCCGGCTTCCGGGACAGGTTGACCCGGTGGGCCTTGACCTTGTCCACCATTTTGTCGGTGAGTGACAGGGTCTCGAAGCGATAGTCGTTGACGGCGAAACAGATGTTGCCGTCGGGGATCTGCTCCAGTTTTTCCAGGGCCAGGCCATTGAGGGTTTTGGGCCCGTCGGTGGGGAGGTTCCAGCCGGTAATCTTGTTGATTTCGCGGATAGTGGAACTGCCCTCCATGGTGTAGGTGCGATCCTCGTTAATGGAAATCTCGTTCTCTGCCTCGGCCAGGTTGGTGGTGAAATCACCGACGATTTCCTCGAGGATGTCCTCCAGCGTCACCAGGCCCTCCACGTCGCCATACTCGTCCACCACCAGGCCGATCCTGCGCTTGTTCTTCTGGAAGTTGAGCAGCTGGATATGGAGCGGTGTGTTCTCGGGGACGAAGTAGGGTTCCGAGGCGAAACGTTTGATGGCTTCCTTGGTGAGGGTGCCGGCGCCACCGCGCAACAGCCGGTTCACCTGGCGCATGTGGAGTATGCCGAGAATATTATTGATATCCCCCTCGAAGACAGGCAGCCGGGTGTATTCGGTGCCAATGATCTGGTCCACCAGGGACCCGGTGTCGTCCTCCAGGTTTAGCCCGTTGATATCGTTGCGCGGCACCATGATGTCGTTGACCGTGACTTTTTCCAGGTCAAGGATGTTGATAAGCATGCCCTGGTGATCCGTGGGAATTTCCTCGCTGCTGGATTCATCCACCACCGTGCGCAGTTCTTCCTTGCTCAGCGCGTCCCCCGGGGCATTTTCCGGATTGAAGCCCAGTAATCTGAGCAGGCCGTTGGAGACGTGGTTGACCAGCCAGACTACCGGGTAAAGCACCTTCAGCAGGGGTTTAAGCACATAGCTGGCGGGAAACGCGAACCGTTCCGGATGGAGGGCGGCGATGGTTTTCGGGGTCACCTCGGCAAAAATCAGCATGACGATGGTGAGCAGGATGCCGGCAATGAATTCCGAACCCTGACCATAGAGGCGGATGGCGATGGCGGCGGTGACGATGGCGGCGAAGTTGTTGGCCAGGTTGTTACCGATCAGGATGATGCCGATCAGCCGGTCGGGCCTTTTCAGAAGCCGCCGGACCCGGCGCGCCTTGCGATTTTTCTTTGCCAGGTGCTTTAGGCGGTAACGGTTGATGGACATCATTCCCGTTTCCGACCCTGAAAAAAAGGCGGAGGTGGACAACAGCAACAGAAGAAGCGCGAACTGTAGCCAGAGGGATGTGTCGTTCAAAGAGGGGTTAGCCTCGGGTTATTGTGTCGGGGTATGGTGAAGAACTTTGGCCGGAATGGCAACTCGGGGGCGGACCCTGTCCGCATCAGGAGTCGATACCCAGCAATACCTGCAAAACGAACTTGCTGCCCCAGAAAGCCACCGCCAGGGCAACGAAGCCGCCCAGGGTCCAGCGGATGGCCGTGTGGCCGCGCCAGCCCAGGCGGTGGCGTCCGACAAGCAGGATGGCAAAAAGCACCCAGCCCACCATGGAAAAGAAGGTCTTGTGGGCCAGGTGCTGGGCCCAGATATTGTCGACGAAGGCAAAACCGGTGATCAGCCCCAGGGTGAGCAGTGTAAATCCCGCCCAGAGTACGTCGAAAAGCAGTGCCTCCATGGTCTGCAGGGGCGGAAGACCCTTGAGAAAGCCTCCGGGGTGATGATTCTTGAGTCGATAGTCCTGATAGGCGAGCATAAGCGCCTGCCCCGCGGCGATTGTAAAAAGGCTGTAGGCAAGCAGTGAGAAGGTGACATGCAGGCCCAGGCCCCAGGAGAGATGTTCTGCCGGCGCTGCCGGCTCGCCGGCCCATACCGATAGAAGCAGGACGACGGCCGATGCCGGGAACAGCAGGACGAACAGGCTTTGCACCGGTATCCGGATACTGCTCAGCAAGACCACCAGGTTGACTACAAAAAAGATCAGCACGCTCACCGGCCACAGGGACAGGTCGATGCCGGTGTCCCGGATTACCATCTGCGCGGCAGTGACAGCATGCAGTGTCACAGCCACCGCCGCCAACAGCGATACCAGGGCCACGCGACCCGGCTGGCCGGGCCTTTCCCGGCTGCGGATCAGGGCGCTGGCGGTATACAGGATACTGGCGGCAATGGCGGAAACGGTACTGACCATGGCTGAACCCGACAAAAGAGCGGAAAGTTTGTCACAGAAATGAATCCAGGCAAAGCCAACGGCGCAGGCCGGCTGTTTTGTTATACTGCCGCCATCGCAAACACCCGAAGTGACGGATGGGCAGCCCATGGCAATGTTCGAAACCCTCAGTGATCGTCTTTCTCACAGCCTGCGCAAGGTCACCGGCAAGGCGAGCCTGACCGAAGACAATATCAAGGAAACCCTCCGCGAGGTGCGGATGGCCCTGCTTGAGGCGGATGTGGCACTGCCGGTGGTCAAGCAGTTTGTCGACCATGTCCGGGAACGGGCCGTGGGCCAGGAGATCAACCGCAGTCTCAACCCCGGTCAGCAGTTCCTCAAGATCGTCCAGGGGGAGCTGGAATCGGTCATGGGAGAGGCCAACGAAAGTCTGAACCTGGCCACCCGACCGCCCGCGGTGGTCCTCATGGCCGGCCTCCAGGGGTCGGGTAAGACCACCTCCGTGGCCAAGTTGGCCCGCTACCTCAAGGAGCGTGAAAAGAAAACGGTCATGGTGGTCAGTGTCGACGTCTACCGGCCCGCGGCGATCCAGCAGCTTGAGACGCTGGCCGGGCAGGTGGATGCCCGGTTCCACCCCAGTTCCGGCGACCAGGCGCCCCTGGATATCGCCCGCGAAGCCCTGGATGCCGCAAAGAAGGCCTTTGTCGACGTGCTGATCGTCGACACCGCCGGCCGCCTGCACGTGGACGAGACCCTGATGACCGAGGTCCGGGAGTTGCACGGGGCCCTGGACCCGGCGGAAACACTGTTCGTGATCGACGCCATGATCGGTCAGGATGCCGTGAACACGGCCCAGGCGTTCAACGAGGCCCTGCCGCTCACCGGCGTCATTCTCACCAAGGCCGACGGCGATGCCCGTGGCGGTGCCGCCCTCTCCGTGCGCCAGGTTACCGGCAAGCCCATCAAGTTCCTGGGGGTCGGCGAAAAGGTCGATGCCCTGGAACCCTTCCACCCGGACCGCATCGCCTCCCGGATCCTGGGCATGGGGGATATGCTCTCCCTGATCGAGGAGGTGGAGACCAAGGTCGACCGCAAGAAGGCGGAAAAGCTCGCCGCCAAGGTCAAGAAAGGCAAGAAGTTCGACCTTGAGGACCTGCGCGAACAACTGCAGCAGATGCAGAATATGGGCGGCCTGGGCAGCATGCTGGAGAAGCTGCCGGGCATGGGCAACATGGCCCAGATGGCGGAGCAGGCCGGTGCGGGCTCCCAGTTCCAGCGCATGGAGGCCATCATCAACTCCATGACGCCCAGAGAGCGGCGCAACCCGGATATTCTCAACGGCTCCCGCAAGCGGCGCATCACCCGTGGCTCCGGCACCAATATTCAGGACCTCAATCGCCTGCTCAAGCAGCACAAGCAGATGGCCAAAATGATGAAGAAAATGAAGGGCAAGGGCATGGCCAACATGATGCGCGGCCTGGAGGGCAATATGCCCGGTGGCGGCGGGATGCCCATGAAGGGGTTCCCCCGCTTCTGATACCTCCCGGGCGTCCATGGCGCAGGGATTTTCACCGAGCCCGGGAGGTTTCCTTCCGGGCCGGTTTGCCGTAGAATACCGCGCCTTTACGGGCACCGCCCTGAAGGCGGCGGCGCGCACGGGTCCCGGTCGGAGGCCAGGCGCGCCAGTCCTTTGATCCATTAATGGCTTTTGACTGAGAAGAGAGAATCCATGGTAACAATTCGTCTGGCACGCGGCGGCGCCAAAAAGCGTCCCTTCTACCACGTGACTGTCACTGACAGCCGCAACTCCCGGGACGGCCGTTTTATCGAGCAGCTGGGCTTTTTCAACCCCGTTGCCCGGGGCAACGAAGAGCGCCTGCGTATCGACCTGGATCGCGTCAAGCACTGGGTGGACAAAGGTGCCCAGACTTCCGAGCGCGTCTCCCAACTGGTCAAAGAGGCCTCCCGCCAGCAGGCCTGACGCGGTCGGCCCCCGGGCCCTGTTCATGGCTAAAGTTGGCAGCAGCTTTTCCGGCGGTGCATCGCCCGGCAATTCGTTGCCCGGCAAATCGTTGCCCGGCAATAAGGCAGCACCCCATGCCGGCGACGACGGGGTGCCACCGGATCTGGTGGTGGTGGGCAGAATAACCACCGCGCACGGTATCCGTGGTTGGGTCAAGATCCACTCCTTCACCGGGGAAGAAGACGCTATTTTCGGGTACCGGCCCTGGTGGCTGAGGATGCCCGGAGGGTGGCAGGCCCTGGCCATAGACAGTTACCGTCGTGCGGCCAAGGGCTTTATCGCCCATATTGAGGGCGTCGACAGCCGGGATGATGCGGCACGTTATTGCCGGCGCGAGATTGCCGTTTCGGCCAGCCTCTTTCCCGAACTGGAGAAGGGAGATTATTACTGGTACCAGCTTCAGGGCCTGCGGGTCATCGCCCGCCACGGGAACCGGGACGTTCCCCTGGGCACGGTGACCGGTTTCCTGGAAACCGGCGCCAACGACGTGATGGTGGTGCGAGGCGACGCGGACAGTGTGGACAGTCGCGAGCGGCTGTTGCCCTATATCGACGATGTCCTGGAAGGCATCGATCTTGAGCGCGGCGAAATCCGGGTGATCTGGGACCCGGATTTCTGAGATGAGCCGATGAGCGACAACCAAGCCCTGTTCCCGGACGGGGAAAAGCGCATCGCCGTGGTGACCCTGTTTCCGGGGATGCTGCAGGCGGTGGCTGATCACGGCATAACCGGCCGGGCGCTGCGCAACGGGTTGTGGGCCCTGCGCCATTACAATCCGCGGGACTACACCGATGATCGCCACCGGACCGTGGATGACCGCCCTTACGGCGGCGGGCCCGGCATGGTGATGATGATCGAACCCCTGCGCCGGGCGATCCGGGAAGCCAAAGCCTGGGCCGGCGCATCCGCCCGGGTTGTCTATCTTTCACCGCAGGGGCGGTTGTTGGATCAGGCGGGAGTGGCCGAGCTCGGAGGCGCGGGCAACCTGGTGTTGCTGGCCGGTCGCTACGAGGGCGTCGACGAGCGGCTTATCGAGCTGGAAGTGGACGAGGAGTGGTCCATTGGCGATTACGTATTGAGCGGCGGCGAGCTGCCGGCCATGGTTCTCATCGATGCCCTGGTGCGCCAGATTCCCGGAGCCCTGGGGCATGGCGACTCGGCCCGGCAGGACTCTTTCGCCGAGGGCTTGCTCGACTGCCCTCACTACACCCGGCCCGAGGTTTACGAGGGCAGGGCGGTTCCCGAGGTGTTGCTGTCGGGTAACCACGAACATATTCGACGCTGGCGCCTGGACCAGGCGCTGGCGAGGACCCGGTCCAGGCGACCGGATTTGCTGGCCGACTCCGGAATCGATGGCGAAACCGGCGTTGGCAACGAGTCGGCGGATGATGGCGGGACGGCTAATACCTGATTGTCATCCTCTCCGTTCGACGCGACTCGACAAGGTGGCATGCCACCAAAACCGACACATGAGGAGCGAAACATGAGCAACAAACATCCCCTGATCGCCGAGATCGAGAAGGAGCAGATGCAGAAGGAGATTCCCGCCTTTGGCCCCGGCGATACCGTCGTGGTCCAGGTTAAAGTGAAAGAAGGCAACCGGGAGCGTCTCCAAGCCTTCGAGGGCGTGGTGATCGGCAAGCGAAACCGGGGCCTGAACTCCGCCTTTACCGTGCGCAAATCGTCAAACGGCATCGGTGTGGAGCGGACCTTCCAGACCTACAGCCCCCTCGTGGACAGCATTAACGTCAAGCGTCGCGGTGACGTCCGCCAGGCCAAGCTCTACTATCTGCGCGAGCTGTCCGGCAAGGCGGCCCGGATCAAGGAAAAGCTCGGCTAAACCTGTCGCGACACCGGGAAAAGGCGGCATTGCCGCCTTTTTTTGTGGTGCGCCAGGCATGGCGCGT
>DGNJ01000100.1 GCA_002388905.1 Cellvibrionales bacterium UBA4495
TCCACCTGGTGAAACATGGGCGTGTGAGTCAGGTCGGAGTCGCAGCGATAGACGCGCCCCGGACAGATGATCCGCAGGGGCGGCTCCTGTGCCTCCATGACCCGGATCTGGACCGGCGAGGTGTGGGTGCGCAACACCGTGGACTCGTCGATATAAAAGGTGTCGTGCATGGCCCGGGCCGGGTGGTGGGCGGGAATATTGAGCGCCTCGAAGTTGTGGTAATCGTCCTCGACTTCCGGCCCCTCGGCGATGCTGTACCCCACGCGGACAAAGAAAGATTCGATACGCTCCATGGTCCGGGTCACCGGGTGCAGCCCGCCACGGTCCACAGCGCGCCCCGGCAGGGTCACGTCCAGGGCTTCGGCGGCGAGCTGGCTCTCGATTGCCGCGCGATCCAGGGTTTCCCGGCGCCGTTCGATCTCTTCCTGAACCCGCGCCTTGGCCTCGTTGATACGGGCGCCGGCGGCGGGCCGCTCCTCCGGAGACAAAGCGCCCAGCCCCTTCAACAGGGCCGTGAGCTTACCTTTTTTACCCAGGTACTCGACGCGGACGGCATCGAGAACGGCCAGGTCCTCCGCATCGGCAGCGGCCTTGACGGCTTCATCGGCGAGTGCGGCAAGATTTTCCATTTCGACTTCCTTAGACGATCCGGTTCCCTGCAACCCCGACGGGAACCAATAAAAAAACAGGGAAAGAGCCACTGCCCTTTCCCTGTTCGACGAGATTGCCGGCGCCGGCTCAACGCCGGCGCTTCACTTATGCCAGGGCAGCTTTTGCTTGATTGACGACAGAGGCAAAAGCGGCCTTGTCGTGCACCGCCAGGTCGGCGAGCACGCGGCGATCCAACTCGATACCGGCCTTTTTCAGGCCCGCGATCAGCTGGCTGTAGGTAACGCCTTCGGCGCGTGCCTGGGCGTTGATCCGGGCGATCCACAGGGTGCGGAAAGTACGCTTCTTGGCGCGACGGTCGCGATAGGCGTACTGTGCGGATTTGGTAACGGCCTGTTTGGCAACGCGATAGACGCGGCTGCGGGCACCGTAGTAGCCCTTGGCCTGCTTGAGAACTTTCTTGTGTCGACGGTGTGCGGTGACACCACGTTTGACGCGGGACATTTCAATCTCCTCCTAAAATGGGCTATCAGGAACGCAGCATGCGATCGACCAGCGGGGCGTCCGCCGCATTCAGCGTGCGGGTGCCGCGCAGGTTGCGCTTGCGCTTCTGGGACATCTTGGTGAGGATGTGGCTTCGGAAAGCCCGCTTGTGCTTGTAACCGGCACCGGTTTTCTTGAACCGTTTGGCGGCACCGCTGTGTACTTTGGCTTTTGGCATTTTTAAAACTCCACAGAGTAGTAATTTAATAAGAAGAAGACGCCCGGACAGCCAGCCAAAGGCTGCACGCGGTACGCTTGACTGCTACTTCTTCTTGCTTTTCGGGGCGATGACCATGGTGAGCTGCCGACCTTCCATTTTCGGTTGCTGCTCGACATTGCCCAGTTCGGCGAGATCTTCCTCTATGCGATGCATCATCTCCATACCGAGTTCCTGGTGGGCCATCTCGCGGCCGCGGAACCTCAGGGTTACCTTGGCCTTGTCCCCGTCTTCGAGAAAACGGGTCAGGTTGCGCAGCTTGACCTCGTAATCCCCTTGTTCCGTCCCGGGACGGAATTTCATTTCCTTGACCTGTGTCTGCTTCTGCTTCTTGCGTTGCGCCGCCTGCTGCTTCTTGTCCTCGAAGAGCTTCTTGCCGTAGTCCATGATCTTGCAGACTGGAGGCTCGGCATCGGGCGCAATTTCCACCAGGTCCAGGTTTGCAGATGACGCGGTTTCCAGGGCCTGTTCCAGGCCGACGATACCTACCTGTTCGCCATCTGCGCCTATCAGGCGGACCTCCGCGACATCGATCTCATCATTCATGCGCGAACGCTTTGCCCGCCCCTTGGCGTAATTTTTCTTAATAACGCTATCTCCCGTCTGGTTGATCCACTAGTAAGCGACCGCGGCTCAGTTCCTCTTCCCGCAAGCGTTCTGAAAACGCTTCAAGGGACATGGCGCCCAGATCTTCGCCGGATCGAGTGCGAACTGCCACGGTCTGCGTTTCCGATTCCCTATCGCCGACAACGACCAGGTAGGGAACCTTCTGGATAGTGTGCTCGCGGATTTTAAAACCGATTTTCTCGTTTCTCAAGTCGTTTATCGCCCGGAAGCCCTTGTTTTGCAATGCTTCCGTCACTTTTTGGGCATAGGGGGCCTGTTTGTCGGTGATATTGAGCACCACCGCCTGCTCCGGTGCCAGCCAGAGCGGAAAAGCGCCCTCGTAGTGCTCGATCAGGATACCGATAAACCGCTCGAAGGATCCCAGGATCGCCCGGTGCAACATGACCGGCACCTGGCGGGAGCCGTCCTCCGCCACATACTGGGCGTCCAGGCGGCCGGGCATGGAGAAATCCACCTGGATGGTACCCAACTGCCAGATACGGCCGATGCAGTCTTTCAGGGAGAACTCGATCTTGGGGCCGTAGAAGGCGCCCTCGCCGGGCAAAAGCTCCCACGGCAGCGCCTTGCTGTCGAGGGCCTCGGCCAGCGCCTTTTCGGCCTTGTCCCAGATCTCGTCGGAGCCCACCCGCTGTTCCGGCCGTGTGGACAGCCGGTAGATGACTTCGTCGAAACCGAAATCGGCATAAACCTCGTGCAGAAAGTCGATGAAATCCGCCACCTCGCCCTGGATCTGATCTTCGGTACAGAAGATGTGGGCATCGTCCTGGGTGAAGCCGCGCACCCGCATCAGGCCGTGCAGGGAGCCGGAAGGCTCGTTGCGGTGGCAGGAACCGAACTCCGCCAGGCGCAGGGGCAGGTCACGGTAGCTTTTCAGGCCCTGGTTGAACACCTGCACATGGCAGGGGCAATTCATGGGCTTGATGGCGTAGTCCCGCTCCTCGGCATGGAGGGCGAACATGTCGTCGCCGAATTTGTCGGCATGACCGGACTTCTGCCAGAGGCTGTAATCCACCACCTGGGGCGTGCGAATCTCGCGGTAGCCGTGACGGTTCTGCTGCCGGCGCATGTATTGCTCGATGGCCTGGTAGACAGTCCAGCCCCGGGGATGCCAGAAGGCCATGCCCGGCGCCTCCTCCTGCATATGGAAAAGACCGAGCCGCTTGGCGATTTTCCGGTGGTCGCGCTTTTCGGCCTCTTCCATGCGCCGCAGGTAGGCCTTCAGGTCCTTCTTGCTGGCCCAGGCGGTACCGTAAATGCGCTGGAGCATCTCGTTGCTGGAATCACCCCGCCAGTAGGCGCCGGCCACCTTGGTGAGCTTGAAGGCGGGAATCTTGCCGGTGCTGGGCACATGGGGGCCCCGACACAGGTCGATAAAATCGTCCTGCCGATAGAGGGAGATATCCTCGGCGGAGGGAATTGAAGCGATAATCTCGGCCTTGTATTCCTCGCCCATGCCCCGGAAAAAATCCACCGCCTCGTCCCGGTCCATCACCTCGCGAACCACCGGGTAGTCCGCCTTGGCGATTTCCTGCATTCGGGCCTCGATTTTCTCCAGGTCTTCCGGCGTGAAGGGCCGGTCAAAGGCGAAATCGTAGTAAAAGCCATCCTCGATTACCGGACCGATGGTGACCTGGGCTTCCGGAAAGAGGTCCTTCACCGCCTGGGCCAGCAGGTGCGCACAGGAATGGCGAATAACTTCCAGGCCTTCCTCGTCGCGCCCGGTGACAATGGCCAGGTCGCTGTTGGCGTCGATCACGTAGTCGGTATCCACCAGCTTACCGTCCACCCTGCCCGCCAGGGCGGCCTTGGCGAGGCCGGGACCGATATCCTCGGCCACCCGGTGAACGGACACAGGGGCGTCGTAATGACGCTGGCTGCCATCGGGGAGAGTAATATCCGGCATGAATCCTTCCTTCACTTCCAGTGGTGACCCCTACCAAAGGCCACGTGGGTATTTGCAATGCGACGGTGCTAAACCGACGCTGTGGCGGGCCAGTTCCCGCCGGGGAAAAACTGGTAGGCACGAGTGGATTCGAACCACCGACCCCCACCATGTCAAGGTGGTGCTCTAACCAACTGAGCTACGTGCCTGTTCAGAGGCGCGCATTTTATATCAGCGACGTCGGGGAATACAACCGGAAACGGCCTCCAGCTTTAGTGCCGGTCATGTGTCCGGACGGGATTGGCGAGCCGACTATCTGTCCGCTTGACGTCGGGCGCCGGATGCCCTTCACAACCCAAACCGGGACACAGGGACAGACAACACGCAGGGCAAAATTTATTCAGGAGCACAGGTTTGACGGTGTCAGTCGTCACAGGTACACCGCCCGAAACAAGTCACCCCCTTTCGTTGGCCACCCCGTGCGGTACATGCCCGGTGGAAACATGGGGGCTGGCGGATTCGCAGTGCTGCTGCTGATCGTCGAAAAAGACATCGGCACCGTAGGACTTGAGGAACTCGCCCTTGGGCAACCCGCCCAGGAACAGGGATTCGTCGATACGAATATTCCAGGCCCGCAGGGTCATCACGACCCGTTCGTGGGCGGGTGCGGAGCGGGCCGTCACCAGGGCCGTGCGAATGGGGCATTCATTGGGCTTGAACTCCGCCTGCAGACGATGCAGCGCCGACAGGAAATTCTTGAAGGGGCCGGCGTTCAGGGGTTCCCGTGCCGAGGCTTTCTCACTGCGGGCGAATTCCTCCAGGCCCTTTTGCTTGAACACTTTTTCCGCTTCGTCGGAGAAAATCACCGCGTCGCCGTCGAAAGCAAAGCGCAGTTCGTCGTCGTCCCTATGGGTTTTCGAAGACGGCAAGAGAGTGGCCGCCGCGACACCGTTCTTGAGGGCATTGCGCACGTCTTCGGCCTGGGTGGAGAGAAACAGGTGGCAGCCGAATGCCGAGACATAGCGGTAGGGGCTTTCACCACCGCAAAAGGCGGCGCGGGTGATATTGAGCTTGTAGTGTTCGATGGAATTGAAAACCCGCAGCCCGGTATCGGCGGAATTGCGGGAAAGCAGGATCACCTCGACTCTCGGTTCGCCGCCCAGTTTTTCATTGATGCGCAGCATCTTCTGAACAAGCGGGAAGGCTTCCCCGGGTTCGAGAACCTCGTTCTCCCGGTCGATCTGGTGCTGGGAATAGGCCGCCAGGCCCTCTTCCCGGAACACCCGGTCGCTCTCCGTAAGATCGAACAGTACCCGGGAGGATATGGCGATAACCAGCTTGTCGCCCAGATTGGCTGCCATACGCAAGACTCCTTTGCCATTGCCGCCATTATCCATTAAGGCGCTTTGCCTGGCCAGCCATCGAAAGCTATGCTGGCAACACCCTTTCGAGACGAGCACGAGCCATCATGCCGCTACCACAGGCTGTTCAGAAACAGGTGGAGGCCATCCTGGAATCGCCCCTCGAGCGGGCCGACCCCGTCGCCGGCGGCGATATCAACCAGGCCTGGTCGCTCACCGGCCGCACCGGCGAGCGCTTCTTCCTCAAACACCACGCTTCCCCGCCACCCGGATTATTTGACGCCGAAGCCCACGGGCTTGAGGCAATCGCCCGAACCGGCACACTGCCCGTGCCCGGCGTTATTGCCGTCGGGGAACACTTCCTGCTGCTGGAGCTGATCGAAACCGGCCACCCCCAGGACGGCTTCTGGCAGGCATTCGGCGAGGCCCTCGCCGCCCTGCACCGCCACGGCCGGGAAAGCTTCGGTTTCGACGGCGACAACTATATCGGCCTGACACCCCAGCCCAACCCCGACAGCACCGACGGCCATGCCTTTTTCGCGGAACACCGCCTGCGCCACCAGGGCCGGCTGGCTCTGGAACGGGGGCTGCTGGACAGCGGGGAAATGACCGGCCTGGAGCGGGTTATCGACCGGCTGCCGGAACTGGTGCCAAAGCAGCCCCCGAGCCTGATCCACGGCGACCTCTGGTCCGGCAACTTCCTCTGCAACCGCAACGGCGAGCCGGTATTGATCGACCCCGCCGCCCACTATGGCTGGGCCGAGGCGGAACTGGCCTTCACCACGCTGTTCGGCGGTTTCAGCGAGGCCTTTTATCGAGCCTACGAAGCGGCTTCAGAGATTGCGCCGGACTGGCGCGACCGGTGCGATATCTACAACCTCTACCACCTGCTCAACCACCTGAACCTGTTCGGCGGAGGTTACCGGGGTTCGGTCAGGCGTATCCTGGCCCGGTACGGGTAGCCCGCGGCCGCCAGGGTCGCCGCGTCCCCCTACCGTTGTTCGAAAAACTGTCGGGTAAGACGGAAAACAACCGGGCTCAACAGCAACAGGGCGATCAGGTTGGGGATCGCCATCATGCCGTTCAGCGTATCGGCGATGGTCCACACCAGGTCCAGGTGGACGCTGGCGCCGACAAAAACCACCGCCACCCAGAGAACGCGAAAGGGAACGATGGCCCTGATGCCCAGCAGGAATTCCACGCAGCGCTCGCCATAGTAGCTCCAGCCCAGCATGGTGGTAAAAGCGAAGAGCGACAGGGACAGGGCCACCACCCTGTCGCCCTGGGGCAGCGCCGTGTCAAAGGCCAGGGCGGTGATGGCGGCACCCTCCTCGCCGCTGTTCCAGGCCCCGGTGACAATCAGCACCAGCCCCGTGAGGGTGCACACCACCAGGGTGTCGATAAAGGTGCCGAGCATGGCGATAAAGCCCTGGCGCACGGGGCTGTTGGTCTCCGCCGCGGCATGGGCTATGGGGGCACTGCCAAGCCCCGCCTCGTTGGAGAAAATACCCCGGGCCACTCCCATGCGGATGGCCAGCATCACCGTGGCGCCGGCAAAGCCGCCGCCGGCCGCG
>DGNJ01000099.1 GCA_002388905.1 Cellvibrionales bacterium UBA4495
GCCTGCTGGGCACCTTCCTGGTCCGCTCCGGCGTGCTCACCTCCGTCCATGCTTTTGCCACCGATCCCACCCGGGGCGTCTTTATCCTGGCTTTCCTGGGCGTCGTCGTGGGCGGGTCGCTGGTGCTCTATGGCCTGCGCGGGCACACCCTTAAATCCCAGGGCGGTTTCGGCTGGTTGTCCCGGGAAGCATTCATGCTTATCAACAATATCCTCTTGGTGATCGTGCTGGCCATCGTGCTGTTGGGGACACTCTATCCCCTGGTGGCGGACGTCCTGAACTGGGGCAAGATTTCAGTGGGCCCGCCCTATTTCAACCTTTTCTTCGTTCCCCTGATGGTGGTGGTCGCCGTGCTGATGGCGGCGGGTTCGCTGCTGCGCTGGAAAAGAACGGACTGGCCCTGGCTGAAAGCCCGACTATGGTTGCCGGCGGTTATTGCCCTGGTTGTCGGCATCATTTTCCCCTTTGTCTATGGCGGGGCCTTTCACGCCGGGGCGGCGGTCACCATGGCGGTCTTCACCTGGGTGGTGGCGGTTATCGTGCGCGACCTCTGGAGCAAGTCGAGCCACGGCGCCGGGCGCTGGTCCGGTCTTCGCCGTCTGACGGGCAGTTACTACGGCATGCATCTGGCCCACTTCGGTCTGGCCTGCTGCCTGCTGGGCGCGGGCCTCACCACGGTTTACAGTGTCGAAGCGGACAGGCGGGTCGAGGCCGGCGACGTGGAGCAACACGGTGGCTATCGGTTCGTGTTCCAGGGTGTGGATCAGGTCCGGGGGCCCAACTACCGTTCGGACCGGGCCTCCGTTGCGGTCTACCGGAATGAGCGGCTGGTGACCACCCTGTATCCGGAAAAAAGGCGTTACCTGGCCAGCAACCAGGTCATGACCGAGGCGGGGATCGACGGCGGCTTGTTCCGGGACCTCTATGTCTCCCTGGGGGAGCCCCTGGCCGGCGGGGCCTGGTCGATCCGTTTGCACGTCAAGCCCTTTGTGCGCTGGCTCTGGCTGGGTGCACTGTTGATGGCCGGCGGCGGCGCCATTGCCATGCTCGATAAACGCTACCGGACGGTCCGCGCCACCGCACCCCGGGCCGCGGGGACGGTATCGGGAGCGGCCGGTTGATGTTCAACTGGAAACTTTTCATACCCCTTCTGGTGTTCGTGGCCCTGGCCTTTTTCCTGATGAAGGGCCTGGAGCGGGATCCCGGTGCCATGCCATCGGCATTGCTCGACCGTTCCATGCCCGAATTCAGCCTGCCCGATCTCCATGAGCCGGATCGGCAGGTCAGCGAGGCCGTTTTTCGCGATGGTGAGCCGGCATTGCTCAATGTCTGGGGCACCTGGTGTCCGGCCTGCCGGGTCGAGCACCCTTTCCTCATGACACTGGCCGAGCGGGGTGTGAAAATCGTGGGCATGGATTACAAAGACGAACGGAAAGCGGCCCTGGCCTGGCTGGCGCGGCTCGGGGATCCCTACCGGGTCAGTTTCGAGGATCGCGATGGCCGGCTGGGAATCGATCTCGGTGTCTACGGCGCGCCCGAAACCTATCTGGTGGACGGCGACGGCGTGATCCGCTACAAGCATGTGGGGGTTCTGGACGAGCGTGTCTGGCGTGACGAGCTTGGTCCCCTTTACCGCTCACTGGTCAGGGAGGCGGAGGACAACTGATGGCCATGACCCCTTTCCCGGCGCGATGCACCGCCAGGGGTTTCGGCGCCGCCTGGCTGCTGGCCCTGTGCTTTTTCCCGGCTGTTCTCCTGGCCGCCATCGACCCGGCGCAGTTGCCCAGCCAGGAGATGCAGGCCCGTTACCGGCAGCTTATCGAGGAGATGCGCTGCCCCAAATGCCAGAATCAGAACCTGGCGGGTTCCGACTCCCCCATTGCCGCCGACCTGCGCCGGGAAATCCGGCGCCTGCTCGAGGAGGGCAAGAGCGACGAGGAGATTACCGCTTTCCTGGTGGAACGCTACGGCGATTACATTCGCTATCGCCCTCCGGTGCAGGACAATACCCTGCTGCTCTGGTTCGGTCCCGCGGTACTGGTATTGCTGGGCGTGGCAGTGCTGACCGTCGTCGTTCTCCGTCACCGCAGCGATAAAGCGGCGGTTCCGGCACTCACCGATGTCGAGCGCAGGGAACTGGATGCCCTGCTGGAGAGCCGGCGGGAAGCCGATGACAACGAGGAATCCCGGCAATGATGTGGTTGCTCATGGCCTTGCTGGCGCTGCTGGCCTTCCTGATGGTGGCCGCCGGCGCGCTCAACAAACCCTCACCGGAAGCCGGAGAAGTGGGGGAATCCGCTGTCAACCGGGCCCTGTACCGGGAAAAGCAGGCGGAGTTGCGGCGTCAGCTCGCTGCCGGCGACATCGATGAAGACCAGTACGAGGAACTGGAAATCGAGTACCAGCGCCAGTTTCTGGTGGACAGCGAAAGCCATGAGCAGCCGGTCGAGCGTCATAAGGGCGGGCGTGTCCCGCTGGTGGCCTGCGCCGTCGCCGTACCCCTGCTGGCCATGGTCGTCTACCACTACCTGGGTGCCGCCGATGCCCTGTCGGTCCGCCAGCTGCTGGAGCGGCGCGCGGCCCTGCTTGCCGGCGATACCCGCCCGGGAGAACGCCTGGACGATATCACCCGGGAATTGCGCGAAAGCCTGGCGGATCAGGCCCGGGACAATCCCGACCGGGCGGTCTACCCGCTGCTGCTGGCCCGCTTGAATCAGGAAAGCGGTGACCTGGAGTCGGCCCTGGCTCATTATCGGGAGGCGGTCGACCGTGCGCCCGAGGACGGCGAGTTGCTGGCCGAGTATGCCCAGGCGCTGTTTCTGGCCGAGAACAACACCATGACACCGCGTGTGCGCAGTCTCGCCGGCAGGGCGTTGGCGCTGGCGCCCGGAAGCGATACGGCCCTGGGTCTGGCGGGCATCGGCGCCTACCAGGCGGAGGATTATCGCCAGGCTATCCAATACTGGCAGCGGGCTCTGGAGTCGTTGCCGCCCATGTCGACGGCAGGGCAGTCCTTTCGCGCGGGCATTGCCAGCGCCCGGGAAAAGCTGGGGGAGGACGCCGGGCCCGGGCCGGTCTCCCTGGAGGTGGCCGTGACCCTGGCCGACCGGGTGGAGGCGCCGCCGGATACACCGGTATTCGTCTACGCCAGGGCCTGGCAGGGCTCGCCCATGCCCCTGGCCATTCGGAGGCTGACGCTGGCCGACCTGCCTGCCCGGGTGACCCTCGACGGGTCCAGTGCCATGAGTCCGGGCGCCAGTCTTTCGTCCGTCGACCAGGTGGAGCTGGTGGCCCGGGTGGCGCTCGGGGGGACCGCGACGCCGGCCTCCGGCGATTACGAGGGGCGCCTGGGCCCCGTTGCCGTGGCGGAGGCCGGGGATCCGCTGCAACTGACCGTGGACCGGCGGCTTCCCTGAGGCTCCCCGGCTGGTACAACATTCGGACAAGCGTGTAGAATTGCCGGCTTGATCCACCTTTGCCCGGTCCGCTCCAGCGGTAAGCATTAACAGAGACAGCAGATGCGCCTGAAAAGCATAAAACTGGCGGGCTTCAAGTCCTTTGTCGACCCCACCACGGTCAACTTTCCCAGCAACCTCTGCGCGGTTGTGGGCCCCAACGGCTGCGGCAAGTCCAACATTATCGACGCGGTGCGCTGGGTCATGGGGGAAAGTTCCGCCAAGCATCTGCGCGGCGAATCCATGGCCGACGTCATTTTCAACGGTTCCGGCGGCCGCAAACCGGTGGGGCAGGCCTCCATCGAGCTGATTTTCGACAACTCCGACGGCTCCGTGGCGGGTGAGTACGCCGCCTACAACGAGATATCCATCCGCCGCAAGGTCACCCGGGAAGGCCAGTCCAACTATTACCTGAACGGCAACAAGTGCCGGCGCCGGGATATCACCGATATCTTTCTGGGCACGGGGCTGGGGCCGCGCAGCTACGCCATCATCGAGCAGGGCATGATCTCCAACCTGATCGAGGCCCGGCCCGACGAGCTGCGCGTCTACATCGAGGAGGCCGCCGGTATTTCCAAGTACAAGGAGCGGCGCCGGGACACCGAAAACCGTATGCGCCGGACCCTGGAAAACCTGGAGCGCCTCACCGACATCCGGGAGGAACTGGGCCGGCAGCTCCAGCGCCTCGAACGCCAGGCCCAGGCCGCGGAAAAGTACGCGGAGTACAAAAAGGAGGAGCGTCAGGTGCGCGCCCAGCTCCACGCCCTGCGCTGGCGCGACCTGAACCGGCAAGTGGAGCACAAGCGCACGGCTATCAGCCGCCAGGAACTGGCGGTGGAGGCCCTGGTCACCGAACGCAGCGCCTGCGATACGGCGCTGGAAAAACTGCGCGCCGACTACACCGACCAGAGCGACGTTTTCAACGAGATTCAGGGCCGTTACTACGCGATCGGCGCCGAGGTAGCCCGCATAGAGCAGTCCATCGAGCACGCCCGGGAGCGTGCCCGGGAATTGCAGCAGGACGTGGAGCAGACCGAGCGCAACTACGTGGAAGCCGAAGAGCATCTGCGCACCGACCGGCAGAAGGCCCTGGGCTGGGAGGCCGAGCTGAAAGAGATTGCCCCGGCCCTGGCGCAACTGCGGGCCCAGGAGGAGGAATCCGGCCTGGTGCTGCAGGAGGCGGAGGAGGCCATGAACCACTGGCAGTCGGCCTGGGAGGAGTTCAACCAGGCCGCCGCCGCGCCCCGCCAGCAGGCGGAAGTCCAGCAGTCCCGTATCCAGCACCTGGAACAGGCGCTGCGCCGGCTTGCCGAGCGCATCGACAAGCTGGAATCCGAACACCGGGATCTCAATATCAGCCCCGCCGAGGAAGAGGTGACGCTGCTCGGTGAGCAGCTTGCCGAAATGGAAACCGTCAACAGCGAGAAGCAGGCCGATCTGGATGGGCTTAGCGCCGCCATCGACGAGGCCCGCAAGGCTTATCAGTCCGCCAGCGCGGAACTCGGCGCCGCCCGGGAGCAGCGCCAGTCCCTGAAAGGGCGGCAGGCATCCCTGGAGGCATTGCAGCAGGCGGCCCTGGAGGAGGGCACCGAGGAACGCCAGTGGCTGGAGTCCCGGGGGCTCGCCGACGCGGCCCGCCTGGCCGAGACCCTTGACGTGGAGTCCGGCTGGGAAATGGCCGTGGAAGCCGTCCTGGGAAGCTATCTCCAGGCAGTGTGCGTGGATTCTCTCACTGATCTCGCCGGCGACCTGGACCAGTTCAGGCAGGGAGAGCTGGTATTCGTCGAGCAGTCGGGCGGCAATGTCGCCACCGACATGGGTAACGCCAAGGCGGCCCCCCTCGCGGACAAGGTTTCCGGGGGTGCGGGCCGTCTTCTGGCCGGTGTCTACGCGGCGGATGGCCTGGCCCAGGCCCTGGCACTGCGGGACCGCCTCGATCCGGGGGAGTCCGTGGTCACGCCTGAAGGCATCTGGCTGAGTCGCCACTGGCTGCGTGTGGCCCGGGACAAGGATGCGGCCGCCGGTGTGTTAAAGCGCAAGCAGGAACTGGACAGCGTCAATGCCCGGCTCGACGAGCTGGGCACGCGGGTTGAGCAACTGGGCGAAGCCCAGGACAGGCGTGAAGAGTCCCTGTCCGCGCTGGAGCAACGCCGGGAGTCCCTTTCCCGGGAGGTATCGGAACGCCAGCGGGAATATGCCGATTTGCGTTCCCGGCTCAGCGCCAGCCGCATGCAGGTGGAACAATATGCGGCCCGCCGCGAGCGGGCCCGGGACGAGATGGCCGACGCCCGGCAGCAGCAGGAAGTGGAGCACGAAAACCTGGCCGATGCCCGGCAGTTGCTCCAGGAAGCCCTGGATGCCATGGAGACCGACACCCGGCGCAAGGAAGAGCTTCTGGGCGAGCGGGATACCTGCCGCCGGCAGCTCGACAACGCCCGCCAGCGGGCCCGGCACGACCGGGACAAACTCCATGAACTGGCCATGCGCGAGCGCTCGGTGAGCACCCAGCTGGATTCCATCCGCGAGGGCATCGGTCGGCTCGAAGTCCAGGTCGCCCGGCTCGACGAGCGCCGGGAACAGTTGCGTGCCAGCGCCAGCGAGCACCGGGATCCCACCGAGGGCCTGACCCTGGAACTGGAGGCCCAGTTGGAGAAGAGGCTGGGTATCGAGAAGCAGCTGGGTGACGCCCGCCGGCAGTTGGAAGAGGTGGAGCACGGGATGCGGGAGCGTGAAAAGCGCCGCAACAGCCTGGAGCAACAGGTCATGGAGCAGCGCACCCAACTGGAGCAGTTGCGCCTGTCCACCCAGGAACTGGAAACCCGCAGCAAGACCATCGCCGAGCAGGTCGCCGAACAGAATTACGATCTGCAGCACCTGCTGGCCGAACTGCCCGAGGATTCTGACCCGGCCGACTGGGAGCGTGAACTGGAGCGAATCGACAATCGCATTCAGCGTCTGGGAGCCATCAACCTGGCCGCCATCGAGGAATTCAAGACCGAGTCCGAGCGCAAGACCTATCTCGATGCCCAGGACCACGAACTCAACGATGCCCTGGCGACCCTGGAAGAGGCCATCCACAAGATCGACCGGGAGACCCGCACCCGTTTCAAGGAAACCTTCGACCAGATCAACCGGTCCCTGGAAGAACTGTTTCCCAAAGTGTTCGGCGGTGGCCATGCCTACCTGGAAATGACCGGGGAAGACCTGCTTGATACCGGTATCACGATTATGGCGCGACCGCCGGGCAAGAAGAACACCACCATCCACCTGCTCTCCGGCGGCGAGAAGGCTCTCACCGCCATCGCCCTGGTATTCTCCATCTTCCGCCTCAACCCGGCGCCCTTCTGCATGCTCGACGAGGTCGACGCGCCCCTGGACGATGCCAATGTGGGGCGCTACGCCCGGATGGTGGAGGAAATGGCGGAGCGGGTTCAGTTTATCTATATCACCCACAATAAAATCGCCATGGAAATGGCCCATCAACTGATGGGGGTAACCATGCACGAGCCCGGTGTCTCGCGCCTGGTTACCGTTGACGTGGACAAGGCTGCCGAACTGGCCGAGGCCTGATAAACCGGCCGTCATGGCAGTGTGGTAGGCGTCACATTATTTCTTTACAATGCCTCTGAGTTTTACACTGTAAGACACTGGCATGTCGTCCGAATCCATGTTGCAGCGGGCGTAAAAAGCGGTTTCAACGACGGCATCCGGGATTCAACAGCCCTGATTCACCGAGGATTGCATGGAGTTCGGCACACGCGAAATTCTGATATTGCTCGGCATTCTCGTCATCCTGGCAATCCTGCTCGACGGCATCCGTCGCGTGCGCCGGGCCCGCTATGGCAAACTGCGGATCGCCCGGCGCCGGCAACCGATTTTCGACGATCAGGATATCAATGAGTACGGCAGCGAACTGCCCAGCGGCGGTGCCCGTGTGGTCCAGGTGCGCGACGAAGAGAGTACCGAGAAACTCAGCGAGCAGATTCGCCGCCAGACCGAGCTGACCGGCGCCAAGGTCACCACCGCCTACCGGATGAAGCCCCAGCGCCAGGTCTCGCCCGGACCCCAGCCCACCGACGAACCCTCCGGCGACCGCGCGCCCCGGTTTGAATCCCCGGAGACCGGTGGCGCCGGCGACAGTGCCGAAGAAATCACTGAAGAAAGCACCGGCGAGAGCACTGCGGAGACCACCGGCGAAGGCGGCGAAAACATTGCCAGCCGTGCCGAGCCCACCTTCGATATGCCTGGCACCGATAGCAAAGCCGGCAACACCTCCCCGCGTCCCGAAAAGCCGGCCGCCGCGCCCGAGCCTCGCCGGGAGCCGCCCAGGGGCGGGGCAACCTCCGGGAAGCCGGAAAAAAAGGCGGCTGCGGCCGAACCGGAGGAAATGGATGTCCTGGTCCTCCACGTCATGGCCCGCAAGGGCGAGCGGTTCGACGGCGAGCCCCTGTTGCAGCAACTGCTCGACAACGGCCTGCGCTACGGTTCCATGAAGATATTCCATCGCCACGCCAACCCCGATGGCTCGGGCCCCATACTTTTCAGCGCCGCCAATTCGGTCAATCCCGGCACCTTCGATCTCAATGCCATGACTGAATTCAGTACGCCGGGCATCACCTTTTTCATGACCCTCAACGGCCTCGAAAGCCCCATGGAGGCCTTCGATGAACTGCTCGATGTGGTCTATACCCTGGCCCGGGAGCTGGACGGCGAAGTCAAGGACGAAACCCGCAGCGCCATGACCCGCCAGACCATCGAACACTACCGCCAGCGCATCATCGAGCACACCCGCCGCTCGTTTACCCTGAGCCATTGATTCCGGAGGCGAGGTGGCGAAACTGTCCGAGAAAGAGGCCAGGGCCGAGATCGACGCCCTGAGCGAAAAGCTCCACTACCACAACTACCGCTACTACACCCTGGACGACCCGGAAATTCCCGATCAGGAATACGACCGGATGCTGCGCCGGCTTCAGGACCTGGAAGACGGATTCCCGGCCTTGCGCAGGGACGATTCCCCGACCCGGCGCGTCGGCGCCCCGCCCCTGGAGTCTTTCGAGGAGGCCCGCCATATCCAGCCCATGCTGTCACTGGATAATGCTTTCAACGACGAGGAAGTCCGGGATTTCGACCGCCGGGTCCGGGAGCGGCTTAACTGGAAGAAACGCCTCGCCTACGCCTGCGAGCCCAAGCTTGACGGTGTCGCGGTGAGCCTGGTCTACCGCGACGGGGTCCTGGAACGGGCCGCCACCCGGGGCGACGGCCGCACCGGCGAGAACATCACCGCCAACGTCCGCACCATCCGGGCGGTGCCCCTGCGCCTGCGCGGCGACGACTACCCCCCGGAAGTGGAGGTGCGGGGCGAGATCTACATGCCCCGGGAGGGCTTTGAGCGCCTCAACCGGGAGGCCCGGGAGAAGGGCGATAAGGGCTTCGTCAACCCCCGCAACGCCGCCGCCGGGAGTCTCCGGCAACTGGATTCGAGAATCACCGCGCGCCGGCCCCTGGCCATTTTCGCCTACGGTGTCGGCGAAGTCCGGGACTGGACCCTGCCCGACCGACACAGCCTGGTCCTGGAGCGCCTGAAGGACTGGGGACTGCCCGTTAACCCGCTGGTGGAGGTGGCGGAGGACCTGGCGGGTTGCCTTGATTACTACGACCGGGTCGCCGGGCGCCGGGATTCCCTGGCGTACGACATCGACGGGGTGGTCTACAAGGTGGATGATCTGGGCCTCCAGCGCCGGCTCGGCACCGTCGCCCGGGCACCCCGGTGGGCCCTGGCCCGCAAGTTTCCCGCCGAAGAAGCGAGGACCACCCTCCTGGACGTGGAGTTCCAGGTGGGCAGAACCGGTGCCGTGACGCCGGTGGCCAGGCTGGAACCGGTGTTTGTGGGCGGTGTGACGGTCAGCAACGCCACCCTGCACAACCGCGACGAGATCGATCGCCTGGGGGTGCGCATCGGGGACAGTGTCATCGTCCGCCGGGCCGGCGATGTGATACCCCAGATCGTCCGGGCGGTGGTGAGCGAACGGCCGGAAAATACCCGTGCCATTGAATTTCCCGACCACTGTCCCGTGTGCGGGTCGCCGGTGGAACAGGCCGGCGATGAGGCCGTCATGCGCTGCAGCGGTGGCCTGGTGTGCGCGGCCCAGCGCAAGGAGGCCCTGGAGCATTTCGCCTCGCGCAGGGCCATGGATATCGATGGCCTGGGGGAGAAAATTGTCGACCAGTTGGTGGAACGGGAACTGGTCCACTCCCCGGCAGACCTGTACCATCTCAGCGTCGAGACCCTGGCGGGCCTGGAGCGAATGGCGGAAAAATCCGCACAGAACCTGGTGGATGCCATCGAGGACTCGAAGAAAACCACGCTGCCGCGCTTCCTCTATGCGCTGGGGATTCGCGAAGTGGGGGAGGCCACCGCCCGGGGTCTGGCAAACCACTTCGGTACCCTGGAAAAACTCCGGGACGCCACGGAGGAACAGCTCCGGGCGGTGGCGGACGTGGGTCCGGTGGTCGCCCATTTCGTGCGGGAGTTTTTCGATAGCGAGGACAACCTGGAAGTGGTCAGTGCCCTGCTCGAGGCCGGCGTACACTGGCCGGCGGTGCAGCCCCCCAGCGAGGCCGAGCAGCCACTGCGCGGCCAGACCTGGGTGCTCACCGGCAGCCTGGACGCCATGAGCCGGGCCGAGGCCAAGGATCGCCTCCAGCAGTTGGGCGCCCGGGTGAGCGGCAGTGTCTCCGCCAGTACCGACGTGGTGGTGGCGGGGCCCGGTGCCGGGACCAAGCTCAAGAAGGCCGAGTCTCTGGACATCGAGGTCTGGGACGAAGACAAATTCACCGCCTTTCTCTCTGAGAAGGGCCTGCTCTGATACCCGGGGGAGGGAATACCATGTTATCGGAATCCATCGTCTATGGCTGCATCAGGGACATGGCCGACGCCCGCGTCCCGGACCGGCAGCGCGTCAACCGCGAGGCCATGCTGGCGTTGCCCCGTGCCGAGAGCTGGCCCGTGCTGAGCCGGGAGATGTTCAGTCTCACCGACCAGAGCGGCACGGACCTGGCGTTCCACACCGAGGTCATGCACTTCGGTGCCTCCTACCAGGGTATCGAGTACGAGTGGAAGCACTGGATCGAGCAGTTCGAGAACCTGCTCAGGCAGATGTACTGGGTCTCTGCCGTGGTGCACCTGGAAACCGAGTTGTCCGGCAACCATTCCTTCCTCTGGGAGGCGAACGGCAGTTGCCATCGTCCGGGTGAGGATGTCACCAATGTTCGCTGCGAATGGGTTCACGAGAGCTGGCTGAGTGCCGGCTGAAGCCGTGATGGTCGGTGTTCGGAAATATCCGGGAGTCGCGCCTTGAGTCATTCCCGCATCCGCAATTTTTTCGCCATTTTCACGCCACTGGTGCTGGCCGCGATGTTCCTGGTGGGGCTTGTCAGGCTCTGGGGCGTACCGCCGGAGGAGATGCTGTCGGTGCTGGGCGCGGCGCTGCTGATGTTGCTGGGACTGATTGCCCTGGCCCTGGTCGCGGCGCTGTTGATTCGCCTGATCCGCAGGCGCTTCCGCGGTTAGGACAGGATCAGGTCCCGGTGTCGAGCCTGTCCCGAAAGGCTATCAGGGCCGCGGTCACCGCCACGTTCAACGATTCCACGCCGTTATTGAGCGGAATGCGCACTTGCCGGTGGGCGAGCCGGCGCACGTTCTCCGAGACGCCTTCCGTCTCGTTGCCCAGGACGTAGACGCAAGGGCCGGCGGGCCGATAGTCGGCCAGGTTGTGCTCGGCGTTGCCGGACAGGATACAGATTTCGGCGCCGCTGGCGGCGAACTCCGCCAGGGCGTCAGGCAGCCGCTCGCAGCGCAGGATCGGACAGCGGAACAGGGTCCCGGCGCTGGCCTTGATCACCAGAGGCGACAGGGGCGCGCAACCCCGGGTGGGGAGCAGCAGGCCATCCAGATTGCCGGCCGCCACGGAACGTATGATCATGCCCAGGTTCTGGGGGTTGGTGACCCGGTCCAGGGCAATAAGCCGGTAGGCGCGCCGGGCCGGTGCTTCCTCCGAAGCTTCCTCCATAAAAGTCCGGTAGTCCCGGTAGTTGGGGCATTGCAGGTCGAGGGCCACGCCCTGATCCTGTTTGCGGTTGCGGGAAATGCGCGCCAGCGCCTCGCGGCTGTGGCGGCGTATCTCGATACCCCGCGCCGACGCCGCCTTTTCGATGTCGCGAATGATGCCGTCGCCCCGGTTCGAGTCGGCCAGGTGCAGGCGGTAGACCGGGATGCCGGCATCCCGCAGCACCTCGAGGACCGGTTTGCGGCCGTAGACAGTAAGCAGGCTGTCGAAAAAGCGGCGGCGGGAAAGATACGCTTCGGTGTCTTCAGCCATGTTCGTCGGGTGTTTCCAGTTCCACCACCAGATCGTCGGAGAGGTCTTCCAGAAGCACCCGCAGGTCCTCGGCCCCCAGGTCCGGCGGCAGCATCACCCGGGCCTGTGCCCGGAACAACCGCTCACCGCTCATGGGGGCGTTTTCCGTGGCGGTAAAAAGTTCATCCACGTTAACGTTGCAGCGGGCGAGGATGCGGCTGATCTCGCCGACAATGCCGCGCCGGTCGTTGCCCACCACGGTCAACGCCAGTTGTTCTCCGTTGCCGACTCCGGCGGTACCGGCGGGCGCCACGGATACATCGATGCCCCGCGCCGCCATGGCGGCCAGGTCTTCTTCCAGGAGGGCCTGGCGATCACCGGCCACCTCGATCAGCAGAATACCGGCGAACTTGCCGCCCAGCCGGGCCAGGGCCGATTCGAGCCAGTTTCCGCCGTGCCTGACCAGGGTCTCGGCCAGGGCATCGACAAGGCCCGGGCGGTCGTCGGCGATCACGGTAAGGACCAGTTGGTTGCTCATGGCGGGATATTCCTCGTGGATGGCGGGATTCAATGATTGCCCCGAGGCGGCTATTATGACCCATAACCTGGCAGCGTAAAAACCTGCCGCCCATAGAGGAGAAAGGCGATGAAAAGGCTGTTGACCCTGGTGTTTTGTTGCGTGGCGCAAGTCCAGGCCGGTTCCCTGGACGCGGCCCTGTCGGGCGACGCCCGGACGCCGGCGAACCTGGACCGGGATGCGCACCGGCATCCCCGTGCCACCCTGGCGTTCTTCCAGGTCCGCGACCACCAGACGGTGGTGGAGATCTGGCCCGGCGGGGGCTGGTACACGGAAATTCTCGCGCCCTACCTGAAGGAACATGGGCAGCTTTACCTGGCGGGGTTTTCGCCGTCCGTGGACAATCCCTATATGCAGCGCAGCCGCGAAAAATTTATCGCCAAGCTGGAAAGCCGTCCCGATGCCTATGGCAATGCCCGCGTGGTCGTTTTCGACCCGGCCAGCGGCCGGCTCGACGTCCCGCCGGGCACCGCCGACCGGGTGCTGACTTTTCGCAATGTCCACAACTGGTTGCGCAGCGACAGCGAGCAGCCGGCCTTTGAACTCTTTTTCGAGGCACTGAAACCCGGCGGGCTGCTCGGCGTCGTGGAACACAGGGCCCGGCCCGGGACTGATCGGCAGGCCATGCTCGAGTCGGGCTACATGACCGAATCCTATGTCATCGAGCTGGCTGAGAAAGCCGGTTTTGAACTGGTGGCGCGCAGTGATATCAATGCCAACCCCGCCGACACCACCCTTCATCCCAAGGGTGTCTGGACACTGCCGCCGACACTGCGCCTGGGTGCGGACAACCGCGAGCACTACCGGGCTATCGGCGAGAGCGACCGGATGACCCTGAAATTTCGCAAGCCCGGCGAAGCCGGCGGTGCCGCCGATTCGCCGCAAAAATCCGGAGGTCACAGTGATTGAAATACCCCCGCAACGGTTAAGCGCCGAGGCCCTTGCCGCACTGATCGAGGATTTCGTGCTGCGGGAGGGCACCGATTACGGTGAGCGGGAAACCCCTTTTGATACAAAAACCGATCAGGTCAGGCGGCAGATCGATACCGGGAAAGTGGTGATCGTTTTCGATCCCGACAGCGAAACCTGCAACCTGATGACCCGGGAAGCCTTCGATCGCTCGGCCGGGGAAGCCGGCCGTGGCTGACACGCTTTCGATCCGTCCGGCCGGCGAGCCGTTGGCAACGCTGATCCTGGCCCACGGCGCCGGCGCCCCCATGGACAGCGATTTCATGTACCGGCTGGCGGACGCCCTGGCGGAAAATGGGGTGGCCACACTGCGCTTCGAGTTTCCCTACATGGCCGAACGGCGCCGCACGGGGACCAGGCGCCCACCGGATCGCCGGGAGGTGTTGCTCGATACCTGGCGGGATATCTATCGCCGGTTGGCGGACGACCGCCGGGGTCCGGTATTGATAGGGGGGAAATCCTTGGGCGGACGTATGGCCTCAATGGTGGCCGGGGAGCTGAAGCCCGCGGGATTTTGCTGTTTCGGCTATCCCTTTCATCCGCCGGGCAAGCCCGAAAAGATGCGTACGGAACACCTGGAAGCCCTGGATGTGCCGGGGCTGATTGTGCAGGGAACCCGTGACCCTTTCGGAAAGCCCGCGGAACTGGCCGACGTCGCCCTGTCGAGGTGGATCCGCATCCACTGGCTGGAAGCCGGGGATCACGACTTCAAGCCCACGGTCAAGTCGGGCCGGACCCGGGCGCAGTTGCTCGGGGAAGCCGCCGCCAGCGTGGCCGACTTCTGTCGGTCGCTGGCGGGCCGGCAATAAACGGGGGTTGGCGCCGGGTATATGCCCTCTACAGGGCAGCGGGGATTGCGCCGGGCGCCAGTGAAGCGGCCCGGCGTCAGTCCCGGCTCAGGGTTCCACCAGCAGCGAGATGGCTGCCATGGCCTCCGGGTCCCGGGCCTTGATCTTGTTGGCGATATGGTGCTGGAAGTAGTAGTGGAAGTCGGCGTGGCCGCGGGCCGGGAAGAGGCTGTCGTCACCGGGAAGTACCGGGGTCTCCACCACCTTGTCGTCGTCGACGATCATGCCCGCCACCGTGCCGTCGGCGTGGAGCCGCCAGCTGACCACCTCTTTCAGTGTCAGGGTCTTGAAGCCGTCCCCTGAGAGGACTGCGTGCGTGCCGATGGTATCGGGCATTTCCTGGAGGATTTCCTCGCCGGAATCGCATTCGAACTCGTAATACTCGGCGGCGGATTCCACCTCCACGACCTTGTGCAGGGGCGGCTCGAAAAAGACCTCGTCGATTCCCGGATCGTAATAGCCCTCCCACTTGCCGTTCAGGGGATCGCGGATATCCGGGCATGCGGTGATATCGTCGAGCCAGGGAACCAGGCCCACGACCTCGCCGTCCGCGCGCAGGGCCCAGCACAGCACCTTGATGCTGAACACCTTGTCCGGGTGGGCCTCGTTGGAGTAGATCATTTCCAGGCCGTCCATTTCCGGCGCCAGGCGGATGATGCGGCGGTTGTGGCGATGGGAGAAGGGCTTGCCGGAGAAGAGGTCGACCACGTTTTCCGTGTTGTGGCCTTGGGTAGAGGTAGTCATAATACGCCTCCTCGCGATGGTAGTCGGTTTTCTACCGATAGAGCTGCGCCCTGGGAAAAGCGCAACCATCGCAAGATACGGTACGCGCGATTTTGAAAAAGCACAATACTTTGTGTTAAAAATCTCCAAGGTGAGCGATTTATGCCATTCTATTTCGCCTACGGCTCCAACATGAATCCGCAGCGGGTGCGGGACCGGGGCCTGGCGGTGCTGGACAGCATGCCGGGCCGGTTGCCCGGCATGGGCCTGCGTTTCAACAAGCGCTCGCGCCACAACCCCAACTGGGCCTGCGCCAATATCGTCTACGCGCCGGGGGAGGCGGTGGAAGGGGTGCTTTATCGCCTTGCCGACCATGGCCAGATACGGCTTATGGATCCGTTCGAGGGCGCTCCGCGCTATTACAGCCGCGAGCGCTTTACCGTGATCACGTCCAGCGGCGAGCAGCCGGCCTGGACCTACGTGGCCAACCCCGCGGTTATCGACAATCGTATCCGCCCGCTGCCCTGGTACCTGGGCCAGCTTCTCGAAGGCAGGGCCTATCTGTCGCCGGACTACCTGGAATGGCTGAAAGCGACGCCCTGCTGCGACGACGACCATGCCGGCTGGGGCTGAGGCCCGGGTGACCGACCTCCGCATCACTCGACTGGAGGCCGTTTTCCGGGATACTTTCCTTGCCCGCTGGAATACCCTCCTTGTGGGTGGTGCGGACGAACCCCTGTATCTGCCCGCGAGCGGGGATTGTCCCAGACACCGCCTGATCTACCGGGCCGATTATTTTGCCAGCGCCCTGCACGAAACCGCCCACTGGTGCATTGCCGGCCCCGCCAGGCGCCTGCGGGTGGACTTCGGGTACTGGTACGCCCCGGACGGGCGCAGTGCCGCACAGCAGCGGGCTTTCGAGGCGGTGGAGGTGAGGCCCCAGGCCCTGGAGTGGACCTTCTCCGAGGCCGCCGGTCACCCTTTTTATGTCAGTGCCGATAACCTGGCCGGCGATGCCGGTCCCTCGCCACACTTTGTCGAGGCCGTGCGCGATCAGGCCCGGGCCTATTGCCAACGGGGGTTACCCGAGCGGGCGCACCTGTTTGCCGAAGCCCTCGCCCGCGAGTTCGGCACCGGCAACCCCTTCGACAAGCGCCGTTACCTCCGGCCGCCGGCGTGACGCCCATGTCCGAACCGCTCTATCTGGTCGACAGCTCGGTCTATATCTTCCGCAGCTATTTCGCCCTGGAACCCCGCTGGTTCTGCCGGGACGGCATGCCTACGGAGGCGGTCTACGGGTTCGCCGCCTTCCTGATACGGTTATTGTCGGCGGAGCGCCCCGGTTACATTGTCGCCGCCTTTGACGAGAGCCTGGAGACCGGTTTTCGCCATCGTCTCTACCCCGCCTACAAGGCCAACCGGGCCCTGCCGGACGAGGCCCTGGCGTTCCAGTTGAGGGCCTGTCGGCAAGTGGCCGAGGTCCTGGGTATCGCCACCTGTGCCAGTTCCGAGTACGAGGCCGACGACCTGCTGGCGAGCCTGGCCCGTCGGGGGCGGGATCGTCACCGTATAGAGATCCTCAGCCGCGACAAGGACCTTGCGCAGTTGCTTATCGGTGACGCCCGGCTCCAGGATTACGGCTACGGTACCCCCCTGGATCGGGCGGGCTTTATCAAAACCCGGGGCATGGCCCCGGAATGGGTACCGGACTATCTGGCCCTGGTGGGTGACAGCAGCGACAACATTCCCGGTGTACCGGGGGTGGGCGCGAAGACCGCCACTGCCCTGCTGGCCGCTCTGGGTCCCCTGGATCAGTGGCTCGACGATCCCGGCGCGGCGGCGTCGGTTGCCGTGCGCGGAGCCCGGGGCTTGCCGGCAAAGCTGGATCAGTACCGCGAGCAGATACAACTGGCCCTGAAGTTGACCCGGCTGGTTGACGATGCGGCCCAGATTCCCGAACCCGGGCGCACCCGGCGCCGCCCGCCGGATATGGCGGCGGTACGGGATCTGTTCGGCGAACTGGGCATCGGTGGCCTGGTGGCCAGGGTGGGGCGATGGCAGGAGGCCGGATGACCGCGCTGACAATTGTCGCCGATGAAAACATGCCTGCCATTGCGGAGCTGTTCGGTGAATTCGGCCGGGTCATTACCCTGCCCGGGCGGCGCATCGACCGGGCGGCAGTGGCCGGTGCCGACGTGCTGCTGGTGCGCTCGGTCACTGTCGTGAACAGGACCTTGCTGGCGGGCAGCGCGGTAAAGTTTGTCGGTTCGGCAACCATCGGCACCGACCATGTGGATACGGACTACCTGGCGGAACGGGGCATCGCCTTCGCCCATGCCCCGGGTTGCAATGCCAGGGCGGTGGCGGATTACATGACGGCAGTGCTCTGTGCCTGCGAACCGGGCTGGCGCGATAAAACCCTGGGCATTGTCGGGTGCGGCAATGTCGGCGGCGGCCTGTACCGGCGCCTTAAAGCCCTGGGGGTGGACTGTCGCTGTTACGACCCCTTCCTCGACGAGCGTCAGGTCCCGGACCTGACCACTTTCGAAGCGGTGCTGGAGGCGGATGTCCTTTGCCTCCATGCACCCTTGACCCGAAGCGGGCCTTATCCCACCCGGCACCTGTTCGACGAGGCGGTGCTCCGTCGCCTGCGCCCGGGTACGCTGCTCATTAATGCCGGGCGCGGCGCGGTGGTGGACAACCGGGCGTTGCTGGCGCGGCTCGGGGAGGGTGCCCTGCGGGCGGTACTGGATGTCTGGGAAAACGAGCCGGACATCGATCCGGACCTGCTCGAACGGGTCGCACTGGGCACGCCCCATATCGCCGGTTACAGCCTGGAGGGCCGGCTGGCGGGCACCCGGATGGTACTGGCGGCATTCTGCCGCTGGCGGGACGCGCCCTTACCGCCACCCGCACCCGCGGAAGCGCCGGCCGTCATCAGGGTCGAGCCCGGGGCAACCCTGGCATCGGTGGTGCTATCCGCTTATGATCCCCGCCGCGACGGGCGTCACATGCGCCATGCTCTGGCGGACGCCGACGGGGACCGGGGTGCCGCCTTCGACCGCTTGCGCAAGCACTACCCGGTGCGCCGGGAATTCAGTCATTTCCGGGTTCGCGGGCGGCCCGGGGGAGAACTGCTCGCGGCCCTTAAAATCCTGGGTTTCAGGGTCTAAGCCCGGAAATCGCGCCTGGAAGCGGATTCCAGCTTCTCGAAGGCGTCCCGGAGCATGGTCTCGGTGATGGGCAGTTCCCGGCCGTCCCCGGTCACGATCGCCGCGCCGTGGAAGTCCGGCGCCCGGTCTGCCGCAGACGCTTGTGATCGGCGTTTCCGGCGATGCCCGGTATCGTTGGCGGTGGATGATTCTCGCATGGCGTCCTCCCCAGAGCGGCCCGTTGGCCTTCGGTATATGATCCTTTCAATGCTAGTGTGCCCCGGCGTGAAATAAAGTGACCTGTTACTTGTTTTGCGCAGGGGCCGCCAGAACAGGTAGTACTATTGTGTGCGAAACAACAGTCTCGGCAATGGATTCAGATCAAACCAACGCGCTTTTCACCATCGGCCTGATCGTCAACCCGGTGGCGGGTACTGGCGGTCCCCGGGGCGAGAAGGGCAGCGATCACCTGCCGCCGCCCGAGACGGGACAAGTGGCCCGCGCCATGGAGCGGGCCCGCCGGACCCTCGGCGCGCTGGCACCGGATGTCGCCCATCTGCGTTTTGTCACCTGCCCGGGGTCCATGGGCGAAGCCCTGCTGGCGGAATCGGGTTTTGACTTCCGGGTGGAAGGGACTCTGGAGCCGGGGCCCACCAGTGCCCGGGATACCCGCCGCCTGGCGGCACGGCTCTGCGATCGTGGTATCGACCTGCTGCTGTTCGCCGGCGGGGACGGTACCGCCCGGGATATCTGTTCCGCGGTACCGCCCGGTCAGGCGGTGCTGGGTATTCCCGCCGGCGTCAAGATGCATTCCGGTGTCTTTGCCGTCAATCCGGAGGCGGCGGGGCAGATCGTGCGCCGGCTGGTGGCGGGGGACCTGGTGGACCTGCGCGAACGGGATGTGCGGGATATCGACGAAGAGGCTTTCCGTCGGGGCAGCGTCAGGGCCCGGCACTACGGCGAGATGCAGGTGCCGGAGGCGGGACACTTCGTGCAGCGGGTCAAGGAAAGCGGTCGCGAGGTGGAAGCCCTGGTGCTGGACGATATCGCGGCCGAGGTGCTGGAGACCATGGACAACGACGCGCTCTATATAATCGGTCCCGGCACTACCACCCGGGCCGTGACCGAGGCGCTGGGGGTGGAAGGGACGCTGCTGGGTGTGGACCTGGTCCTTCACGGGGAGCTGGTGGCCGCCGATGTGGATGCGGGGCGGATCGAGAGCGCGCTCGACCGGGCCCCCCGGGCGGTGATCGTGGTCACGCCCATTGGCGGTCAGGGGGTGCTCTTCGGCCGGGGCAACCAGCAACTGACGCCGGCCGTCCTGCGCCGGGTGGGAAGGGACAACCTGCTGGTGCTGGCCACCAAGACCAAGATTACCGAACTTGGGGGCAGGCCCCTGTTGCTGGACACCGACGACCCGGCGCTGGACCGGGCCTACAGCGGTCTTATCAGGGTCGTGACCGGCTACCGGGACAGCATTCTCTACCCGCTTTCGGCAGGTTAACGCCTCAGACGCCCCAGGAATTCCCCGAGCCGGCCCACCGCGTCCTCCAGATCGTCCTCCCGGGGCAGGAATACGATGCGGAAGTGGTTGGAATCCGGAAGGTTGAAGGCGGTGCCCTGGACCAGCAGCATCTTTTCCTGTTGCAGCAAATCCAGGACGAACTGTTCGTCGTCCTTTATCGGGTAGACATCCGGATCCAGGCGGGGGAAGAGGTACAGGGCGCCCTTGGGCTTGACGCAGGAAACCCCCGGGATCGCCGTCAGCAACTGGTGAGCCTTTTCGCGCTGGTCGTAGAGACGACCGCCGGGACGGATCAGGTCCTCGATACTCTGGTAGCCGCCCAGTGCGGTCTGGATGGCGTACATGGCCGGCACGTTGGCGCACAGGCGCATGGAAGCGAGCATCTCCATGCCCTGGATATACCCCCGGGCCCGGTGCTTGGCGCCGCTGACCACCATCCACCCGGAACGAAAACCGGCCAGTCGGTAGGACTTGGACAGGCCGTTGAAGGTCACGCACAGGACATCGGTGGCGAGCCTGCCCAGGGGATGATGAACAGCGTCGTCGTAGACGATGCGGTCGTAGATTTCGTCGGCGAAGATCACCAGGTCGTCCTGGCGGGCGATCTCGACGATCTGTTTGAGGGTGTCCTCGCTGTACACGGCCCCGGTGGGGTTATTGGGGTTGATCACCACGATGCCCCGGGTGCGGCCGTTGATCTTTTCCTCGATGTCCTCGATATCCGGTTGCCAGCCGTTGCTCTCGTCGCAGCGGTAGTGGACAGGCTTGCCCCCGGCGAGGGTTACGGCCGCGGTCCAGAGCGGGTAATCCGGGGCCGGTACCAGGATTTCGTCGCCGTTGTTGAGCAGCGCCTGCATGGCCATGACAATCAGTTCGCTGGCGCCGTTGCCGAGGAAAATGTCGTCGATTTCCACATCCGGCAAACCCTGGACCTGGGTGCGCTGCATGACCGCCTTGCGGGCGGAGAAAATTCCCTTGGCGTGGGAATAGCCCTGGGCGGCGGCCAGGTTGTGGATGACATCCTGAATGATCTCGTCGGGCGCGTCGAAGCCGAAGGGTGCCGGATTGCCGATATTGAGCTTGATAATTCGGTGACCTTCCTCCTCGAGACGATTGGCTTCGTCCAGCACCGGGCCCCGTATGTCGTAGCATACGTTGTCCAACTTGTTTGACTTTTGAAAGTGCTGCATAAATAGTGTCCGTGGAGCCGCCCTTGATTAGAGGCGGCCTATTGTATCCGAAAACCACCGGCGAAACGTGGGGTGTACCAATGACAGACTGGAAACGCAAGGGCGAGGAATTCTGGCGGGAACAACTCACACCCGAGCAATATGCCGTGTGTCGGGAAAAAGGCACGGAACGGCCCTTCACCGGCAAATACAACGACGAGCATCGCGCGGGCACCTATCGCTGTGTCGCCTGCGGCGCGGAGCTCTTCGATTCCCGCACCAAGTACGACTCGGGCTCCGGCTGGCCGAGCTTTTACGCGCCGGCCGACGAAGACAACGTGGACGAGCACCGGGATACCAGCCTGGGCATGATTCGCACCGAGGTAACCTGTCACCAGTGCGGCAGTCACCTGGGCCATGTTTTCGAGGACGGACCCGCGCCTACCGGCTTGCGCTATTGCATCAATTCGGTTTCCCTGGCTTTCGAGCCGGAGGAAGACGGTCAGTGAATCATCCATAAAAAGAGGAAATAACGTGGCTAAATGGATCTGGAATTTCTGTCTGCTGGCGGGCCTGCTGGTGGTGCTGGGCGTGGCCGGCGTGCGTTTCGAATTCCTGCCCGTCGCGGTGGGTCTGCTCGGCGCCGCCGGTATTTCGCTGCTGATGCTGTTGCTGGCGGTAGTGGCCCTGCTGGTGATCCTTTTCAAGCTGCTCACCCGCCGTTCGGTGCCCGGCCGTTACTGGGCCACCTTCCTGCTGGGTGCCGCGCCGACGGTATTGGTGCTGGCAACGGTGGGCCCCGCCGGCTTCCAGGCGCCGGGAATTCACGATATCACCACCGATACCGAAAACCCGCCGGCCTTTGAACTGGCTGCGGAGGACCGGGACCCCGGCGACCATCCGGTCGCCTACCAGGGCGCGGTGGTGGCCGGGATCCAGAAGGAGTCCTATCCCCGCATCCAGTCCCTGCGCACCGCCGCCGAACCGGAAAGGGCTCTGGCGGCGGCCGAAAGTGCCATGATCGACAGGGGTTGGCGGGTTCTGGGTGTCGACAGGGAGCGAATGGCGGTGGAGGCGGTTGTCGAGTCCGCCATTTTCGGATTCGAGGACGATGTGTCGATCAGGGTGACCCCCGTGAACGGCGGCAGCCGTATCGATGTGCGTTCGGCATCCCGGGTCGGCCAGGGCGACCTGGGAGCCAATGCCTGGCGGGTGAAAGACCTGCTTGCCGACTTGGGCTCTCGCCTGCCTTAGTGCCTCTTGCTATATCGGCAATGACGTTTTTTGGAAGGCGGGCTTGACAGCACATGACCGGCTTCATAGAATGCGCGCCTCTCGCATGGAGATGCATCTGCGCCCGGCGAGAGGCATCAGGGTCCCGTTCGTCTAGAGGCCTAGGACAC
>DGNJ01000101.1:0-25172 GCA_002388905.1 Cellvibrionales bacterium UBA4495
GCGGTACCGGCGGTAATCACATCATCGATAATCATTACCTTGCCGCTTAGCTCAGCACCGACAATGACACCCCCCTCGCCATGGTCCTTGGCTTCCTTGCGATTGAAACACCAGGGCTTGTTGAGATTCTGTTCGCTGGCCAGCGCCACCGAGGTAGCGGCGGCCAGGGGAATTCCCTTGTAGGCCGGGCCAAACAGGACATCAAAGCGGATCCCGGAGTCGGCAATGGCAGCGGCATAGCAGCGCGACAGGAAGGCCAGCTTCTCGCCGGTATTGAACAGGCCGGCATTGAAGAAGTAGGGACTCTGGCGTCCGGATTTCAGGGTGAATTCGCCGAAGCGCAGGGCCTCGACGCGCAGAGCCAGCTCCACGAATGCGATCTGGTAGTTCTCCATGGTAATTTCGGGAAATGATTTTTCGAATTTGTGAAGGGTCGGTTATCATAGCGCCTAAGTAATTCAGAGGCGACCATGAGAATCATCAGTCTTTCTGTCGACGGCATCTTCCAGGCATCCCATCGCGGTCTATTCGACTGGCTGGACAGCCAGGATGCGGACGTCATCTGCCTGCAGGACCTGCGCGCCCAGGAACCCGAACTGGCGGACCGGGACGAGTTCATGCTCGACGGCTACTACGCCTATTTCTTCGACTCGCCCAAGCCCCACACCAATGGCGTGGCCATCTACACCCGGCAAGCGCCGAAGGCCATCGTCTTCGGCTTCGGGCTCCCCAACGGCGAGGACATGGACGGGCGCTACCTCCAGGCGGATTTCGAGCATATCAGCATCGGCTCCCTGCTCGCGCCGCCAGGTGTCGCCGGGGAACCTTCCCAGCAGGTGAAGGACCGGTTCTTCCAGGAGCTGCAGGGGCACCTGAACAAGATCACCGGCAAGCGGCGGCGCTACATCATCTGCGGCAACTGGCAGATCGCCCACCACGAGAACGACCTCCACAATCCCGAAAAGCACAGCGACGAATCGGGCTTTCTGGCCCACGAGCGCCGCTGGCTCGACCAGCTCTACGACGAGGTGGGTTACGCCGACGCCTTTCGCTGTGGCAACAAGGACGATGACGAATTCAGCTGGTGGCCATCCGGGGTGATGGAACAGGGCGACGGCTGGCGTACCGACACCCAGGTGGTGTCAAAGGAACTGGCCAAAACCGTCGAATACGCCATCATCTACAAGGCCAACGCGTTCTCCAGCCATGCCCCGGTCATCGTCGATTACGAAATCGACGAGCTATAGCCCTCCCGTTTCCAGCGCCAGAATTGCCCCGCCGTTACCGGCGGGGTTCCGAGCCTAATCGTTGCGCGCCAGCGCCATGCGCTGGACGTTGACCAGGTCGGCAATACCGCGCTTGGCCAGTGCCATCATGGCGGCGAACTGTTCCTCGGTGAAAGGCGCCTGCTCGGCGGTTCCCTGGATTTCGATAAAGCCGCCGTCGCTGTTCATCACCACGTTCATGTCGGTGCCGGCGTTGGCGTCCTCGGCGTAGTCGAGGTCCAGCACCGGTTCGCCCTCGTAAATCCCCACCGACACGGACGCCACCATATGCAACAGGGGGTCGGCCTTGAGTTTCCGGCGTTTCTCCACATCCCGCAGGGCATCCACCAGGGCCACGCAGGCGCCGGTAATGGAGGCAGTGCGGGTGCCGCCATCCGCCTGGATCACGTCGCAGTCAACTGTAATGGTAACCTCGCCCAGTTTCGTCAGGTCCACCGCCGAGCGCAGGGAGCGACCAATAAGCCGCTGGATCTCCAGCGTCCGCCCGCCCTGCTTGCCCCGGGATGCCTCCCGGGACATGCGCTCACCGGTGGACCGGGGCAACATGCCGTACTCGGCGGTGACCCACCCCTGGCCGGTGCCACGCAGAAAGCGCGGTACGCCATCGACGACACTGGCGGTACAGATAACCTTGGTATCGCCAAATTCCACCAGCACCGAGCCCTCGGCATGCTTGGTGTAATGGCGGGTAATGCGAACGGGCCGGAGTTGTTCCGGGCGACGGCCACTGGGTCGAGTCATAGACGGATTCCTTGGATTCTCTTGAAAGGTACGATATTCGTGTGCTTCGCCGCCCGCGCGGCGGCAAAGGCGGCATTGTACGCCATGAGACCCGCTGCGCCGAACCGGCACCCTCGACGGCCCCGCCCTTTGATACCATGGGAGCCCCTTACCGCCGCTGAAACCAGGACGCACCCATGCCTCACAGTATGACCGCATTTGCCCGCGCCAGCCTCCAGCAGGATTGGGGCACTCTCGTCTGGGAAATCCGCTCCGTCAATCACCGCTACCTGGAAACCCAGTTTCGCCTGCCCGATACCCTCCGCGATACCGAAATGGCCCTCCGCGAGCTGGCCCGCAAGAAGCTCCACCGGGGCAAGCTGGACTGCACGCTGCAACTGACCCTGCACCGGGAGCAGACGGGTGTTCACGTCAATCTGGAGCAGGCCCGCCAGTACCTGGAGGCGGCCTCGGCGGTGGCCGGCCTGATGCCTGACCCCGCGCCCATCTCCCCCCTGGATATCCTCAACTGGCCCGGCGTTCTCGAGGAACGTGGCATCGACAGCGACCAGGTCAAGGCCGCGACCCGGGACCTGTTCGAGACAGCCCTGTCGCAACTGACCGACCATCGCGCCCGGGAGGGCGATAGACTCGGCGCCTTCCTGCGCCAGCGCCTGGACGGCATCGCCGCCGAGGTTGCCAGGGTCCGCGCCGTCCTGCCGGATATTCTCGCCACCCAGAAACAGCGCTTGCGGGACCGTATCGCCGAGCTGTGCAACACCGTCGACGAGGAAAGGCTCGAACAGGAAATCGTCTACATCGCCCAGAAGGCGGACGTGGACGAGGAGCTCGACCGCCTGGACACCCACCTGGCCGAGATCCACAGGGCCCTGGACAGCGAGGGCGCCATCGGCCGGCGCCTGGACTTCCTCATGCAGGAACTGAACCGGGAGGCCAACACCCTGTCATCCAAGTCCCTGGCCACTGATACCACCCAGTCGGCGGTGGAACTGAAAGTGCTCATCGAGCAGATGCGCGAACAGATACAAAATATTGAATAGCACGATCATCCTGCCGCGACCCCATCGACGACCCGTTTCAGAGCGCGTTTTCCTGTGACCCGCATATCCGGCGACGAACTGCCCATTGACGCAGCCCTGCCCGACCTGCGGGCGGCCCTGGCCGACCACAATCGCTGCCTGCTGGTGGCGCAACCCGGCGCGGGCAAAACCACCCGGGCACCCCTGGCGCTGCTCGATGACACCCCGGCCGCCCGGGGCAAGTGGCTGCTGCTGGAACCCCGCCGGGTGGCGGCCCGGCTGGCGGCCACTTACATGGCCGAACAGTTGGAAGAAAACGTCGGGGTTACCGTGGGTTACCGGGTACGGGGCGAGGCGAAGACCGGCCCGGCCACGCGCCTGGAAGTGATTACCCAGGGCATTCTTATCCGCTGGCTGCAGGAAGATCCCCTGCTGGAAGGTGTGGCGGGCATCGTTTTCGACGAGTTCCACGAGCGCAGCCTGGAAGCGGACCTGGCCCTGGCGCTGGCACTGGATGTCCAGAGCGGCATCCGGGAAGACCTGAAACTGCTGGTCATGTCGGCAACCCTCGACGTGGATGCCCTGCTCGGCGGTCTGGGCCCGGACACCCCGGTGATCGACTGTCCGGGCCGCACCTGGCCGGTAACTACCCACTACCGCCCGCAGCCGCCCCGGATGGAAGCGGAGGTTCATCGGACCCGTGTCGTGGGCGAGGCCCTGGCGGCGCACACCGGCGACGTGCTGGTACTCCTGCCGGGGCAAGCAGAGATAGGGAGGTTGCAGGGTACCCTGGCGCGGGCGTTGCCGGCGGAAGCGTCGCTGGTTCCCCTGCACGGCCAGCTCTCCCTGGAACGGCAGCAAGCGGCACTGCGCCCCGACCCCGGGGGACGGCGCCGGGTGATACTGTCCACCGCCATCGCCGAATCCAGTGTCACCGTGCCCGGCGTCCGCGTGGTCGTCGACGCGGGCCGGGAACGGTTGCCGGTCTTCCAGCCCCGTACCGGCCTGACCCGACTGGCCACTCGCCAGGTGAACCGGGCCAGCGCCGACCAGCGCCGGGGACGGGCGGGCCGGGAAGACGCGGGCTTCTGTTACCGACTGTGGTCGCCGGAGCAACCCCTGGCCGCCCACGCCGATCCGGAAATCCTTCAGGCAGACTTGTCGGGACTGGCGTTCGAACTGGCCCGCTGGGGCGTTGCCGATGCCGGACAACTGTCGTGGATCACCCCGCCCCCCACTCCGGCCCTGGACAGCGGCCGCCGGCTATTACACCAACTGGGCCTGCTCAGGGCCGACAACACCCTCACCGAACGGGGCCACCGGTGCAGCAGCTGGCCCGGGAACCCGCGCCTGGCCGCGCTTCTGGAGTACGCCCAGGAACTGGACTGCCTGCCCCTGGGCTGCTGGCTGGCGTCCTGGCTGGAGGAAACCCGGGGCGACAACATGGACCTCCACGATCAACTCGAGCACCGCCCCCGGAAGGACAGCAAGGGCGCTGCCGGGCGCTGGTACCGCGCCGCCCGGCAGTGGGCTCGCCGGGCCCATTGCGGACTGGATGTCAATGATCCGGGCCTGGCGCCCCGGTTACTGGTCCGGGCCTACCCGGACCGCGTTGCCCAGCGCCAGAGCCGGGGTCGCTTCAAACTAGTCACCGGCGGCCAGGTATCGATACCGGACGACCAGCCGCTGGCCGGCGCCGACTGGCTGGTGGCGGTGGAACTGGACGGCCGGGCCGAGGGAGCCCGTCTGTTTCACGGTATCGCCATTGATTGCCAGGACCTGGAGAGCGCTTTACCCGAATGCCTGGAATGGCGGGAACATATCCATTGGGACGAGTCCGGCGGCCGCCTGGTGGGCGAGGAAATTCGCGGGCCCGGAACGCTCATCATCGCCCGGCGGCCCCTGGCGACTCTGCCGCCCGGCGCGGCGGAAAAAGCCCTGCTTGCCGCAGTCCGTGACCGGGGCCAATTGCCCTGGTCGGCGGAGGACCGGCAGTTATTGGCTCGCCTGCGCCTGTTGCACGACGTTCTCGGAGAGCCCTGGCCGGCGATGGACGACGCCCGACTCATGGAGACCCTGGAGCATTGGCTGAGCCCCTACCTCGGCAACGTCGCGCGCCTGGACCAACTGGAACGGCTTCCCCTGGGCGACTTCCTGCTCAACAGCCTGGACTGGTCCCTGCAACAGCAATTGCCGGCGCTGGCGCCCACCCACATTGAAGTGCCAAGCGGCAGCCGCCTGCGCGTCGACTACAGCGGCGAGGAACCGGTACTGGCGGTCAAGCTTCAGGAAATGTTCGGACAGACGGAAACGCCCACCGTCGCCGGCGGCAGGGTGCCCGTGGTCGTTCAGCTATTATCGCCGGCGCGGCGCCCGGTACAGGTTACCCGGGACCTGGCCAACTTCTGGGCGGGCACTTACTTCGAGGTGCGCAAGGCGCTCAAGGGTCGCTATCCCAAACATCCCTGGCCGGACGACCCGCTTACGGCCACCGCGACCCGGCACACCAGGCGGCGGCCCTGATCGGGCGCGGCAGGACCTAACCCTTTGGCCCCAACAGCAACCAGAGTATCAGCCCCACCACCGGCAGGAAGAGAAGAATCAGGATCCACAACACTTTCGCCAGGGGGCCCGCGGGACTCTGGGCGCACTTGACGATGGCCCAGATAACGATAATCAACCAGATCAGGCCGAGCAGGCCACCAATTTCCATTCCCATGAATAATCCTCTTCGAGGCTGCCGAAAACCAGGAGAAGTATAGCCCCTTGCCCGCGGAAAGTAAGGAACGGGATAATGACGCCGGCAGAATGGTGCGCCGCGCGCTGACGGCGCTCCTGCAAGACCGTATAATCCTCTCCGTGACAGAGGGGATACCACCGATTCGGGAGAACACCTCCCACGCTGCGCGCGCCCGCCGGAAGTGAGGGTGGATCGGACTGTTGCAAAATCGATAACGGAGTCTTCGAGGACAATGGCCATCAAAGGCACGCTCTACACTGTTTCCGCACCCTCCGGAGCGGGCAAGACCAGTCTGGTGAACGCCCTGATCCGGGAAACCGACCGCGTCCAGGTTTCCGTCTCCCATACCACCCGGCCCATGCGCCCGGGCGAGCGCGACGGCGTGAACTATCACTTCGTCGACGAAGGCCGCTTCATGGCCATGCTGGAGGAATCCGCCTTTCTCGAACACGCCCGCGTCTTCGACAATTATTACGGCACGTCGAAGCAATGGGTCGAGGAGGCCCTGGTGTCCGGCAACGACGTCATCCTCGAGATCGACTGGCAGGGAGCCACCCAGGTACGCCGGCTGCTGCCCGATTCGGTGGGCATTTTTATCCTGCCGCCCTCCCACACCGCACTGAAGGAGCGACTCACCAGTCGCGGCCAGGACGACGAAAGGGTCATTGCCCAGCGCATTGCCGAGGCCAAGGAGGAAATCTCCCACTACGTGGAAGCCGATTACCTGGTGATCAACGAGCAGTTCGACACCGCCCTGGCGGAACTCAGGGCCATTGTCACCTGCGGCCGGCTGACTCTGGCCAAGCAGCGCGATCGACACCGCCAACTCCTTCAGGACTTGTTGTCCTGAAACGGTTATTTTTTGTACACTAGAGCGTTCTGCACACCTTTTGTGGCAGATGCGATTGACCGCTCCAGTCCCGGAGCCCGAACACGGAAATACGAACATGGCACGAATCACTGTTGAAGATTGTCTCGACCACGTGGAAAACCGCTTCGAACTGGTACTGGTCAGCGCCAAGCGCGCCCGCCAGCTGGCCCTGGGCGTGAAGGAGCCGAAGCTGGCCTGGGAAAACGACAAGCCGACAGTGGTGGCGCTGCGCGAAATCGAGGAAGGTTTCGTGGACGCGAGCATTCTCGAGGAAAAAGTCGAGAGCGACGACTTCATGGACCTGGAAATGCTGGAGGAAACCTCCGCCGCGGCGCCCGAACTTGCCGAGCAAGAAGAGCAGCCCGAGCAACCGCCGTCCGAGCCTTCCGACAAGTCGTGACGCATCTGGAGGGAAGACTTGGAAGCCGTTGACGCGCTTGAACACAAGCTTTCCTCCTATCTCGATCCTTCGCAAGTCCGGAAGGTCCTGAAGGCCTACGAATTCGCCAACCGTTCCCACGAAGGCCAGGAGCGGCAAAGCGGCGATCCCTATATCACCCACCCCATTGCCGTGGCCCATATCCTTGCGGATATGCACATGGACCACGAGAGCCTGATGGCGGCGCTCCTTCACGACGTCATCGAGGACACCCCGGCGACCAAGTCCCAACTAAGCTGGCGCTTCGGCAAGACCGTCTCCACCATGGTCGATGCGGTAAGCAAACTCACCGAGATCGAATTCTCCTCCAAGGCGGAGCAGCAGGCCGAAAGCTTCCAGAAAATGACCCTGGCCATGGCCAGGGATATTCGCATCGTCCTGGTCAAGCTGGCCGACCGGCTCCACAACATGCGCACGCTGGGCGTCCTGGCGCCTGAAAAGCGCCGGCGCATCGCCCGGGAAACCCTGGAAATCTACGCCCCCATCGCCCAGCGCCTGGGGATGAACGACATGCGGGTGGAGTTTGAGGACCTGGGCTTCGCCGCCCTTTACCCGCTGCGCTACCGACGCTTGCGCGAGGCCATGAAGGCGAGCCGGGGCAACCGCAAGGAACTGGTGGACGAAATCAAGACCATGATCGAGGAGCGCATCGACAGCGAGAATATCGAGTCCGCAGTCATGGGTCGGGAAAAGCATCTGTGGAGCATCTACCAGAAGATGAAATCCAAGCGGAAGTCGTTCCGGCAGATCATGGACGTCTACGCTTTCCGGATACTGGTCACCAGTGTCGACGACTGCTACCGGGTGCTGGGGATCGTCCACAACCTCTACAAACCGGTGCCCGGCGAGTTCAAGGACTATATCGCGATCCCCAAGGCAAACGGCTATCAGTCCCTGCACACGGTGCTGCTGGGCATGCACGGGGTGCCCATCGAGGTACAGATCCGTACCGAGGAGATGGACGCCATGGCCAACTACGGCATCGCGGCCCACTGGCTGTACAAATCCGGCCAGACCGACGAAGCCAACCACGCCCGGGCCACCCGCTGGGTGCGGGGCCTTCTCGACCTTCAGCAGCAGGCCGGCAATTCGCTGGAATTCATCGAGCACGTCAAGACCGATCTGTTTCCGGACGAAGTCTATGTGTTCACCCCGAAGGGCCAGATTATCGAACTGCCGTCCGGCGCCACGGCCGTGGATTTTGCCTACGCGGTGCACACCCAGGTGGGCAACCGCTGCGTGGCCTGCCAGATCAACGGCCAGCTCGCCTCCCTGTCCCAGTCCCTGGAAAGCGGCGACAAGGTGCGCATCATCACCACCAAAAACGCCCAGCCCAACCCGGCCTGGCTCAATTTCGTGATCACCGCCAAGGCGCGCAGCGCCATCCGCCACTTCCTCAAGCACCAGCAGCACGAGGAGTCCGTGGACCTGGGCAAACGCCTGCTGGACCGCGCCCTGCACAGTTTCGGCTCCAGCTACAAGCAGATTCGCAAGTCGCAGATCAAGAAGCTGCTCATGGAGACCGGCGCGCCCACCTTCGAGTCCGTGCTCGAACAGATCGGCCTGGGCAGCCGGGTGGCCTATGCGGTGGCCAACCTTCTGGTACCGGAGAACAAACGCGTCAAGCCACAGGACGCGGCCAGGGGCAACTCGCCCATTCTCATCGATTCCTCCGATGGCCTGATCATCAGCTACGCCAAGTGCTGCCACCCTATCCCCGGCGATCACATCATGGGCCACATCAGCCCCGGCAGGGGTCTGGTGGTACACCAGGAAAGCTGCAAGAATCTGGACGACATCCGCCTCAACCCGGAGAAGTGCATCCCCCTGAACTGGTCACCCACCGTGGAAGGGGAATTCACCGCGGATGTCAAGGTGGAAGTGGCGGCCGAACGGGGCATTATCGCCATCCTTGCCTCCCGGGTAACGGAACAGAACGCCCCCATCGAGCAGATCCGGCTCAACGAGCGGGATGCCCACACCAACATCGTGGCGTTGACGGTCAAGGTGAAAAACCGTATTCACCTGGCCAATATCATGCGCCGTATCCGCACCCTCAAACCCGTACAGAAAGTGTATCGGGTCAAGAACTGACATTAAGGATTCAAGGGACCAGCCAATGACCAATAAAGCCGTGATTTACACCGAGAAGGCGCCCGAGGCCATCGGCACCTACTCCCAGGCCATCAAGGTCAACAACACCGTCTACCTTTCCGGCCAGATCCCCCTGGACCCGGCCACCATGACCCTTACGGAAGGCGGCATCGAGGCCCAGATTAACCAGGTCTTCGCCAATCTCACCGCCGTCTGCGAAGCGGCCGGGGGCGTACTTCAGGATATCGTCAAGCTCAACATCTACCTCACCGACCTGAGCCATTTCCCCACTGTCAACGAGATCATGTCCCGCCATTTCAGCGAGCCCTACCCGGCCCGGGCCGCCATCGGCATCAGCGAGCTGCCCAAGGGCGCGCTGGTGGAAATGGACGGTGTCATGGTGATTTGACGTACCGGGCACCGAATCCGGCCACAACCGCTCGCGGACAACCCGGTTTTCCGACACGGTCGGCTCACAGGTGGTAACTGACTGTCATTCCGGCCACTCGGTGCCCGCCGGCATCTGATCCATGCACTGCTTGAGGTCGAAATAGTCCCGCCAGTGACGGATGATGCCGTTTTCGATAACGAAGGTGCCCATGGCCCTGAACCGGATCATCCGGTCCGGCAGTTCGTAACAGTCCGTGCGCTCGGTGAGCACCACGTTGTTGGCCGTATCCTCGGCGATATTGTGCAGGATGTAGTTCACCGACAACGCGTAATCGTGAATGGACTCGAGAATTTTCCAGATCTCAGCCCGCCCGGTGACACTGCCCACGGGAACGTTCTCGAACACGGATTCATCATCGAAAAATGCCAGAATCCTGTCTTTCTCGTTGGCCTCCATGGCCGCCACAAAATCCAACACCACTTGCCTGGGGCTCATCGCCTGCCTCCCGCTGTTGTCGTCAGCCGTTCAAAACCTGCTCGCGGCGGTGCCGCCGTCCCGCTCCGCCAGCAGTGCCCGGTAACCTTCCCGGAACGTGGGATAGCGAAACCGGTAGCCGGCGGCCAGCAGCCGCTGATTGCTGCACCGGCGGTTGCCGCGTGAGCCGGGCGGCGGCGCTTCCCCGCGAATGGTCACCCCCATCGCTTCCGCCAGCCAGCACTGGACATCGTGGAGGGTGGCCGGTTCGCAGTCGGTACCCAGTACCAAAGGCGGCAGCTCCTGCCCGGCCCGCGAAGCTTCAAGAAAATGGTACAGCACGCCGGCACAGTCGTCGCTGTGAATCCGGTTGGTCCATACGGGCGGCGACGGCGGTACAACCTCCCCTTCCGCCACCTTGCCGATCATGCGCCGGCGCCCGGGCCCGTAGATACCGCTGAAACGCACGACGGTGGCGGGTACCGGCGCGCGCCGAATAAGGTCTTCCGCCTCCAGCAGGCAGCGTCCGGAAAATTTTTCCGGATGTGTCGGCGTATCCTCGTCCACCCATTCGCCATCGCCCCGGCCGTAGACACTGGTGCTCGACACCCAGAGTACCCGGCGGGGGCCATCCGCACACCTGGCCAGGGCCTCGGCCAGCGACCGGGCACTCTCGACATAGGTTTCCCGGTAGGCACTTTCGGTGAATTCGCCCGGCGTCAGGGTGACCACCACGGCGTCGACCCCCGACAGCGCATCCACCAGGGCAGGGACATCGCGGCAATCGCCGACACACATTTCCACACCCGCCACCCGGGCGGGATTGCGCTTCATTCCCCGAACCTGCCAGCCGCCGTCGAGCAGGCGACCCGACAGGCGCCGGGCCAGGTCTCCAAAACCGACCAGCAATGCTTTCAATGATGTTGCCTCTTTTGATAACTTTTGACTATCATTTGCTCTTGCACATGCCCCCCCACGGACAGCCCATGACTCTAAACGAACTGCGCTACATCGTCACCCTCGCCCAGGAACAGCATTTCGGCCAGGCTGCGGACCGTTGTCACGTGAGCCAGCCCACGCTCAGCATCGCCGTCAAGAAGCTGGAGCAGGAACTTGGCGTCGACCTGTTCGAGCGATCCAAGAACAAGGTCAGCATGACGCCCACCGGCGAACTGGTGATTGCCCAGGCCCAGCGTGTTCTCGAAGAAGCGTCGCGCATCCAGGATATCGCCGCCTCCGGCAAGGATCAGCTCAACAGCCCGTTGCGGGTCGGGGCGATTTTTACCATAGGCCCCTATCTGTTTCCCCAGTTCATCCCCAGGCTCCGGGAACTGACGCCCAACATGCCCCTGGTGGTGGAGGAAAGCTACACCGCCACATTGCGCAAGCGCTTGCGCAACGGCGACCTGGACGTAATCATCATCGCCCTGCCCTTCACCGAGCCCGACGTGGTCACCCAGCCCCTCTACACCGAGCCGTTCGTGGTGCTGATGCCGGACAATCACCCCCTGGCCAGGCGCAAGGCGATCAGGGCCGGGGACCTGGACAACGAGAACGTACTGATGCTCGGCGAGGGCCACTGCTTCCGGGACCAGGTCCTGGAGGCCCTGCCCAACCTGGCAACCACCCAGGGGCGGGAAAGCGGCCGGGGTGTGCGCACCGATACCGAGGGCAGCTCCCTGGAAACCATGCGTATTATGGTGGCCAGTGGCATGGGTATTACCATCCTGCCCCTGTCCGCGGTGCTGGGCACCCAGAATAAGCTCCAGAACCTGGTGACCCGACCCTTCGAAAAACCGCAACCCTGCCGCACCGCGGCCCTGGCCTGGCGGGCCAGTTTCCCCCGGCACAAGGCTATCGACGCCCTGCGGGACGCCATCGTCAGCACCCGATTCCCGGGGCTCGAATAATTCGCCGGCCGCCATGACCGAACAGGCTCTCGATCAGACACCGGTGACCCGCCTGCGGGGTGTGGGCACCCAGCTTCAGGCCAGGCTGACGAAACTGGGCATCGCCACCGTCCAGGATGTGCTTTTTCACCTGCCCCTGCGCTACATGGACCGGACCCGGCTGACCCCCATCGGCGCCATGCAGCCCAACACCGAGGTGGTGATCGAGGGCACCGTCCGGGCCTGCGACGTCGCCTTCGGGCGCCGGCGCAGCCTGGTCTGCAAGCTCCAGGACGACACCGGCACCACCAGCCTGCGCTTTTTCCATTTTTCCCAGGCTCAGAAGAACAATCTGCGTCCCGGCACCCGTCTGCGCTGTTTCGGCGAGGTGCGCCCGGGCCGTGCCGGCCTGGAGCTCTACCACCCGGAGTACCAATTCCTGGACGGCCCGGCGCCGGCGCCCCTTGAACAATCCCTGACACCTGTCTATCCCGCCACCGAGGGCCTCGCCCAGCAGCGTTTGCGCACCATCGCCGGGCAGGCTCTGGAAATGCTTGCCGAGGGCAGGCTGCCCGACCTGTTGCCGGCGGAACTCGCCGGCGGCCACCGGCGTCCCGACCTGATCGCGGCTCTGCGCTATCTGCACCGCCCGCCCAGGGACGCCGATCTCGACCTGATTGCCCGCGGCGAACACCCGGCCCAGCAGCGGCTGGCCTTCGAGGAGCTGCTCGCCCATCACCTGAGCCTCCAGCGCCTGCGCCGGCAGATCCGCCAGCTCCCGGCACTGCCCCTGCGCCGTGACAAAACCCTGGAAGCGGACTTTCTGGCGACGCTGCCCTTCGCGCTCACGGGGGCCCAGCGCCGTGTCGCCGACGAGGTCGCACAAGACCTGGCCAGGCCATTGCCGATGCTGCGCCTGGTGCAGGGGGATGTGGGGTCCGGCAAGACCGTGGTGGCGGCCCTGGCGGCCTTGTCCGCCATCGGCAACGGTGCCCAGGCGGCGGTGATGGCACCCACGGAAATTCTCGCCGGCCAGCACCGGCATAACTTCGAAACCTGGCTGGCGCCGCTGGGGCTGCGCATCGCCTGGCTCACCGGCAGGCTCAGGGGCAAGGCCCGGGAAATGCAGATGGCGGCCATCGCCGACGGCAGTGCCAACCTGATAGTGGGCACCCACGCGCTGTTCCAGGAAGGCGTGATCTTCCACAACCTGGGCCTGACCATCATCGACGAACAGCACCGTTTCGGTGTCCACCAGCGCCTGGCCCTGCGCCAGAAGGGCAAGGACGGCACCGTGCCCCACCAGCTGATCATGACCGCCACCCCCATTCCCCGTACCCTGGCCATGAGTGCCTACGCGGACCTGGATGTCTCGGTGATCGACGAATTGCCGCCGGGGCGCACACCGGTCAATACCGTCGCCATCAGCGACCAGCGCCGCGGCGATGTGGTGGAACGTGTCCGCACCGCCTGCACGGCCGGCCGCCAGGCGTACTGGGTCTGCACCCTGATCGAGGAATCGGACGTACTGGAAGCCCAGGCGGCGGAGGCCACCGCCGATGAACTGCACCTGCTGCTCCCCGGCCTGCGTATCGGCCTGGTGCACGGACGCCTCAAGCCGCCCCAGAAGGAAAAGGTCATGGCCCTGTTCAAGGCCGGGGAACTCGATCTGCTGGTTGCCACCACGGTGATCGAGGTGGGCGTCGACGTGCCCAATGCCAGTCTTATGGTCATCGAGAACCCCGAGCGCCTGGGCCTGGCCCAACTGCACCAGCTCCGGGGCCGGGTCGGACGCGGCAGCGCCGAGAGTCACTGTGTGCTGCTCTACGGCACCCCCCTGTCGCGGCAATCCCGGGAACGTATCCGCACCATGCGGCAAACCAATGACGGCTTCGCCATTGCCGAGAAGGATCTGGCCCTGCGCGGGCCGGGCGAAGTCCTGGGCACCCGGCAAACGGGGGAACTGGACCTGCGCATCGCCGACCTGCAGCGGGACGCGCACCTGCTCGGCAGCGTCAAGGAAGCCGCGACCAGGCTGCTCAGCGAGCATCCCCAGCGGGCGGCCGCATTGATACGCCGCTGGATAGGCGACAAGGAACGTTTCGTCCAGGCGTGAGCCCCCATGGACAGGCCCACTGTTTGCGCCTAGCATTTATGGCCAGTGGCGAACCGTTTTTCCAGCGGCGAGCGTCACCGGCGATCACCCGCACCCCACCAGCCCGGGCTTTTCCCGGACACAGGAGACAGGCACCATGCCCCAGCGTAAAACAGCTTTGATAACCGGTTCGACCAGTGGCATTGGCCTGGGTATGGCCCGGGCCCTGGCCAACGCCGGCTTCAACATCATGCTCAACGGCCTGGGCGACGCCGACGAGATCGAGCGCACCCGGAAAACGCTGGCGGCGGATTCAGGCGTGGACGTGGGATTTCACGGCGCCGACATGACCCGGCCCGGGGAAATCGCCGACCTGGTGACAACCACCCGGGAACGGTTCGGCTCGGTGGACGTCCTGGTCAACAATGCCGGCATACAGCATGTGGCCGCCATTGAGGAATTTCCCGTCGACAAGTGGGACAACATCATCGCCATCAACCTCAGTTCATCCTTCCACACGATTCATCACGCCGTGCCCCTGATGAAGGATGCGGGCTGGGGACGCATTATCAACCTCGCTTCGGCCCACGCGCTGGTGGCGTCCCCCTACAAATCCGCCTATGTCGCCGCCAAGCACGGGGTCGCCGGCCTCACCAAGACCGTGGCGTTGGAGGTTGCCGAGCACAACATCACCTGCAACGCCATCTGTCCCGCCTATGTCTGGACACCCCTGGTGGAGAACCAGATTGCCGATACCGCCCGGGTCCGGGGCATCAGCGAGGACGAGGTCAAGCGGGATGTCCTGCTCGCCGCCCAGCCCACCAAATCCTTCGTCACCGTCGAGGAAATCGGCGAGTTCGCCGCCTTCCTCGCTTCCGGCGCGGCCCGCAATATCACCGGCGCCATCCTGCCCATGGACGGCGGCTGGACCGCCAAGTAACGTTTTCTGCGGTCGGCGACGGCTACCCGGGCACAAACATCACGCAGCCGTCGCACAGCACTACAACCGCCCGCCAATATGACAAACCGGAGACAGCCCCCTATACTCCGCACCTGCCACTGACGAGAGAGTGCTCCGATGATCAACAATCCTCTTTCCAGCCTTTTCGGCAAATCCCCCATCAAGCCCCTCCAGGAACACATGACAGTGGTGACCGACTGTGCCCGGCAGCTGGCCGACTTCCTCGCGGCGGCCATGGCCGACCAGTGGAAAAAGGCCGAAGAGCACTACGACAGCATCTGCACCCTGGAAAACCGGGCCGACGACCTGAAACGGGAATTGCGGCTGCACATGCCCAAGAGCCTGTTCATGCCGGTGTCGCGTTCCGACATCCTGGAACTGCTCACCGTCCAGGATCATATCGCCAACCGGGCCCGTGATATCGCCGGGCTGATGCTGGGCCGGCAGATGCGGGTACCCGAGACACTCCAGGAGGACATGTCGGCATTTGTCGATGCCGCCATCCAGGTTACCCGCCAGGCACTGAAAGCAATCAACGAGCTGGACGAGCTCCTGGAGGCCGGTTTCGTTGGCCGCGAAGTGGATTTCGTGGAAGAGCTGATCCAGCAGCTCGACGACAAGGAAAAATCCGCCGACGGCCTGGAGCGCGATATCCGTCGCAAGCTCTTCGCCATCGAGAACGAACTGCCGCCGGTCGAGGTCATGTTTCTCTACAACATTATCGAGAAAATCGGCAGCCTCGCCGATCGCGCCCAGCGGGTGGGCGGCCGACTGCAACTGCTAGTGGCCCGCTAGGGCGTTCACCACCGCGATGCTAACTCGAACCTCTCTTCCCGCATGCCGCAGAACGGCCCGCGGGCGACAAGAAGAACGGAGTTAACCGACATGACTTTTTTTGCTGAATACGGGCTGATCCTCGTTATCCTCGCCTGTATATTCGGGTTTTTCATGGCCTGGGGCGTGGGCGCCAACGACGTCGCCAATGCCATGGGCACCTCCGTGGGCTCCCGGGCCCTGACCATCCGTCAGGCCATTGTCATAGCCATGATCTTCGAATTCCTCGGTGCCTACCTGGCCGGCGGCGAGGTCACCGCCACCATCCGCAAGGGCATCATCGACGCCTCGGCCCTCACGGACACGCCCCAGCACCTGGTCTACGGCATGCTTTCGGCCCTGCTGGCGGCGGGTATCTGGCTGCTGATCGCCAGCATCATGGGCTGGCCGGTGTCCACCACCCACTCCATTGTCGGCGCCATCGTCGGTTTCGCAGTGGTGGGCATCGGGATCGACGCCGTTAACTGGAGCAAGATCTGGCAGATCGTCGCCAGCTGGGTGGCGTCGCCCCTGCTCGCCGGGGTGATTTCCTTCGCCCTGTTTCGCAGCGTCCAGGTATTGATCCTGAACACGGAGGACCCCTTCACCCGGGCCAAACGTTATATCCCCATCTATATGTTTGCCGTGGGCTTCCTGATCTCCATGGTCACCCTGGTCAAGGGGCTCAAGCATGTGCTCGCCGATTCCGGCATCTCCCTGTCCATGGCCGAAGATGCCTTCTACGCCACCATTGTCGGCCTGCTGGTGGCCGCGCTCGGCTCCTACCTGCTTCGGGGCGTTAAGCGGGACCCGGAGGCGGAAAAGGACAACCGGTTCGCCAGTGTCGAAAAAGTCTTTGCGGTACTGATGATCTTCACCGCCTGCAGCATGGCTTTTGCCCATGGCTCCAACGATGTCGCCAACGCCGTGGGTCCCCTGGCCGCCATTGTCAGCGTCGTGGAAACCGGCACCATCACCGCCACCGCCGCCATGCCCAGCTGGATTCTCCTCCTTGGCGGTATCGGCATTGTCGTGGGTCTTGGCACCTATGGCTTCAAGGTCATGGCCACCGTGGGTCGCAAGATAACGGAACTGACCCCGAGCCGCGGCTTTGCCGCGGAACTGGGTGCCGCCTCCACCGTCGTGCTGGCTTCCGGCACCGGCATCCCGGTCTCCACCACCCATACCCTGGTGGGCGCCGTTCTCGGCGTCGGCCTCGCCCGGGGTATCGGCGCCCTCAACCTGCGGGTGATCGGCAACATCTTCATGTCCTGGGTGATCACCCTTCCCGCCGGCGCGGGCCTCGCCATCCTGTTTTTCTTTTTCTTCAAGGGCCTGTTCGGCTGACATGTCCCGGGCCGGCGTCAGCCGGCCCTACCCTGCCTGCTTCTCCGCTTCATAGGTGTCGCGGTCGGAAACCTCGTTGAAGACAGCCTCGTCCAGGCGATTTTCGCTCTTACCGACCACTGACGAGACCATGCTGTCACCGGTGATATTGACCGCCGTGCGAATCATATCCAGCAAGCGGTCGACGCCGATAATCAGGGCGATGCCCTCCACCGGCAGGCCCACCTGCTGAAGCACCATGGACAGGGTGATCAAGCCCACCCCGGGGACACCGGCAGTGCCGATGGAAGCCAGTGTGGCGGTGGCAATCACTGCCAGGTAGCCCCCCAGGGAGATATCGATGCCGTAGGCCTGGGCAATAAAAACAGTCGCCACACCCTGCATGATGGAGGTGCCGTCCATGTTGATGGTCGCCCCCAGGGGCACCGTGAAGGAGGCGATGCTGTTGTCCACGCCAATGCGCTTTTCGACCACGTTCAGGGTCACGGGGATGGTGGCGTTGCTCGAGGCGGTACTGAACCCGAACAACATGGCCGGCCGGACATTTTTGAAAAAGGTTACCGGATTAAGCCCCGTCAGGCCTTTCAGCAATAGCGAGTAGACACCGATGCCGTGCACCAGCAGCACCAGCACCACGGTGCCGAAGTATTTGGCGAGATCGAGGATGGCGCCTATACCCAGTTCACTGAACAGCTTGGCGAGTAGGCAGAAGACCCCGTAGGGCGCCAGGTGCATCAGGAAAGTGACCATGGTCATGATCACCTCGTTGAAGCTTTGGAACAACTCCAGCGCCCGGCGTCCCGGCTCGCCGCTGTGGATCACCGCCACCCCCATGAGGATGGAAAAGACAATGATCTGCAGCATGTTGCCCTCGGCCATGGCCTGGACCGGATTGGTGGGGAAGATATTGATCAGCACTTCTTTCACCGACGGCGCCGCCGACGGCTCGAAATCGGCGGTGCCGGCCAGATCGACGCCCAGACCCGGATCGATCAGGTTGGCAAAAGTCAGGGCCAGGGTCACGGCCAGGGCAGTGGTGACCAGGTATAACCCCAGGGTCTTCACCGCCATCGCCCCCATGCGCGTATTGACCCCCATGGCGCTGCTGCCGCAGACCAGGGAAACGAACACCAGGGGCACCACCAGCAGCTTGAGGGAAGCGACAAAGATACTGCCCACCACGTCGAAGACGGAGTTGACCAGCCAGGCGGACAGCTCGGTCCAGAACCCTCCCGCCGCGGACAACAGGTTGAACAGGGCACCGACCAGGACGCCGGCCACCATGCCCAGGATGATCTTGGTCGAAAGCTTCATGGTTGTTTCCCGTTTTCCTGTTGTTGGTTGTCGGCGCGCAACGCCGCCACTTTACGGTACAAGCCCTCGGCGGTCACGACCTCGGGCGGCACCGGCTCTCCAGCAATCACGTCCACGCGGCTGAAGGGCCGCCAGCGGGACCGGAACGGGCCCCCACCGTGGTGGCTGAAAAAACTGCCCCACAGGCCCCGCAGGGCCACCGGGATTACCGGCACCGGACTGCGCCGCACGATGCGCTCGATGCCGCTCTTGAAGTCATTCATCTCGCCGTCCCGGGTCAGCCTGCCCTCGGGAAAAATGCAAAGCAACTCACCCCGGTCCAGGGCCTCGGCAATCCGGTCCATGGCCGCTTCGTAGGCCGCCGCGTCCTGCTGTCGGGAGCTGATGGGGATGGCGCCGCCGACCCGGGCAATGAAATTGATCACCGGCAGGTCGTATATGGGCTTGTCCATGATAAACCGGATGGGGCGCCAGACGGCGCCGGCGAGCAGAGGCGCATCCACAAAACTCACGTGATTGGCCACGATAATGGCGCCGCCCCGCCCGGGAATATGGTCAAGCCCCCGGTGCCGGACACGGTAGAGGCTGTGGGTCAGCAGCCAGACCAGAAACCGCATGGCGAATTCCGGGACCTGGCGGAATATATAAAGGGTTACCGCCACATTCATCAGCGCCAGGATCAGGAAGTAAACGGCGGTGCTGTAGGTGGCGACCTGCAAGACCAGGATGCCCAGGAGCACGGCGCAGACCATCAACAGGGCATTGACTGCGGTATTAAAGGCAATGACCCGGCCCCGGCTTTCCGAAGCCGTGCGCAACTGCACCGTCGCCTGCAGTGGAACGATATAGAAGCCGCCAAAAACACCGATCAGAAACAGGTCCAGGACGATACGCAGGCCCGGCCACTGAGCCGGGAAGGCCAGCCAGGAAACGATCTCCGCGGGCCCGTAACCCCGGGCGGCCCAGAACAAATCGAAACCGAAAACACTGAGCCCCAGCGAGCCCAGGGGCACCAGCCCCATCTCCACCCGGTGATCGCCAATCGGATCGCACAACAGGGCGCCCAGGCCCAGCCCGCCGGCAAACACGCACAGGAGAAGGACCGTTACGCCATCCGGCACGGCGCCCGCCAACCGGGGCAGCTGGGTCAGGTAGGCCACGCCCAGGAACCAGAACCAGGCGATACCCAGAATCGAGTTCCACACGGACCGCCGCTGACGGGCCAGTTTTACCGCATCCACCACTTCGCCCGCCAGGTTCCAGCGGATCCGCGGTCGCGGGATGGACGGTTTCGCGGGGGGGATGCCGAGGCTGGCAAGCCAGCCGAGCACAGCCAGAACCAGTCCCAGACCGGCCAACGCTAAGCCCCCGTGAGCCACCTGCCCCAGGGCGCTGCCCAGGAGTATGGCGGCACAGGTGGCAACCACCACCAGGGCATTGCCGGCCACCAGTTCACTCTCGCGCAGATGATGGGGAAGGATGGCGAGCTTGACGGGGCTGAAGAAAGCGGACTGACAGGCCAGGGCAAAAAGTACCGCCAGCAAGCCCCAGGTGGCTTGCAGCAAGGCAGCGACAAGGGCGGCGGCCATGATCAGCATCTCCGCCAGTTTCACGCCGCGGGCGATTGCCGCCTTGTCGTCTCTGTCGGCGAACTGGCCGGCGAGAATGGGAACCACCAGAAAGGGGAGGATAAAAAGGCCGTTGACCAGCAGCCCGGAGGTCGCGCCGGCCTTGACCAGCAGTCCCATGGTCGCCGAGGCAAATAGTGCCGCCCGGAACAGGTTGTCGTTCAACGCGCCGAGAAACAGGGTCCCGAGCAGCGGCAGGAAGCGCCGGCCCCGCAACCCGCGAAAGCCCCCGGAAGTGCTATCCCATGCCATTGGCACCAGGCCCTGAGAATGACAACATAGAAACCCCATTAAACTGACCGCCCTTCCCTGGAGGATTGACATTGCCCCCGGCAATTCCCTCGCGACCCTGCGTGCGACTTGTTATCCTGCCACTGTCACGCTATAAGAGCGAGGATCAAAGGGCCCACCCGGCCCTGCCGGCAGCTGTTCCCCAGGGAGTCCCCATGTCCAGATTCGCGCTTGCCAAGTCATTGCTGCTGCTCTCGCTTCTGCCGCCGGTAACCCTTGCGGCCACACTCCCCGACGAAGCACCCTGGACCTTCAACCTTTACATGGAGAACGACCTTTTCTCCAACACGGACCGGAACTACACCAACGGGGTGCGGCTGTCCTGGGTTTCCCCTGACCTGACGGACTACCGGGACGATCCCCGGCTTCCCGACTGGGTCGGTGACTTCAACCGCCAGTTCGACCGGCTGCTGGACTTTCGCCAGGGGGAGTCCCGCAACCTGGTGATCAGTGTGGGCCAGTTGATCTACACCCCGGAAGACAACGAGGCCCAACAACTGATCGAGGACGACCGACCCTACGCGGGCTACCTGTACACCACCTTCGGCTACCATGCCCGCCGCCGCAACCGGCTGGATTCCGTGGAGGTCAATCTGGGGTGGGTAGGGCCTTCGGCCCTGGGCGAGCAGACGCAGGACCTGATCCATGACCTGCGCAATATCGAGACCTTCGCCGGCTGGGACAACCAGCTACGGGATGAGCCCACTATCCAGCTCGTCTACGAAACCAAGCACCGGCTGTTCAAGCACCGCCTGCCCGGCAATCTGGAGCATGATTTTATCAGCCACGGTGGCGGCGCCCTGGGCAATGTCGGCACCTACCTGAATGGCGGCGGCGAATACCGCCTGGGCTGGGATCTGCCCGATGATTTCGGCACATCCGCCATCCGCCCCGCCGGCGATAACAGCGCACCGGGCAAACGGGATCCACGGCTGCGGGCCAGGGAAGCCACTCTCTACGGCTTCCACGTCTTCCTTTCCCTGGACGCCCGGCTGGTGCTCCGGGATATCTTCCTGGACGGCAATACCTGGAAGGACAGCCACAGTGTCGACAAGGAGCCGGTGGTCGTGGACGCGGCTATCGGGTTCAGTTTCCTGGTGGGCGCCTGGAAACTCTCCTATGCCCAGGTGGTGCGTACGCGCGAGTTCGAGGAACAACCTCACCACCACGAATACGGCTCGGTTTCCATTTCCTACACCTGGTAACACCGACCGGTTGCGGACGGTGTAAACGGCGGCTTTACGCCTTGACCGCCGGAATCACTTCCTTCTCGATCAGTTCCAGGGATTCCCAGGCCAGTTCCGGCGGAAGGCCCCCGCTCAGGGGTTGCAGACCAAGGGAACCGAACCGGTTGATCATCTCCACCGCCTCGTCGGGGGTGACGATACGGTAGCTCCCCTCTTCGGCGCGCAGCTCGTCGACGGTGGAGGCGGCCGAGGACACCGATGCTTTGGTGCCACCCAGCCACTCGCCGTACATGAGGGCGTCATGGAGCATATAGGGGCCGAGGCGATCCCAGGCCTTGTCCACGTCCTTGGCCACAAAAAGGGTTGTTGGGTAACCGTCGGGCAGGACATGGTACATGCCCGTGGGGTGACCCTGCCTGGTGGCCTCCTCGTCGTAGGCGTCGAGAATCCGCTGTGCGTTGGTCTGGGGGGCGAACATGAGGCCGAAGCGGGCGGCGCGCCGGGCCGCGGCGGGCGTGCCGCCGCCGTAGGCCATTACCGGGCCGTTGGCGCTAAAGGGCTTGGGAGTGACGTGGATCCTGCGTCCGTTCCAGGTGAACTCCTCGCCGGCCAGCGCTTTTTGGAGCACCTCGATGCGCTCCTCCATCAGCTTGCCGCGGTTGCCCTTGTCGACCCCGAACATCGCATACTCCTCATCCCGGTAGCCCAGGCCGATGATGTAGCTGATCCGCCCGCGACTGAGATGGTCGAGCACGGCGATGTCCTCGGCGAGTTTGATGGGGTCGTACATCAGCAGCAACAGGGCACCCACGGCAATGGGCAGTGAGGAAGTCCGGGCCGCGGCCGCGCCCGCCATGACCAGCGGCGAAGGCAGATAGCCATCGGGAGAGGCATGATGCTGGGAGAAAAGCACGTTATTGGCGCCGTTTTCCTCCGCCCAGGCGGCCATATCCAGGGATGCCGCGTAGAGGTCGGCCATGGTGGCCGGGGAGGAAGGTGCCAACCGGAAATCGAAACGCAGCGAAAACATGTTTTTCTCCTTTATACAAATTCTGTCCAACCCGGGCGGCCAATCTTGCCATGATCGCCGGATCGAGGCAAAGACATAAATGACAGCATATCAGTTATTAGCGCCTCTCACCGGCTGTGCTTGATCAGCAAAAGCCAGTCGCCCTTGCCCCGAAAACCCTCGAAAGGGATGGACGGCCGCGACACATAGGGCCGGAAGCCCCGGCGCTTGTAAAAGTTCAGCGCCGCACGGTTCTGCGAGGTAACAATCAGACTCAGGGTCCGGCAACCCCGGTCCCGGGCCACCTGCTCGGACACGTCCATCAGGGACGCGGCCACGCCTTTGCGGCGGTGCGCCTCGTAAGTGGCGATGGCATTGATATACCAGCTGCCCGGCACCAGGGATTCCAGTTCAACGGCCGGCCGCACCACCTCCGGGTAGTCTTTGATGTCGCCGATGTCATAGGGATCGTCCAGGCGGTAGTGCAATACCATGCCCAGTATCTCGCCCGCTTCCTCGGCGACCATGGCGTTGCGGTAGCTGAAACCGCCCTGCCTGCGGCTCGCCCGCTGGCTACCCGTCACCAGCGGGTCCGGCTGGTCGGGCGCCAGCTGGCGCCACAGGCAGGCCGGAATGCCTTCCCCCGCGAGATTGATCAAATAGGCCAGATGACAGCTATCATCGGCCACGGCTGCTCGAATCGTCATGGCGCCTCCGGTGACGCGCTTTGCCCCGATCATAACGCGACCGAAACCCGTTGTCGCTCCTCCCGGTATCCGGACCGTTTGCTGCCCGGGCATCGATCCATCCATGGCCGTCGCCAACGCATGCATGAATACCGGCCAATCTTGGTATCATGGTCCACCACCATACAACAGGGGGCACGCCATGAAACCGGAACCGTTCGAAATCCGGGTCAGCGACGATACGCTCGACGACCTGCGCCGGCGTATCGAGAGCATGCGCTGGCCGGTGGAACTGGGCAACGAGGACTGGAATTACGGCTTCAACGGCGAGTACCTGAAGTCCCTGGCCGAGACCTGGGCCCACGATTACGACTGGCGCAGGATCGAGAAAGAAATCAACCGGTTCGATCACTACCGGGTGAAAATCGACGACGTGCCGGTGCATTTCATCCGGGAACCGGGCGTGGGCCCCAGGCCCATTCCGCTGATTATCAGTCATGGCTGGCCTTCCACTTTCTGGGACATGGAAAAGATCATCCGGCCGCTGGCGGACCCCGGCGCCCACGGCGGCGATCCCGATGACGCTTTCGAGGTCATCGTGCCCTCCCTGCCCGGCTTTATTTTCTCCTCGCCGCTACCCCGGGCCGGTATCGATTCCGTGGTCACCGCCGATCTCTGGCAGCAACTCATGACCGAAGTACTGGGCTTCGAACGCTACGCGGCCTCGGGCGGCGACTGGGGCTCGCGGGTCACGGCCGAACTGGGCCACAAGTACGCACCCAGCCTCTACGGCATCCACACACTGGGTGCCACGCCCCTGGATCTGTTCAACGGTGAACGCTGGTGGGACATCACCCACCGGCTGGTGCCGGATACGATACCCGCGGACAGGCGCCGGGAAATCCTCCAGGGGCTCACCCATGTCATCAGTCACGTGGCCGTGCAGACGGTGGAGCCCCAGACACTGGCCTACGCCATGCATGACTCCCCGGTGGGCCAGCTCGCCTGGATCGCCCAGCGCTGGCGGGACTGGGGGCATACCCGGGGGGATATTGAATCGGTATTTCCCCGCGAACAGATACTCACCACCGCCATGCTCTACTGGATCAGCGAATCCTTCGTCACCTCGGTCCGTTACTATGGCGAGGCGGTGCGCCATCCCTGGCGACCGGCCCACGACCGCACGCCCCGGGTGGAGGCGCCGACGGGTATCACGTTCCTGGGCGGGGAAAACCCACCGGGGGTGACCACCGAGACCCGGGTGGACGCCTTCCTGGCAACGTCGGCGGCGGGCGATTACAACCTCCACTACCTGAATGCCCACGATTTCGGCGGCCACTTCGGCTACTACGAAAACCCGGAAGCCTGTATCGAGGACATCCGCGCCACTTTCCGGGGCCTGCGCTGATCCCGCCATATTCCTGAACGACACGGAGCATCGCCGTTGCAGCCCATTATCAGCATCGAGCACCTGGACAAGATCTACGATTCGGGGTTCCGGGCCCTGAAGGACATCAACCTGGAAATCCGCCGGGGCGAGATCTTTGCCCTGCTCGGCCCCAACGGCGCCGGCAAGACTACCCTGATCAGCGTTATCTGCGGCATCGTCAACCCCACCGGCGGCCGGGTGCTGGCCGACGGTTACGACATTGTCCGGGACTTTCGCGCCGCCCGCTCCAGAATCGGCCTGGTGCCCCAGGAACTGANNTCAGCCGTGGCCTGTTCGGCAAGCCGCCCAACCCAGGCCACATCGAGAAAGTCCTGCGTGACCTGTCCCTCTGGGACAAGCGCAATTCCCAGCTCATTGCCCTGTCGGGGGGCATGAAGCGCCGGGTGCTCATCGCCAAGGCCCTGGCCCACGAACCCGCCATTCTCTTTCTCGACGAGCCCACCGCCG
>DGNJ01000101.1:25253-25709 GCA_002388905.1 Cellvibrionales bacterium UBA4495
GCCGACCGGGTGGGGGTGATCAATCACGGCGAGATCGTGCTGGTGGAAAACAAGACCACGCTCATGGAAAAAATGGGCAAGCGCCAGCTCCGGCTGCAATTGCAGAGCCCGCTGGACAGGCTGCCCCCGGCCCTGAACGGAAAGTCCCTGGAACTGGTCAAGGACGGCAGCGAACTGGTCTACACCTTTGACGCCAAACACGAGCACACCGGCATCGCCGACCTGCTCCGGCAACTGGATACCCACCACATCGATTTCAAGGACCTCCAGTCCAGCCAGAGTTCGCTGGAGGAAATTTTCGTCAACCTGGTCAGGGAGCGCTAATGAACATCTACGCCATGCGGGCAATCTACCGCTTCGAAATGGCACGTACCTGGCGGACGCTGCTCCAGAGCGTCGCTTCCCCGGTGATCTCCACCTCCCTGTACTTTATTGTCTTCGGCTCCGCCATCGGCT
>DGNJ01000101.1:25718-33536 GCA_002388905.1 Cellvibrionales bacterium UBA4495
ATCGTGCCCGGGCTGATCATGCTGATGCTGCTTACCCAGAGTGTCTCCAACGCCTCCTTCGGCATCTACATGCCCAAGTACTCCGGAACCATCTACGAGGTGCTGTCCGCCCCCGTCTCCTTTGTGGAGATCGTAGTCGGCTATGTGGGCGCGGCGGCCACCAAGTCGATAATCCTGGGCCTGTTGATCCTTGCCACCGCCACCCTGTTCGTCGATTACCATGTCGAGCACCCAATCTGGATGCTCGCCTTCCTGGTGCTCACCGCCCTGGCCTTCAGCCTCTTCGGTTTTATCATCGGCATCTGGGCCGACGGCTTCGAGAAGCTGCAGATCATCCCCATGATGATTGTCATGCCCCTGACCTTCCTCGGCGGCACCTTTTATTCCATCGACATGCTGCCGCCGTTCTGGCAGAAAGTGACCCTGGTCAATCCCGTGGTCTATCTGGTCAGCGGTTTTCGCTGGAGTTTCTACGGTGTGTCGGACGTGGGCGTGGAAATCAGCCTGGCCATGACTCTCGGGTTCCTGGCGGCGTGCCTGACAATCGTGTGGTGGATATTCAAAACCGGCTACAAGCTGAAAAGCTGAATGCGCCGCAACGCCAACGACGAATGCCGTCAGCGAGCCATATCGGCCAGGACACCGGTCATTACCGCCTTCACATACTCGTATACCGAGGGACAACCGCTGGCCCTGGGCCCCGCCACGTTGAGCACGGCGATCCCGTGCTCGCTGATAAAGCCCCGTACACACCGCACAGCCTCGCCCATCGGGACGCGGTCACTGTCGACCAGGCAATGGGGCTTGCCGAGTTCCTGGCAACAATCCCGGGTCAGGGCGGTGCCGCCGCCAATGACGGTGGCGAAAAAGATCACCGTGCCGTCCGCCACCGCGACGTTCTTGCGCGTCCGTTCCGGGTAGCCGCCGGCGAGTTCCCGCAACGGATATCGACGGGGAATGGGTCCATCCTCGGCCCGGCGCCCCGCCGGGCAATAACCACCCACCGCAAAGCCTGCTTCCAGGCCGGCGTCCAGTGCCGCTCGGTCGGCCCCGGTCTGGCCGCCGCTGATGACCCGCTCAAGCAAGATCGCCGGCACCGGGCAGCTGGATCAGGTCTGTCACGCCGTAATCCAGGCCACACTGGCTGAGCAGGGCGGTGAGTTGCCCGCGATGGTGGGTCTGGTGATTGAAGAAGTGGGTCACCGCCAGCCACATGGGATAGCGGCGTGGTTCGGGGTTGAGAATACTGGTGTACGCCAGGGTTCCGGCAAGGTCGCCCTCCCTCAGTGACGCCGCCCAGTCCTCGATGGTGGCATCCATGGCCACCCTCGCCCGGCGCAATGACTCGAAGTCGCCGTAAAGCTCCTGATCCAGCGAGGTTGCGGGATAGGGCTCGCCGGTAAAACGGCCCATCCAGATGGAATCCGCCACCAGCAGATGATTCAGGGTGCCGTGGATGGACCGGAAGAAGGCGCCCCGGTCGCGCTTGCGCTCGTCCTCGCCCAGCGGCGCGCAGGCGGCGTAGAGCCGCTCATTCATCCAGCGATTATAGTTGGCGAGAGTTTGAACCTGTCTTGCATTCATGGCGCTCCCCGCATTTAAAAAATTTGTTGCACGGCTTTCCGGGGCAGATCACGCCGTACCCGGCCTGATATAGGACCGTAAGTCATCCAGCAGTGCCGGGAACAACTGGCGGACGGTAAACTCGCCGGCCAGTGCGTTGTCGCGGTAATCGAATCCCGGGACCACCGCCTCGCTGATCAGGCTGTAATCGCCGCCCACCAGCGCCGAGGCTTTCCAGTAGCCGCCCGGCACCAGCAGCTGTGGGCGCTGGCCGGCGGCCAGGTCCACCCCCAGCCAGTGCTCGGCAACCTCACCGGCCGGCGACACCGTCAGGTATTTCATCGGTGCGCCCAGGTGGTAATAGTGGACGATATCCGAGGTATTCTGGTGCAGGTAGCCGACGGGACTGTGCCGGGTCAGCATGTAGTAAATCGAACTCATCAGCCGGCGCTCGCCGGCTTCTCCCACACAGCGGCGGGACTGAAACGTGCGCCGGTAATAGCCGCCTTCCAGGGGATGGGGCTCCAGCGACAAAGTGGCGATCAGGTCATCGGCGGTCATAAAGCGTTACTGGCTGACCTTGATGGGACCCTCGGCGCGATCATACCGGCACTGGCCCCCGCGGGTCGGCCTTCCGGCGCGCCTTTTCGGTATCGTGACATTCCACCCTCACCGGCACGGATTTAAAGGCCGGGGTCTTGCTGCGCGCGTCGTGTGCCCGGCCGACAAGCACATTGGCTTCGGGATAGTAGACCATCAGGTTGCCGGCGGGCAGGTCGAAAGGATGCACCGACAAACCCGCCATCTCGCCGTGGGCGGACACCAGGTTGACCCGGTCCCCCGCCTTCACGCCCAGACGCTCCCTGTCGGCCTCGCCCATCATCAGCACCCAGCGCTGGCGGGTGCCCCGATAACTGTCGCTTTCCTCGTAAATAATGGAATTGAACTGGCCCTCGCTGCGCACGCTCATCAGGGTAAAGGGGTAGTCGCTGTCGGCACGGACCATTTGTCGCCAGTCGTGGCTGGCAAATGCCGCCCTGCCGTCCGGGGTGTTGAACTTGGGCGAATGCAGCAGGCGACCGCGCACGTGAAACTCCCGTTTGGCCACGTCGATATCCGCCAGTTGCTCCATGCCGGGCACCACCTCGGCGATGGCCTGGCGTATGGTGCGGTGGGACTTGAAAGCGCCAAAATCCACGGGGCTTTTGGGCAGCAGCCGCTCCCCCAGCTCGCAGAGAATATTAACTTCGGGCCGGGGATTGGCCAGGCGCTGGATGCCGCCGTCGCTCAGGCGCACGTAATTGAACATGGATTCCTGGGTGGTGGGCTGCCATTCCTCGTCCCGGGCGGTGACCGGCAGGATCATCGCCTCGCCCCGGTCCAGGCCCCGGACATGGCCGCGATTGAGGGTGGTGGTCAGGTACAACTTAAAGCCGATGCTTTCGAAGGCCTGCTCGGCCCAGCGGGAATCCGGCGTCGCCTCGAACAGGTTGCCGCCCATCAGCAGCGCCGCGTCGATGCCGCCGGCATGGGCGCGCTCCAGACAGGCCAGGGTATCCATGCCCGCCTCCGTGGGCAGCCTGACGCCCAGGTTGCGCTCCAGCTTTTCGAATACATCCCCGGCCAGCACCGGCTTGACGCCGATGGTGCCGATACCCTGGACGTTACTGTGGCCGCGCAGGGGCAGAAGTCCCGCATGGCGCTTACCGATCATGCCCCGCAGCAGGGCCAGGTTGGCGATGGCCTCGACGTTCTCGACCCCGTGCAGGTGGTGGGTGATACCCATGCCCCAGGCAAACACCACCCGCTCCGCCCGGGCGTAATGTTCGGCGGTCTTCTCCATCGCTTGACGGCCGAGGCCGGTGGCGGCACAAAGTTCCTCCCAGGTGCTCTCCTCAAGCTGGCGCCGGTATTCCTCAAAGCCCCGAGTGTGGCGGTCGATAAAGTGCCGGTCGAGCCGGTCGGCTTCCAGCAGCGCCTTGCCGATGGCGGTCAGCAGGGCGATATCCGAACCGATCTTGGGCTGCAGGTATTCGGAGGCTATCCAGGTGCCGCCCTTGAGCATGGACCTGGCACTCTTGGGGACGGCGAAACGCACCAGGCCGGGCTCCCGGGCCGGGTTGATAATCACCACGTGACCGCCACGATCCCGGCAGGCCATCAGTTTGTGGATAAAGCGCGGATGGTTGGAGGCCGGGTTGGCGCCGATCACGAAAACCAGGTCGCATTCCGACAGGTCGTCCAGTTCCACCGTCGAGGTGCCCGTGCCGATACTGTTCGCCAGGCCCACGCCCGTGGCCTGGTGGCAGTAGAAAGAGCAGTTGTTGACATTGTTGGTGCCGTACAGCCGGGAAAGCATCTGCAGGACAAAGCCGGCCTCGTTGGAGGCGCGGCCAGAGGAATAAAAAAAGCTGCGCGCCGGGTCGGTGGCGGCGAAGCGTTCGGCGGCGCGATCGAGCGCCCATTCCCAGTCAACAGGCTCGAACCGGCCGCTGTCAGCGGCCTTGAACAGCGGCGTATCCAGACGACCCAGGGTTTCCATCTCACGGCCGCTGAGCTTGCGGAACTCGCTCAGGGGATAATCGAAAACCTCGGCGGGTATGCCGGGCTGAATGTCGGTGGACTGGGCCTGGATGCTCTTGTTGCAGACCGCCGGAAATTCGTCCAGCTCGTTGGTCATGCCGCCGCGCTGACCGCCCATGCCCAGGCCGCAGGCCTTGCAGGCATTATGACTCTTGAGGGCCTTGGCGCTTTTGCGCAGGCCGATGCGGCGCACCGTGTTGAGCGTATAGAGGATTTTTTTCGAGCCGCCGCCGACGATGGCGTTGCCAGGAGTGGTTTTAATGTCGGACATGGCATTTGCCGTTAAAAAAGAAGCCGGGGAGGAAATCGAAAGCGCGTACAACCGGGACGCCCTTGCATTGTAGCAATCCTTGCCCGGTGCAGGGAATCAGCAGACGGGCGGCCGCCAATTTATCGTTTGGGTTCTCCCTTATTACCGATTGATCAGAAAGAGATTAGCAGTGGTATGGGGGGATGACGATTCGCGTGGGTAGCGTGCTGTGTATATGCCACCGATTTATCGCCCGCTGGGGGGAGGACGGAAGCTCCAAAGGCAGAACCTTAATCAGACGAATTATGCCTGGCGCTGGCTTCGTAAACTTCCCGACCCAAATCGAAAACTCTGAAGCAGAATTGCCGCCGACTTGTTGACTAGCCCCAGCCGGCGCCATGCCGGCTGGCACACAGTGGCAATCAACTTCTGGGGCCGAAGATGGCGTGGGTGGTGCGTTACGAGACCGAACGTTCATCCCAGACCGAGCCCCACCGCTGGAGACAAGGGCTCTTCCGGGAATGAGAAAGGTTATTTGCCAGCCGTCGAATGCCTTTGTCTGAGGCTAATGAAGGCAAGACCCGCAATGACCAGCAGGATAGTGGCCGGCAGAGGCACCCTGTTAACGACAACGTTATCCAGCTGGATCCGTGTGCCCGCGCCTGAGTTATCTTCAACAAGAGTGAAGCGTATAGTCCCGTTATTCGGCACTGCACTCAGGTCTGAAAGCAGTACGGTACTGGAGAACCCGAAAGTGGTATTGAATGCCACGCTACTGCTGTCCTCGGACACCAGTGTCTCGGTCACAGTACCGGAGGCTGATTCGTAGAGAAGTTCGGCCAGGTAATTATCCGGAGTGCTTGGTCTGTTTACCTGCCATTGATAGTCAAACCCGACAAACAGGCTATTCACGCCCGGGAGAATGTCGAATGACTGCTCAAAAATGGCAACGCCGTTTGGACCCGGACGACCCACATGGGCGGTCCCGGAATCCCACGTAACGCCCGTTGTTGTAGCCGGGTCAACAGTCCAGCCGGAGAGATCGGTATCGAAACCTCCGTTGACTATCAGGTTGGCCTGAGCGGCTGCCGAGACGATGAGCGTCAAGCCCGCGATAGCGAAAAAGCGTGCAAAAATAGATCGCATAACTGCTCCCTGGTTGGACATCTTATCCCACCGCGCACATCTACTTTGCGATGGAATGCATAAGGGCCATGAAAAGCAATTTTCGGGCCAAAAATATTTATCTTTATATTTCAGAATCTTAAAGATGCACATGGTCCGGGGCATATGCGCCCTTCGCCAGAACTGTAAAAAAACCGACATTAGTGCCACTACCTATATTGTCGCCACAAGACCGCTAAACGAACGGTGACACACTATTGCGAATCGAGGCATGCCTACATTGTAACGATTCCGGTCAGGAGCGGAGAGTCGGCATAACGGGCGGCTGCCCTTTCACCTGCTAAAGTTTTCCACAGCCTTGCTTGGCTAGAACGGCATTTGCGGTGGTGCGAGCAAAGCGCCTTTCCCCGGCGAATTATGCCTGCCGCCGTCTTCATTACGGCATCCTCTTTTTTCGGTTCCGCATTTCCCGCCGCGCGGCCAAAATCATAGTGAACACGGTTAGAGGGATCACGATATAAAGCATGACCGCACTATATTTTGGCAGGGCATCATGGTGAGACGCGGCCATGACGAGGTAAAGGGTGTAAGCCACATAATACCCGAGCAACAATAGACCTTCCTGACGACTGATGGTGCCGCCTGTAAAAAATATCGGCAGACAGACCAGCGCCACACCGATCATGACAGGTATATCGAAGCCAATGACTGCCGCTGAAACGTCGATGCCTGTTGGCGCAACTATACTGGCAAATCCCAGCACTCCCATAATGTTGAAGATATTACTGCCGACCACATTACCCACAGCGATGTCGCGCTCTCCGCGAATAGCCGCGATGATCGAGGTAACCACCTCAGGCAGAGAAGTGCCCGCTGCGACAATCGTCAATCCGACAACCAGTTCGCTGACGCCAAGGTATTGGGCAAAGGAAACCGCACTATCGACAAGCCAGCGCGAGCCCAGCACCAATAATACGAGCCCGCCAAGAACCAGGCTGATATTTTTGATCCAATTGCTTTTGGCATCCCTCTCGATCCCGAATTCCCCTGCGTATTCCTTTTTCACTTCGACGCTTTCTCTGCGGCTCTGGTAAATCAGAAACCCGACGTAGATAACGAGCCCGGCGACCAACGTAAGACCATCACCGCGACTGAAACTTTCATCCAGCGACAGCGTCAGAACAAAAACCGAGAGCGCGATCATCAAAGGCACATCGAGCCGCACCAGCTGTTGTGCCACAATCAGCGGAACAATCAGCGCGGACAGACCGAGAATGAAGAGGACATTGAAAATATTACTGCCAATAACGTTTCCAACTGCAATGCTGGCCTGGCCCGACAACGCTGACTTGAGGCTTACCGCCAGTTCCGGCGAACTGGTGCCGAACGCCACGACAGTCAGGCCGATAACCAGCGGCGATATGCCAAGAATCGCCGCCAGGCGGGATGCACCCCGCACCAACGCTTCCGCACCGATAATCAGAAAAGTAAGCCCAGCGACGAACAGTAAAATTGCCATAGTGATCTGAAACTTCCGTGATGGTCGCCCATGATTGCCACTCAACACCCTGCGCCGGGAGCCAGTAGCGGTTTTCTATATACCTTTTATATCTAACTTTTTCGCGATATATACGCCGTAACTGTAATGCGCTTTATATTTTTCATAAAGCTCCATTTCGCGACGTTTCGACTCTACAATTGCGCGAGCTTTTTTACTATTTCCGTTTCGTTTGAGGAAACCGTCGAAGCCGGCTTCCATGGGTTTATAATAGTGATTTAGCCAGCAATGCTCTGGTTGAACAAAATAGCCTATCGGGGAATAGCCATTATTCTCCAGCACTTTTATTTTTCCTGAAGCCGTGTCGATTTCGGGATATTCCCTGTCCCAGTAAGTTTGAATTTTCAAAGGACGCGTATTTGTAATCCAGCTAATCTCCGAGACAATCAGCAGCCCACCTGGCTTAAGGTAATGCCTCCAATCTGTCACACCTTTTTCAAATCCAATGTTGTAGATCGCGCCCTCGGACCAGATAACATCAAACTCCTCATTTTTAAATGGCAAATCGTCCATCGAAGCACAAAGAAGCTTTATTTTCCCGGAAACTCCATCACCTTGCGCTCTGGCTTCTAGGGCCTGTTCACACTATTTGAATTACTCCTGTTGTGACTAAAAATTCGCCAATGGAGCGGTCCGCCGCTGCGGGCACGAGGAGAGTAGTTTGGTTGTTCCAAATGAACGACGAGTAACGAAGAGTGGTGGGTTTTTAGCCACAACCCGAAGGGCTGGAGCCATTTTG
>DGNJ01000101.1:33596-38921 GCA_002388905.1 Cellvibrionales bacterium UBA4495
GCTTCCAGCAGGTGCAATCCAAATAGTGTGAACAGGCCCTAGCACATCGAGAAAGTCCTGAAACAAATCTACTGCCGTTATCTCTGCATTGAGCGAACGCGCCAAAACCAACGTGGAAGCCCCTGTACCACAGCCTATATCCGCAATTTTCAGTGACGCGTTCCGGTCTATACAGGCAAGATCGATTGCCTTTTCTGTTTCTTCATCGCCTCCGGGACCCTGACGATTTGCGCTTTTATGGAGGTCTATAATTAATTGGAATTCATCCACGCTCACGTCCTTTTTCGATTTTAGCCATAACGCCCACAACGTAGCTTCACGCACCGACTTCTTGTGATTGTTATATGCGTTAGTCGCGATCTGCTGGATGGTTGACACCATCATAGGTGGGAATCCCTTCCATTTTCAGTGGGTTAATCCCTTCAAGGCAAGCCACATTGAAACCATATTGGCGCGGATTCGAGCGACGTTGATGATGTGTGTAGATACCGCAATTGTTGCAGAAGAAGTGCTTTGCTGTTTTAGTATTGAATTGATACAACTTCAGATCCTCACCGCCCTTGAGGATATTTATGTCCGCGAGAGGAACTGAAGCGATGATTGCACCCCTGCGACGACATATGGAACAGTCACACCGACGAACGTCGATTAATCCATCAGGCAAGGAAAGCTCTATTTCAACGGCACCGCAATGACATGTTGCTCGATGTTTTGATTTTATTTCCACGCCATCAGCTTCCCTGAGATTTATCGTCATTGCGAACTCCTTTATAACAGGGCGGTTTCAATCTCTAAGTGCAACGAGTTTCTCAAAGTGACTTTTGAAATCGAAATCCGGCAAGAACAATTCCGCCGGACCTTTCCAGCCAGAACTTACCCGCCCTCTCAGTCGCAGACAAGTAACGATCCTTTTGGCTATATCGATAATACAGGCACAGTTCGGCTTTGTGCCCCGGCCGGCCTGCTTTAGAATGGAGCCGAATTTCAGCGCCGTACCTTGCCTTGACTGCAATCACTCCGCCCGGCCATGCACTTTTCCGTCCCCGGTGGCGATTCCTCGACCACTGGCTCAACGGCAGTATGCCGTTGTTCTGGCAGGACTGGCTGGCCACGAAGGGCTCCCTGACCCGGCGGCTGGTGACGGCCAGTGCCGGCGATTTCCGGGTCAGGGTGCTTCACCAGGCGGTGGGACTGCCGGCTTTTTCGGAGCAAAGGGTGCTGCGACTGCCGGACCGGCGCTGGGCGTTGATCCGGGAGGTGGTGCTTTACGGGCGGGGCGAGCCCTGGGTTTACGCCCGCAGCATTCTGCCGCTGCGCACGCTCACGGGCCGGCTGCGCCGGTTCCGGCGCCTGGACGAACGGCCGCTGGGCGACCTGCTGTTCCGCTACCCTTCCATGCGTCGCGGGCCGGTGGCCGTGGCGCGTGTGGACGGGGCGCACCTGCCGGCGGGGCTGGCTCCGGCGGGCACGTTTCTGTGGGGCCGGCGCTCGGTTTTCCGGGTGGACGACAAGCCGCTGCTGGTAGGGGAGGTTTTCCTGCCCGCCTTCGCGCCTGCCGGATGACAGGGGGACGACCATCGGGAATCGCCGGGGGCGGCGAGGCCGTGCAATCGTCGTGCGAATAAATACAATAGCGGCTGAATCCGCCTTTTCTGGAATGCGATGACGACCCTTGGCCAGCGCCTGCCCCATTTCATCCACCTGACCCGCCTGCATAAGCCCGAGGGTACTATCCTTCTGCTGTGGCCGGCGCTCTGGGGACTGTGGCTGGCCGCCGACGGCCTGCCGGATATCCGCCTCCTGGTTATTTTTATCGCCGGTGCCTTTGTCATGCGGGCGGCGGGCTGTGTGATCAACGATTTTGCCGACCGCCATATCGACGCTCACGTCAGGCGCACCAGTTACCGGCCCATCGCCACCGGCAAAATCCGGCCCTGGGAGGCGCTGACGCTGTTCGCGGTGCTTTCCCTGATCGGACTGGGACTGGTCCTGCTGACCAATACCCTGACCCTGCAGATGGCCTGCATCGGCGCGGTCATCATCGCCGTTTACCCGTTCATGAAGCGCTACACGCACCTGCCCCAGGTGGTGCTGGGCCTGGCCTGGGGGTGGACCATTCCCATGGCCTTCGCCGCCCAGGCCAACGAACTGCCGCCGCCCCTCTGGACCCTGGTGGTGGGCGTGCTTACCTGGACCATGGTGTTCGATACCTTCTACGCCATGGTGGACCGGGACGACGACCTGAAAATCGGGGTAAAGTCCACGGCCATCCTGTTCGGCGAACAGGATCTGCCTATTATCGCCATCCTCCAGGGGATGACCGTCCTCGCCTTTATTCTCACCGGTGCGAGCTTCAGCCTGGGTGGCTGGTATTTTCTCAGTGTCGGGGGCGTGGCGGCCCTGTTTATCTACCAGCTTGCCATCGCCCGCCACCGGGACCGTGATGCGTGCTTCCGGGCCTTCCTCAACAACCGCTGGGTGGGGGTTACCCTCTTTGCGGGCCTGGTGCTGGACTATCACCTTCCCTGGCCTTGAGGCCCCTGCGCTGGCCCTCGGGCATTTTTCTGTCACAATAATGTCATCTCAGGGACTTTTAATAGGCGGCACATTGAGGTGCCCGGATCCCATGGCTGAACAGACCATTCTCATTATCGACGACGAGGCGGCCATCCGCGACATGGTCAGCATTTCCCTGGAGGCCGCCGGTTTCAACTGCCTGCAGGCGGAAAATGCCCGGGATGGCCATGCCCTGATCATCGACGACCAGCCCGATCTGGTGCTGCTGGACTGGATGATGCCGGCCACCAGCGGCCTGGAACTGCTGCGCCGCCTGCGACGGGACGAACTCACCGCCAAACAGCCGGTGATCATGCTCACCGCAAAGACCCAGGAGGACAACCTGGTCCAGGGGCTTGACGTGGGCGCCGACGATTACATCACCAAGCCTTTTTCGCCCCGGGAACTGATCGCGCGTATCAAGGCGGTGCTGCGTCGCAAGCAGCCGGAGATACCCGAGGAAGTGGTCACCGCCCGGGATCTGGTCTTCGACCCCATCAGCCACCACGTCACCATCGACGGCCACACGGTCAGCATCGGGCCCACGGAGTTCCGCCTGCTGGGCTTTTTTATCAACCACCAGGATCGGGTCTACTCCCGGGACCAGATCCTCGACCACGTCTGGGGCGGGAACGTCTATATGGACGAGCGCACCGTCGACGTGCACATCCGCCGGTTGCGCAAGGCACTGGCCCACAAGGACCACGACCAGCTCATCCAGACAGTGCGCGGCGCCGGCTATCGCTTTTCCACCCGTTTTGCCGAACACTGATTCTGACCAGCACTGCCGCTAGAAAGCAGTGCCCCTCGACATCGGCGCCGCCAGCGGACACAATCTCGCCGTCCCGATCCGGTAACCGACAGAGGCCGTTTTGCAGGAAGGTTTACGCACCGAAGTCCAGCGCATCGCCGCACTCGCCCTGTTCCTGGTACTGTTCGGCTGGGCCAACGGCTATCCGCTAACCACCCTGCTGGTGGGCGGCACCGCCTACATGCTCTTCACCCTGCACAGGATCAACCGGCTCTATGCCTGGCTGGCCTCGGACTCGGACGACCTGCCGCCGGAAGCCAGCGGTGTCTGGGGCGACATTTCCGATTACCTGTATCGCCTGAAAAAACGCATCGAGCAGGCCAAGCGCAATTACGCCGCCCTGGCCCTGCGCATCCGCCAGATCACCTCCGCCCTGGACGACGGCCTGGTACTGCTCAACGCCGATCTGTCACTGGACTGGTGGAACCCCACCGCCACCGAGCTGCTCAACCTGCGCGACACGGACAAGGGCGAGGCCATCACCAACCTGATACGCAACCCGTTGTTCGTGCACTTCATCCAGGCCGACACCTACGCCCAGCCCCTGGAGCTCAATTCCCCCTACGACCCGGCGCGCATCCTGCAGTTTTCCGCCGGCAAATTCGGTCGGGGCGAGGTCGTCCTGACCATCCGGGACATCACGCGCCTGCGCAACCTGGAGGAAATGCGCAAGGAGTTCGTGGCCAATATCTCTCACGAACTGCGCACCCCCCTGACCGTGCTCACCGGCTATATCGAAACCCTCCAGGGGGACCTGGACAGGCTGCCGCCCCACTGGCAGCGCGCCCTCAAACAGATGGAGCAACAGGCCGGCCGGCTCAACGTCCTCACCGAGGACCTGGTGATGCTGTCGCGCCTGGAATCCACCTCGCCCTCTCCGGATCGCACCCCCGTGGACCTGTGCAGCCTGCTGAACGCAATCGTCGACGGCGCCCGGGTGCTGTGCGGGGAAACCCATACCATCGACGTGAAATGCGAACCGGGCCTTAACATTCCCGGTGAAAGCCGGGAATTGCACAGCGCCTTTTCGAACCTTATCTTCAATGCCATCAAGCACAACCCCGAAGGCTGCAACATCGATATCAGCGCCAAAAAGACCGAAAAAGGCATCCGCGTGCGGGTCGCCGACGACGGTATCGGCATCGATCCCAAGCACCTGCCTCGCCTCACCGAGCGTTTCTACCGGGTCGACGACAGCCGCGCCACCGCTTCCGGCGGCACCGGTCTGGGCCTGGCCATCGTCAAGCACGTGCTCAACCGCCACAACGCCACGCTGAAAATCCGCAGCACCCTGGGCAAGGGCAGCATTTTCAGCTGCCTGTTCAAGATTCCCGGCAACCCGGGCAAGCGCGGGAAGTAATCCGCCGGACCGATTGCCGGGCCCTCTGTTTCCCTGCAAAATGTCCCCATGTTGCAGTATCCCTTCCTTCGGGAAACCTTTCTCGACACCCTGGAACGCAGTGGCAGCGTCCACGCCGCGACCGGCTGGGCGCCCCGGCACCTGCGCATCGAGCGCCGCGGGGTAACCGAGGCCTTTATGCCCCTGTATCTCAAGGACCATTCCTGGGGTGAATACGTGTTCGACTGGGCCTGGGCCAGCGCTTACCAGCGCTACGGCCTGGCCTATTACCCCAAACTGCTGACGGCCATTCCCTTCACCCCGGCCACCGGCCCCAGGATTCGCTTCGCCCCCGGTGTCGACCGGGGTGCCCTGACCCGGCAACTGGTCGACGACGCCATTGCCCGGGCCGAGACCGACGGCGCTTCAAGCTGGCACCTGTTGTTCCCGGATGCCGAGACCCGGGATCACCTGGACGATCCCCGCCTGCTGACCCGGACCGGCATTCAATACCACTGGTTCAACAGGGATTACGGGGATTTCGAGGAATTCCTCGCTGCCATGATCTCCCGCAAGCGCAAGATGGTACGCCGGGAACGCCGGGGTGTGGCGGCCCAGG
>DGNJ01000101.1:38967-40796 GCA_002388905.1 Cellvibrionales bacterium UBA4495
CACCTACCTGAAACGCAGCGGCTCCGGCGGCTACCTGACCCGGGATTTTTTCCTGCAACTGGGCGAGGTCATGCCCGAACAGATCATGATGGCCGTGGCCCGCGAAGGTGACGAGCCGGTGGCCTGCGCGCTCTATTTCTTCGACGACGAAACCCTGTACGGCCGTTACTGGGGTTGTGTGCGGGAATACGATTACCTGCATTTCGAGTTGTGCTACTACCAGGGCATCGACTTCGCCATCCGGCGGGGCCTTGCGCGATTCGACGCCGGCGCCCAGGGGGAGCACAAGATCCTGCGCGGATTCGAGCCGGTTTTAACCAGGTCACTGCACTGGATCGCCGAACCGGGTTTTGTCGAGGCCATCGGGCGTTTCGTCGAGGAAGAGGCGGCGCATCTGGCACGCTACCAGCGCGAGGCGCGGGCATTGCTGCCCTACCGGGAAAGCGCCAATACCTGAAAGTAAGCGATAATTTACATACCCAGCGAATCGCCAACCAGCGGGCTTTGGCCCGGCTGGACTTACTCAGTCAAAATCCTGCTTCTCCATCCAGGGAACGATGCGCTCGAAGGCCTTTTCCAGGTTGTCGATGGAGGTGGCGTAGCTGATGCGCAGGGCGTTGCTGCAGTGCTCGCCAAAGGTGTCGCCGCCGATGGTGCAGACGCCGGTCTCCCGCAACAGGCGCAGGGCCACATTGCTGCCGGTGACCCCGTCGGGCAGGGAGGGGAACAGATAGAATGCCCCCTGGGGCTTGTAGCAGGTCAGGTGCGGGGTCGCGTCCACCAACTCCATAAGCCGGTCCCGGCGCCGCTGGTAGACCTTTACCATATCCTCCACAAAGCGGCGCTCGCCGCGCAGCGCCGCCACACCGGCCCACTGGCCGGGCGTGTTGGCCACGGTGGTGGTGAACATATGGTAGCGACGCAGTTTCTTGATGGCGCCCTGGCTGGCGATCAGCCAGCCCACCCGCATGCCCGCCAGGCTGAAAGTCTTCGAGAAACTGCTGACCACCATGACATGGTCCAGATCGCTGCAGCAGGACAGGACACTGGCGTATTCGACACCATCGTAGACCAGATGGTCGTAGACCTCGTCGCTGATCACGTAGATGCCCCGGTAGGCGGCTTCTTCAACGATGGCTTCCAGGGCCCGCCGGGGATACACGGCCCCCGTGGGATTGTTGGGGGAGTTGAGCACGATGGCGTGGGTATTGGGCGTAAAGGCATCAATCACTTCGTCCGGGTCGAGCTGGTGGCCATTCTCGGCCCGGGTGGGCAGAAAACGCACCTCGCCGCCATTCATGCGGATCAGGGGCGCGTAGAGCATGAAAGCCGGATCCGTCACCAGGAATTCCCGGCCCGGCCCCGACACCGCGGTCAGGGCCAGGTAGATGGCCTCGGTGGCACCCGTGGTCACCAGGATATTTTCCGGTACCAGGGTGCGGTCGCAGCGCTCGCCATAGTACTCGGCCAGGGCCTCGAGCAGTTCCGGCAGCCCGGCATCCATGGTGTATCCGGTCTGGCCGGCGCGCAGGGCTTCCACGGAGGCCTCAACCACGTGCTCCGGTGCCGGCAGGTCGGGCTGGCCGATGGACAGATGGATAACATCCTTGAGGTTGGCCGCCAGGTTCACCATTTTGCGGATGCCGGGCACGGGGATGGTCAGGAGGGCGGGATTCCAGACCGGGTCCTCGGATTCGTAGAAATCGATATCGAGATCGCTCAGGCTCACGACGACGCCTCCCCGAACAGGGACGGCCGTTCACCGGTGGTTCCCGCCGCCTCCTGGTAGGCGTGGCCGGCCCGCAGTACTTCGCCATCGGCGAAGCGGG
>DGNJ01000040.1 GCA_002388905.1 Cellvibrionales bacterium UBA4495
GATTCGAACCCTCGATACGCGTAAACGTATACACGCTTTCCAGGCGTGCTCCTTCAGCCACTCGGACACCTCACCAATCGAATTGTCTGTCGGCCCGTGGGGGTGCTTGGGGCCGGTCGAGCCGGCTCATCGCTTTTTTCGGGATGCGTTTGGAGCGGCTTTTTTCGAGGCCGCAACTCTACACAAGACGCCGGGCAAAAGCAACGTCAGGGCCAGGTGCTGAAGTAGTCGTCCGGGTCAATATCGAGGGCTGGCTTGAGGGCCGTTGCCGGCGTACCCAGGTAGAGGAAACCGACGATCCTGTCACTTTCACCGAGGCCCAACCCGGCCCTGACGTGGTCGTCGTAGGCGAAACCGCCGGTCCGCCACATGGCGCCCACACCCAGCGCAAAGGCGGCATTGAGCATATTCTGTACGGCGGCCCCGGCTGACAGGAGTTGTTCGACCTCCGGCACCTTCGGATCATCCCTGCAACGGGCGACGGCAACGATAAGGGTAGGGGCTCTCAGGGGCTTGGCGAGAATCTTGTCCCGCTGTTTGTCCTCTAACTCTGCTTTCCGCCGGGTTTCCGCCTCCACAAAAAGCTCTCCGAGGCGGTACCGGGCATCGCCCTCAACGACCAGAAAGCGCCATGGTCTCAGCAGCCGGTGATCGGCGGCGCGCAATGCGGCGCGCTTGATTTGAAGAAGTTGCTCCGGACTGGGCCCGGGCTCCGTCAACTTGCCACAGGATACCCGCTGGCTGAGAACTTCCAGCACTGGTGAATCTTGCAATTGTTCCTCCTGCCTTGGCCGATCCGATCGGCATTGTAGCATTGAGGCCAGGCTCCGTAGACTCCGGTCCCGAAATGGCACTAAACTGTGCGCCATGCTAGGCTCCAGCCCCGCCACCGATACCGAGCCGACGGCTCCCCCACAGCTGAACCCGGTCGTCTTCCGGCTTCTGGCGGGTCTGGCCGTGGTTGCCATTGCCGCGGCGAGTTTCGACAACGCACTGGGCCGGCCACTATTCCTGGGCATTGCCCTGGGAACCCTGGCCTACGTGGTGGCAACCTTCGCCGCCACCCACACCCGCGCCGGGCAAAAGCCCAACCCGGCTCTCCTGCGCATCCTCGATAGTTTGGATGCCCTGCTGCTGGGCATTTTTATCGCCTATATCGGTCTCGACGTGGTGCCGCTGGTTATCCTCGGCACCATGGTGCTTGTTCGCGCACTGGCCTACGGCGGTTTTCCGCGCTTGCTGGAACAGATGGCGGTCTTTACCGTCGGGCTGGTGGCCACGCTAACGCTCCGTGAGCCGGTATGGCTGGCCCCGGCCACCCGCGTCAACAGCCTGGCCCTGTTGACAGTGCCCTTCTATTTCTGCCTGATGGCCTATCACCTGCACCGGCAAAACCGCACACTTGCCCAGTCCATGGAAGCGACAAAGAAAGCACTGGTGGACTTGAAGCTCAGCAACTACAAGCTGTCCAAGTATCTGTCACCGACTCTCCGCAAGGCCATTCTCTCCGGCAAGAAAGTCAAACTGGAAACCCAGCGCAAGAAGATCACCATTTTCTTTTCCGACATCCAGGGTTTCAGCGAGTTATCCGAGCAACTGGAAGCGGATGTCCTCACCCAGCTGTTGAACAGCTACCTGTCGGAAATGTCCGATATTGCCATCCGCTATGGGGGCACCGTCGACAAGTTTATCGGCGACGCCATCATGGTGTTCTTCGGCGACCCGGTGAGCCGCGGCGTCAAGAGCGATTGCGTGGCCTGTGTCTCCATGGCCATCGAAATGCAGCGGCGCATGAAGGAGTTACACCAGCGCTGGAATAGCCAGGGTATCCGCCGGCCATTGAATGTGCGCATGGGTATCAACACCGGTTTTTGCACGGTGGGCAACTTCGGCACCGAGAATCGCCTGGACTATACCCTGCTGGGAACGGAAGTGAACCTGGCCAGCCGCCTGGAGTCGGCGGCCTCGGCGGGCGAGATCCTGATTTCGAGGGAGACCTACGAACTGGTCAAGGACGTGATCATGTGTCGCGAGCGGGAACCGGTAAAACTCAAGGGCTTTCAGGACCCGGTGAAGGTCTATTCAGTGGTGGATCTGCGCCGCAACCTGGGCAAGGAACAGAATTACCTGGAGCACGTGACCGAGGGCTTCAACATTTACCTGGAAACCGACAAGGTCCCCAACTACGAGCGGGACAAGGTCATTGCTTCCCTGGAACAGGCCTACCGGCAGTTGCGCCGCAAGACCAAGCCCCAATAGAGGCGTCCTGAACCAAGCATTTATGATGCCTACTGCCTCGCCAGTCGACGCCACCGGGGTGCCGCGTCCGGCTCGGTGCTCCGCCAGGGGTTGATATCGAGCCCGCCACGGCGGGTGTAGCGGGCCGACACGGTCAGCGAGGCCGGCCGGCACCGCGCCAGAATATCGGCGAACAGCCTTTCCACACAGTTCTCGTGGAAATCCTGGTGGTCCCGGAAGGAAACCAGGTAGCGGAGCAGCCCCGTGCGATCCATCGCCGGGCCCCGGTAATCGATAAGTACCGTGGCCCAATCCGGCTGCCCTGTCACCGGACAGTTGGTCTTGAACAGGTCGGTATAGAGGCGTTCAGACACCGGGCTTTCATCCGCCACGGCCAGCAGTTGGGGATCGGGGGTGTAGCGATCGCAGGAAACAGCCAGTTCATCAAGACTTTCCCCCTCGGGGACACCGATGCCTTTCTCCCCATACTCGGCCAGCGTGTACAGGGTTACCCGGACCTTGCCGCCAAACGCCCGGGACAGGTCCCGTTCGAGGGTGGCCGCTAACTGATTTGTATCGGCGAAAACTTCCCGGTTCAGCGAGTTGAGGTAGAGCTTCAGGGACTTGGATTCGACGATGTGGCGGGAATCCGCCGGCACGACCATCTCCGCGATAGCCACGCGCGGTTTCCCGGACGGCTCCAGCCAGGAAAGCTCGTAGGCTGTCCAGATATCGACCCCGTATAACGGCTGTTCCAGCGCCTGCCCGCCCCGGCCCTCGGCGCGGGGGATGGCCACCAGCAATTCCGGCGAATAGTGCCGGGGATATTCCGTGGCGACACCGAGGCGGGGCTTGGTCGGTCCGCTCATGTCAGCTTCTCAACCCCTTGCTGTTCACCAACAGGTACATGGAATAAGCGTAGAGCCCGACGATAAAAAGCCCAATCATCAGGAAGGCCCAGCCCACGTCGATATCCGACACGCCCAGGACCCCGAACCGGAAAGCGTTGATCATGTAGAGAATGGGGTTGGCCCTGGATACGCCCTCCCACAAACCGGGCAGCATATCGATGGAATAGAAAATTCCGCCCAGATAGGTCAGGGGCGTGAGGACGAAGGAGGGAATAATGGAAATATCGTCGAAGGAACGGGCGAACACCGCATTGATAAAACCGGCGAGGGAAAACAGCACGGAGGTGAGAAACACCACGCTGCAGGTGACCACGATGTGCTCCACATTCAGCCGGGTAAAAAACAGGGACAACAGGGTAACGATAACCCCGACACCCAGTCCCCGGGCGACGCCGCCCATCACGAAGCCGGTCAGGATAATGTAATTGGGAACCGGCGACACCAACAGTTCCTCCACGCTCTTCCCGAATTTTGCCCCGTAAAACGAAGACACCACGTTGCCGTAGGAATTAGTGATCACCGACAGCATGATCAGCCCCGGCGCCACGAACTCGATATAGTTAAAACCGGCCATGGGTCCGATGCGGGGACCGATCAGGGTTCCGAAAATCACAAAATAAAGGGTGATCGTGATAGCCGGCGGCAACAGGGTCTGGGGCCAGATCCGGAGAAACCGGCGCACTTCCCTGACGATAATGGTAATAAAGGCAATCCATTTTTCCGTGCCGCTCATGCCACCTCCTCGTTTTCTTCCGCGGCGGGCTCGTCGCTATTGGCCCGCACCAGGGATACGAACAGTTCCTCGAGGCGATTGGCCTTGTTGCGCATGCTGACGATCTCGACACCCTGCCGGCTGAGTCTGTCGAAGACGCCGTTCAGGGAATCGCTTTTCTGTATCTCCACTTCGAAGCTGTGTTCGTCGAGCAGGTGCCCCGGCAGCCCGCCCAGATCCGGCAATGTCTCGATGGCGTCGCGCGTATCAAAGATGAAGACCTCCCGGTTGAGGGTTTTCAACAGGCTTTTGATACTGGTGTTCTGCACGATTCGGCCCCGGTCGATGATGGCCACATTGCGGCACAGGCTCTCCGCCTCTTCCAGGTAGTGGGTGGTGAGGATAATGGTGGTCCCCTGCCGGTTGATTTCCCGAAGGAAGTGCCACATGGACCGGCGCAGTTCGATATCGACGCCGGCGGTGGGCTCGTCGAGAATCAGCAGGCGCGGTTCGTGCACCAGGGAGCGGGCGATCAGCAGGCGGCGCTTCATGCCCCCGGAAAGCATCATCGCCTGGGTGGAACGCTTGTCCCACAGATCCAGCAGGCGCAGGTACTTCTCCGCGCGCTGCTCGGCCAGACGTCGGGGAATGCCGAAATAACCCGCCTGGGTAACGAGGATGTCGTAGATCTTCTCGAACTGGTTGAAGTTGAATTCCTGGGGCACGATGCCGATATATTTCTTGGCTTCCGAGAAACGGCTATCGATATCGAGGCCAAAGATTTTTACCTGGCCACCGGTCTTGCGCACCAGGGAACAGAGAATACCTATCGTGGTGGATTTCCCGGCGCCGTTGGGTCCGAGCAGGGCAAAAAAATCGCCCTGCTCGACATCCAGGTCGATACCCTTCAGGGCCTCGAAACCATTATCGTAGGCTTTGCGCAGGTTGCGGATGGTCAGAGCGGATTCAGTCATGCGCGGACGCTTCTCTCCTTTCGAACGGTGACTGGCGGCAGCGTTACGCTGCCTGGATCAATTTCCGGGACACAGAGAGGCCGGGAGCGGGACGGGTACGCCGGGCATGGCGACAGCGCTACTGCGAACCTCGGGATCAACCGGTAATGATAACAAATTGAGACAGGGGCCGTTGCCAATGTGCTTATGAAAGCCTCGCCAGAACAGGCCGCACAAAGAAAAAAGGCGCAACACGGAGTGCTGCGCCTTTGATGTTTGGAGCGGGAAACCGGGTTCGAACCGGCGACCTCAACCTTGGCAAGGTTGCGCTCTACCAACTGAGCTATTCCCGC
>DGNJ01000043.1 GCA_002388905.1 Cellvibrionales bacterium UBA4495
CTGATGAAGCGGCAGGTTGGGCAGATGATCGACCAGGGCGGCGGCGCCATCGTCAATGTCTCGTCCATGGCGGCGGTGGCGGCGGAAAAGCACGCCACCCTCGCCTACGGTATGGCCAAGGCCGCCCTTAATCACCTGACCCGTTTCGCCGCCGCGGATTACGCCAGATACGGGATCCGCGTCAATGCCATCATGCCAGGGACCACCGCTACGCCCCTGCTCAGGGATCTCTTCAGCGAAGAGCAAATCACCGAAATCTGCACCGGGCAACAGGCCATTCCCAGGCCCATAGAACCGGAAGAGCAGGCCGCCGCCATTCTCTGGCTGGCTTCGGATGAGGCGGCAATGATCACCGGCGCCCTGTTACCCGTGGACGGCGGGCGCGGGGCCTTTGGTCTGCAGGGGCCGCCGGCGTCGGCAGTGGCCAGAGCCCTTTCCCGCTGAACGGCCGGACAGCGGCTCCGGTGGAGAATGAGGCGGGTGGAATGATGCAGATCATGCAAAACCGGTTTGAGGCTTTGTTGTTTTCGCCAAGGACCTAGAATGGGTGGTGGAGAGAATGTTATCGGGCACGGCCATGCGCACGGGAAAAGGCGGTTTTTTTCTTTTCATGGTTTTTTTCGGACTGGCACAGGCGGTGCCGGCGGGAAGGGCATCGGCCGATAGCGGTACCACCGTTGCCGACGACCCCCGGGCCTGCCTCATGTGCCACGGTTCGGCGCCGGTCAGGGGGATTCTGAAAACGCCGCATTTCACCTCCACCAGCCCCCGGGCACCGGGCGCGCAGAAGGGGTGTCAATCCTGCCATGGGCCGGCCGGGGCCCATCTGGAAAAACCCCTGCAGGTGAGTCCGCGGCGTTTTGGCACAGGCAGCGATCTTGCGGTGGAGAAACAGAACGGCGTCTGCCTTGGCTGCCATCAGGAGAATTCCGGCCCGGCATTGCCGTCTTCCCATCCGGCCATCGGGGACAACAGCTGTGTTCAATGCCATCAGGTACACCCGTCCGACGGGTAGGCATTCGCCGGGAAAGTATCTGGCGCGCCGAAACGGCGGGTGGCAAGTGCCGGTTGGTCAGCTAGACTTCCGGATCAACAACAGGGGAATAACGAGCGGTGGAAATATGGGCATAAGAAACCTGTGCCGCACTCTCTTTATACTGGTAGTGGCGCTTGTGCCGGTTTCCTCCCTCGCCGGGGAAGGCGGGAAGGAGGCCGATGGATACGTCGATAACGAACGGCAAACCTGCCTGATGTGCCACAACACCCCGGCGGTAAAGGGGGTGCTGGAAACGCCCCATTTCATGTCCGGCGATCCCGCCTCACCGGGAGAGCGGCAAGGCTGCCAGTCCTGTCACGGCCCCGCGAGCGAGCACGTGGCCAGTCCCATGCAGGTCAAACCCATGGGTTTCGGTGCGGACAGCGAGATACCCGTGGAGGCGCAGAATACGGTTTGTCTGGACTGCCATGAAAGTGGCGACAGAAACGACTGGCATGCCAGTACCCATGCCGCGGCCGGCGTCGCCTGCGCCGACTGCCACAGTGTCCACGAGCCCCGCCAGAAGGCTCTGAACCGAAATGCCCAGGCGGGTATCTGTTTCGACTGCCACCTGGACAAGCGCCAGGCACTGCGCCGGCGCTCCCACCACCCCATCGAGGAAGGCCTGGTGGGCTGTGCCGACTGCCACAATCCCCACGGCGGGAGTGGTCCCGGCCAGTTGCAGGCGGTCTCGGTCAACGATCCCTGTACCATCTGCCACGCCGAGAAGCGGGGTCCGTTCCTGTGGGAGCATCCGCCGGTTGCGGACGACTGCACCAACTGCCACGATCCCCACGGCTCGGTGCACCCGGATCTTCTGGTCCAGCGCCCGCCCTTTCTGTGCCAGCAATGCCACAGCGAGAGCTTCCACCCCGGCACCCTGCGCAGTGGTACCGGCCTGCCCGGCGCGTCGCCCGACAACAAAATCCTCGGGGGCGCCTGCACCAACTGCCACAGCCAGGTGCACGGTTCCAATCATCCCTCGGGTACGGTGTTGTCCCGATAGGAGGCCCAAGGCATGAAGCGGCAACTGATTCTCACCCTGTCTGCGCTGGCGGCGGTTTGCCAGGCCCTGGCGTCGCCTGTCAATCCCCTGCTGGGCGACAAGTATTCCCTCTTTGAGCAGCCGTCACTGGTTCGTGGCCAGCGCATCACCCTGGGTGTTATCGGCAACGACCGGGACAGCTTCAAGCTCGGCGAGTATACGGGTTTGAGGGAAGACGGCGTCTACGGCCTGGGTGCCTTTTTCAGCGGTGGCGAATGGTTCGAAAGCGACATTAACTACCGCCTTGAGGGCAGGGACCTGGGGCTGGAATCGCGCCAGATCCTGGGTCGCTTCGGCTTTGCCCGCGGTATCCGGCTGGACGTGGCCTATCGGGAATTGCCCCATTACGAACTGGATAGCATTCTGATTCCTTTCCACCGGGCCGGCGGCAATCGCTGGCAGCTGCCGGCCGACTGGGTCGGCGCCAGCGGCGTCGCCGGTTTCACCGGCCTGGACGGCGCCCTGGGGGAGACGGATACCCACACCAAGCGCAAGCGCGTGGAGGCGGAGCTTCTGGTCCCCCTTAATGAAAACTGGAGCCTGGCCGCCGACTATAGCCTGGAGGACAAAAGCGGCAATCAGCTAACCGGCGTCGTATTCGGGGTCGGCGGTACCCAACTGGGGGTCCGCGTGCCCTCCGAGATCGACCGACAAACCCGGGAGATGGGGTTGTCCCTCGCCTACCAGTCCGGTTGGGGCAGTTTTACCGGGGGTTATCGCTACAGCGACCTGGACGAAGAAAGCGATCCCCTGATCGTGCAAAATCCCTTTATCAGCCCCGCCTTTGCCGATGCCGCCAATTATCCCCGGGGTTTTGCCCGCCTGGCGCCGGCGCCGGACAACAGCGCCCATGTTTTCTACGGCAAGGGAATTCTGCGCCTGGGCAGAACCGCCCGCCTGAGCCTGGATTTGCAGCGGGCCCGCCATGAGCAGGACGACGACTTCCTGCCCTATACCGTCAACGACGGCCTGGCGACACCGCTGGCACTGCCCGCCCCGGACCTGGATGGCGAGCGCGTTATCAGCCACGCGAGGTTTGCCCTGACCGTTCGGCCAACGGCGCGCACCAACCTGGCTCTGAAATACCGGTACCACGACCGGGACGATCGTACCGACCGGATGCCCTTCGCCTTTGTCCTTCACGATGTCCTGGAGCAGGGCACGGACCCCGCGGCCGGTGATATTCGGGTCAACCGGCCCTACAGCCGCACCACCCGCCAGTTGTCACTGGAGGGTGGCTACCGCTTTTCCGGCGGCTGGCGACTTTCAGTGGGATTGGAGCGGGAAACCGTGGAGCGGGACTTCCTGCCTGTGGACGAAACCGAGGAGGATGCCGGCCACCTGAAGCTCAATTACCGGCTGGGCGACCGGGTTTCCGGGTGGCTCAAGTGGCGGCGCGCCGATCGCAGCAGCGGCACCTACGACAGCAACGCCGCCTATCTGGCCGGCCACCCCCAGGCCTTTATCGATGCCAACGGCACCGATGCCTTCGTCAACGATCCGGCGCTGCGGATTTTTTTCCTGGCCGATCGCGAGCGCGACCAGCAGGACTGGGTGCTCAACTGGGCCGCGTCCGCGAGCACCAGCCTGGCGCTGAAGATCCAGCGTAGCGACGACGACTACCCCGACAGCCAATTCGGTCTGTCCGAAGCACAACGGCGCAACCTGACCCTGGACGCCTCCTACAGTCCCGACAAAACGTTCAGCCTATACGGCTACGCCAGCCGGGCCTGGCAGGAGCGGGATCAGGGCGGCTTCCAGTGGCTCGGCTTCCTGCCCCAGATGGTCCTGCCGCCGCTGCGCGATAACAGTGCCAACGGCTGGCGGGTGGCCAGCGAGTCCCGCAGCGATACCCTGGGCGCCGGCCTGGAGTGGGCGGTCAACAACCGGCTCGACCTGGAGCTGGAATATGCCCTGACCCGTTCGGAAACGGAATACGATATCGAAGCGGGCTCGGCGCTGACGGCGGCCCCGTTGCCGGATCTGACCATGGATTGGCGGGATATTACCGCCCGGGCCCGCTATCGGGTCCGCGAGGGGATTTCCCTGGCCCTGCAATACCGGTTCCGGGATTACAGCACCGACGATTTTGCCCTGGACGGCGTGGCCGTCGATACCGATCCAAGTGTCTTGTTGAGCGGCGCCGCCAGCCCGGATTTTCGCGCCAACACCCTCGTATTCTCAGTGACCTATGAGCTTCGTTAAGGGAAAAAGGGCCATCTGGCTGGCGGCCGCCGGCGGCCTTGCAGTCGGTGTTGTCCTGGTCGTGCTCGCCGACTGGGTGGACCCGAAGATATCCAGCCAGGAATTCTGTACGGGTGCCTGTCACAGCATGCAGGTGCACGTGGCCGGCAAGGACTACTACCAGCAGTCGGTGCACCGTAGCACCCACACCGGCGTCGTTACCGGCTGCGGCGATTGCCATATCCCCAACGAACTGGTGCCCGCCACCTGGGTGCACGTCAAGAAGGGGCTGGCCGACATCTACGCGACCCTGGTGCGCGACCTGGACAGCCCCGAGGCCTGGGCCGCCCGCCGGCCCGCCCTGACCGAGGAGGCCCGTCACTGGTTCCTTGAGACCGACAGCGCCACCTGCCGGCACTGCCACAGGAAAGACGCCATTGAGCCCCGCAGCCAGGCCGGACGCACCATGCACGGCATTGCCCGACAAAAAGGCATGACCTGTATCGAGTGCCACACCAACCTGGTGCATCCCCCGGCCGGTTCCTGATCGCCGTCAGACCGGAGCAAAAGCGGTTCAAAAGGCGATGAAATCCACTATCAGCAGAACGCACACGGCCGCGTGAGTGACCAGGGTCAGGGGTATCGCCGCCAGCAGTTTTTCGTCGACGAGATACCGGGATGCCAGCAGGGCGGGCAGGGCCGCAAGCCATGTCAGTCGGAGTTCGCCGGCGATCGGGGACAGGGCCAGAATCCCGAAGCCGGTAATAAAGAATCCCCACAGGCCCCGCCGGGCACGCGCCGGACCCAGGCGGGCGGGCAGGGTCCATTTGCCGGCCCGCCGGTCGGCCTCGATGTCCGGGATGCTGTTGACCCAAAGGATGGCCGCCGTGAACAGGCCCACGGCGGCACCCAGCCACCAGGTCGATGCGGGTATCCAACCTAGCTGCAGGTACACGGCCGTCGCCATGGGCAGGATACCGAAACAGGCCGCGATAACCGCATCGCCGATTCCCCGGCACGCCAGACACGGGGGGGCGGAATAGGCGATAGCGAGCAGGCCGCCCGTGACGCCCAGCGCCAGCACCAGCGGACCGCCGATAAAAACCAGCAAAAGGCCGCAAAGGCCACCGGCACCGAGTAACACAACCGCGATTCGCAGTACCTCCGCTTCGGTGTAAATATGATTCTGGATAAAGCGGCTACCGCCCGAAAACGGGTAAATGCGAGCCCGGTTATGGCTATCGGTACCATTGCGGGCATCGCAATAGTCATTGAGAACATTGGCGCCGGAGTGAATGAGGGCAACGGCCGCCAGGGTCAGGACGGCAACCCCCCAGTCCAGGTCATTGCGCCAGTGCCAGCTGGCGGCCAGGGCGGTCAGGACCGGCAGTATCGAAGCCGTCAGGAATGCCGGTCGCGTGACCAGTGCCAGACTCAGTAACCGGTTGGCGACAGTTTGTCGGTGGAGGGCGGTAGTGGAGGGTTCCGGCATATTTTTTCCTTTGCGGCCGTTTAGCGAAACGGCGGTTGTATTGAAGGGTTCCGGCGCCTTTCACGTATTCTCGATTGCATCTATTCACTCAATCATCTCGATGCTTTCCGCCAAAGGGCCCGCGATATCGATGGCATTGCTCGGATGGGGAATCGCGTTGCTGGTGACCAGGCGCGCCGCCTTTTTGTTCAGTGCCGTGTCCGCACCCTCGGCAAAAATACCGTGGATACCGATGCACACGGCGCCGGGCAGACCCAGGGCCTCCAGCCGCGACAGGGTTTCCAGCATGGTGTGGCCGCTGGAAATAATATCGTCCACCAGCACCGGGGTATGGTTCGGCCAGCGGTCGATAATGGGCATGCTTACCGATACCTCCCGATCCCCGTGCCGGGTCTTGGTCAGAACCGTAAAAGGTGCGTCCGCCTGCCGTGCCACCGCCGAAACCCACTGCTCGCTCTCGCTATCCGGGCCGACCAGGATGGGCCTGTCTACCTGTGCGGCAATCCAGTCGGCGATCAGGGGCGCGGCGTGGCCGGTGCGGGTGGGAATACTGTATATCTCCGACAGATCGCCATAGCGATGCAGATGAGGGTCCACGGTTACCAGGCCGTCGAAATAGTGCGACAGCAACCGGGCGAAGTAGCGGGAGGTGATACCTTCCCCCTGGTTAAAGCGCTTGTCCTGGCGCATATAGGGCAGGTAGGGGGCCGCCAGCACCACGCGCCGTGCTCCCAGGTCCCGGAGGGTTTCGGCAAGCAGCAGCAATGGCAGGGTGCGGCGGTCGGGCCGGCAGAGGTCTGCCAGGATGACGATATTGAGACCGTCGACGTCCTCGCGAATCCGCAGATAGGTTTCGCCGTCGGGAAAAGCGCTGCATTCGAATGTGCCGTTTTCCACGTCGAGCAACCTGCACAGGCTCCTGGCCAGCGCCCCGCTACCGTGCAGATTGAAGACCTTGTGCCAGATTATTGCCATAACCTGCCGCCGGTGGAAGTGAACCCGGATGGTAACACCGTCCCCTCAATGATAACGCCGCTCCCTTTACTGTAGCAGGGGTTGAAGAAAGGCCGATCTCTGGCCGGAGCTGTGGGTTGTGCCGGGGTCTTGACCCCGGGGTTGCCCCGGGGTTTTAGGGTGTCTATGGTTGTATGGAGCCCTTTGGCAAACCGGTCTTGTTATGAAGATGAGTGAAATAGCCCGACAGGCGGGCGTCACCCCGGATGCGGTCCGCCATTATGTGGATATCGGGCTGCTCGCGCCCGTGCGAAATCCGGCGAACGGCTACCAGGTTTTTTCGGCAGGGGATCTGTCGCGGTTGCACTTTATTCGTTGTGCCCGCACGCTCGGCTTCCGGCTGGCGGATATCCGGGAGATTTTCGAGGAGGCCGGCAAGGGCAGGTCCCCCTGCCCCCGCGTGCGAGAGCTTATGGCGGAACGGATCACGGAAACCCGCCGCCAGATCGACGAACTGAGCGCCCTGTGCGCGCGCATGGAAACCGCCATGAGCGAATGGCGGAACATGCACGACAGTACGCCCGACGGCCACAGCGTTTGCCGGCTTATCGAGTCCCGTTTCGGGGCGGATCGGGACGTCATTCACGAAGAATCATCCGCAAGCGAGGTATCCCGATGAGCGAACAGGAAGAGTGCTGTCACCACCGGCAAGGGGGGCGGGAAACGGGAATGAAGGACCCGGTGTGCGGAATGGCTGTATCCGGGGATTCCGGGCATCACTTCCAATACCGGGACAGGGATTATTATTTTTGCAGCAGCCGCTGCCGGGAGCGCTTCGCCCGGGACCCCGAAGGCTACCTGAACAAGGGCGAGGGCCCGGAAGAAGGCGACAGCGATGCCTGGTATACCTGTCCCATGCACCCGGAGGTACGCCAGAAGGGGCCGGGTACCTGTCCAAAATGCGGCATGGCCCTGGAACCGGAGATGCCTTCCCTTGACGAAGGCGAAGATCCGGAACTGGTGGATTTCCGACGCCGTTTCTGGGTGAGCCTGCCCTTTACCCTGGCGGTATTCGTGCTGGCCATGTTCGGGCATGGCTGGCTGCCTCCGGCCTGGCACAANNNACCCGTGGTGCTCTGGAGTGGCCTGCCGTTCTTCGTTCGCGGTGTCCAGTCCGTGATCAATCGCAGCCCCAATATGTGGACCCTTATCGGATTGGGCACGGCAGCCGCCTACCTGTACAGCTTCGTAGCCACGGTGGCCCCGGGCGTCTTTCCTTCATCCTTCGTGGAAAACGGGCGGGTGGCCGTCTATTTCGAGGCGGCTGCGGTGATTATCTCCCTGACCCTGATGGGACAAGTATTCGAGCTGCGCGCCCGCTCCCAGACCTCCGAGGCCATCAAGTCGCTGTTGCGACTGGCCCCGGACACCGCCCGGCGCATCAACGACGACGGCAGCGAAGAGGACGTGCCGCTTTCCGACGTCCGAGAAGGCGAACGCCTGCGGGTGCGCCCGGGGGAGAAGGTGCCGGTGGATGGCGAAGTGGAGGAGGGTGGCAGTGCAGTGGACGAGTCCATGCTCACCGGCGAGCCGGTCCCCGTCAGCAAACGGGTCGGCGACAAGGTTATCGGCGCCACCATGAATACCAGCGGCAGCCTGGTGATCCGCGCCGAGCACGTGGGCCGGGACACCACCCTGTCGCGGATCGTCGAACTGGTGGCCCAGGCCCAGCGCTCGCGGGCGCCCATGCAGAGGCTGGCGGATGTCGTTGCCGGCTACTTTGTCATGGTCGTGGTGGCTATCGCCGTCCTCGCCTTATTCGCCTGGGGTTTTTGGGGGCCGGCCCCCAGTTGGGTCCACGGCCTGATTGCGGCAGTGTCCGTGCTTATTATCGCCTGTCCCTGCGCCCTGGGTCTGGCCACCCCCATGTCGATCATGGTGGCCACGGGCAAGGGCGCGACCCGGGGAATTCTGTTCCGGGACGCCGCCGCCATCGAGGCCCTGCGTCACGTCGATACCCTGGTGGTCGACAAGACCGGCACGCTCACCGAGGGGCGCCCCGCCTTCCGCCAGGCCATCCCGGCCGAGGGCTTCACGGAAGACGAGGTGCTGCGCCTGGCCGCCAGCCTGGACCAGGGCAGCGAACACCCGCTGGCCGCGGCCATTGTCGAGGCCGCTCGGGAACGGAAACTGGACCTGACCCGACCCGAAGACTTCGATTCGGAGTCGGGGATCGGCGTTACCGGTGTGGTTGCGGGTAAACGACTTGCGCTGGGCAATACCGCGCTGATGGAGCGCGCCGGCATCGACTGGCGGACTCTGGACGCCGATACCGACCAACTCCGGGAACAGGGAGCGAGCGTTATCCACCTGGGGGTGGACGGCAGGCTGGCCGGCGTCCTGGCCGTGGCCGATCCCATCAAGGAAACCACCAAATCCGCCATTGAAGCTATCCGGGGGGAAGGTGTCCGGATCATCATGGCCACCGGCGACGGTGAGAAAACCGCCCGGGCGGTGGCCCGGGAACTGGGCATCGATGATTATTACGGTGAGGTCACCCCCGATGCCAAGCTCGATATTGTCGGCAGGCTCCAGGACGAAGGGCGCAAGGTGGCCATGGCCGGCGACGGCATCAACGATGCTCCGGCCCTGGCCAAGGCGCAGGTGGGTATCGCCATGGGCACGGGGACCGACGTGGCCATGAGCAGCGCCCAGATCACTCTTGTGAAAGGCGACCTGCGCGGTATTGCCGAGGCCATCCAGTTGTCCCGGCTGACCGTTACCAATATGCGCCAGAACCTGGGTTTTGCCTTTCTGTACAACAGCATCGGCGTGCCGGTGGCGGCGGGGGTGGTCTATCCTTTCACGGGCCTGTTGCTGTCGCCCATTATCGCCGCCCTGGCCATGAGCCTGAGTTCCGTATCCGTGGTCAGCAATGCCCTGCGCTTACGGACTAAATAGCGTGCCCGGCCTTGGCTGCTGAGGTTTTTTTCGCCGGCCCATCGGCACCTGACAGGAACGAATTGGGTCAGGGATTTGCCCTTTTGGGGGCATCCGGACGCGTCCCGACTTACCGTACCCGATCGCCGTCAATTCCGGCCTGGAGTCCGTTATGAAAGCGTTTATCTACGGTTTTGTGTTTGCCACTGTTGTCGCCGTTGCCGCCGCCGTGGGCTATGTGGCCAGCGGCTCGGCCACCATTGCCGCCAGCGTGTCCGAGCCCACCTGGTTGCAGTGGCTGATGCACACCACCTATCACAGGAGTCTGGCGCAACGGGCCCAAAACATCGCCGTGCCCTCCGGCCTCGATAACGAAGACACTGTCCTGGCCGGCGCCCGGAGCTTCGAGCAGATGTGCAGCGGCTGCCACACCCCGCCCGGGCTTGAGGCCACGACGGTGAGCCAGGGGATGAATCCGCCGCCTCCGGATTTAACTGAGCTGATGGGCGAGCACGGCATGGCCCAGATCTTCTGGGTGGCGAGCCACGGCGTTCGCATGACTGGAATGCCGGCGTTCGGACCAACTCACGACGACGAGCAATTGTGGCAACTGGCGGCCTTTGTCCGCCGGGCCAAACATCTGGACAGTGACGGCTACCGGGAGCTGGTTGAGCGGGCGCGGCAGGCGGGCGGGGCCGACGGTCACGATCATCGTCATGTGAATGAGGGTGGCAACGAGCCGGCTGTCCGCTCGGGATCGGCCCCTGCGAAAACACCGGGCGGGGAGGGTCCTCAGGTGGAGGGCGATGGTTTCCCGAAGGCCGGCGCCGGTGGCGGGGAAAGTGCAACAGATACCGCCGGCGGGCTCGACTCCCATCAACACCACGGCGATCACGAGCATTGACAGAGGTTAACGACGGTGGAGCAAGACGTTGCCGAGACCGATCGCCGCGCGGCTCCCGGCTTGCAATGGCGCCATGCCGGGGCCGATGCCAGGTCTGTGAGGGTCAGGACGCGCGCTAGCGGGTCGTCAACCAGTGGGATGAGGACAGCCCTCTCACTGGCACGGCATCCTCCTGCGTTTCAAGATAGACAGCGTGCCCGGGTCCGATTCTGGTTTTAGCGTTTTAGAGACAATTTTTACTGGTAAGGAGAATGCCATGACCGATTTTCTGGAACGGTGGCACGAGGCCGCCATGACCAGCGCCGGCTTTTTCTGGATGGCTTTCTGGGCCTTCGCCATCGGCTACCTGATCAGCAGCCTGATCCAGGTGCTGGTCACCGAGGAGCGCATGAAGCGCACCATGGGCGAGACCGGGCCCAAGAGCGTGGCCCTGGGCACGTTTTTCGGCTTTATTTCCAGTTCCTGCAGTTTCGCCGCCCTGGCCACCACCCGGGCTCTGTTCCAGAAGGGCGCGGGCCTGATCCCGTCCCTGGCGTTCCTGCTCGCCTCCACCAACCTGGTGATCGAGCTGGGTATCGTGATCGCGGTCTTCCTGAGCTGGCAGTTTGTGGTGGGCGAGTACGTGGGTGGTTTCCTGCTGATTCTCTTCGCCTGGCTGTTCGTCAAGGTGACCCGGCCCTGGCGGATGGTGGAGAAAGTTCGGGAACGCCTGGGTTCGGACGACGACGGCGATGGCGACCAGGCGGGTGACTGGAAAGAAAAAATCCGCACCATGGCGGGCTGGCAGGCCATCGGCCGCAAGTACGTCATGGAATGGCAAATGGTCTGGCGGGACGTGTTAATCGGCTTCACCGTGGCGGGTATTATCGCGGCGTTCGTCCCCGACAGCTTCTTCGAAGCCCTGTTTATTGGCTCCGGCGGCGACAATGCCAGCAATCCCGGCTTCTGGGCCGTGCTCTTCCAGACCCTGGTGGGTCCTTTTGCCGCGTTCCTGACCTTTATCGGCTCCATGGGCAATATCCCACTGGCGGCATTGCTGTTCGATCATGGTGTCAGCTTTGCCGGGGTCATGGCCTTTATCTTTTCCGACCTGGTGGTGCTGCCGGTATTGCGTATCAATGCCACTTATTACGGCTGGAAAATGGCCCTTTATATTCTCGTTACGCTGTTGTGCGGGCTGGTGGTGGTTTCGGTGCTGATGCATTACGGCCTGTTGGCCCTGTATATGCTGCCGGAGCCGGGGGCCGTGAAGATCACCGACCGGGATCACTTCCAGATCAACTACGGTTTCTGGCTCAATCTGCTGTTTATTGCCGTCACGGTCGGGCTGGCCTGGCTATGGCGCCGGGACCGGAAAGACAGCGACCATGAGGGTCATCACCACCACCATCATCACCACAGTGGCGGCCCCATCATCAAGACGGTGAGCATCATCGCCATGATCTGGCTGGCGGGCGGTTTTGTCGCCGCCGGTTGGGTTGGCTGAAGCCTTCCTGTTGCAACAATGGCGGTCACCGCAGCGGGGCGTTTTCCCGATTCCGGTACGGCGACCGCCAATTGCTTCAGGAAACCACCACCCTTGCGGAGGCGACGTTGGTGACCCGGCGCCAGTGCGCGTTTTTGTTCCCCTCACGGTGGGAGGTGACCCGGGCGGTAACGAAATAGGTGCCGGGTTTTTCGTAGGCGTGGCGGGTCGACAGGCGCACGGCGGTTTCCTCGCCGCTCGTATCGCCATGTTCGGGGAACGCGCCCGTTCCGTCGAAGTCCCATTCCACGTCGATAATGGTCCCCGC
>DGNJ01000046.1:0-21895 GCA_002388905.1 Cellvibrionales bacterium UBA4495
AGAACTGGGGATCGGCGAGCTTGGAGGACAGCACATAGCAGCACCGCTCCCAGATGTCCTCCGGGGCCAGCCGCAACCCCCGGGGCAGCAGGTTACGGAATTCGCAGAATTCCCGGAGCGCCTCCAGAAGGCCACTGCGCAGGCCGTTAACATGGGTGCCGCCCTGGGTGGTGGGAATCAGGTTGACGTAGCTCTCCTGGATCAGGTCGCCACCCTCGGGCAGCCACTGAACGGCCCAGTCCACCGCCTCGGTACTGCCGCTGAAGGTGCCGGTAAAGGGTTCGGCGGGCAGTGTTTCCCACTCCCGGGTAGCGCCGGTGAGGTAATCGGTGAGGCCGTCCTGATAGCACCAGGAGTCGCCCTCGCCGCTGGACTCGTCCGTGAAATTCACTTCCAGCCCGGCGCAGAGCACCGCCTTGGCACGCAGTACGTGCCGGAGCCGGGGCAGGGAAAATTTCACCGAGTCGAAGTAACCGGCCTCCGGGTGGAAGCGCAGGGTCGTACCCGTATTGCGCTTACCGCAGGTATCCACCACCTCCAGGTCGCGGATTTTCTCGCCGCCGGCAAAAGCCATCCGGTAGACCTTGCCGTCCCGCCTGATGGTCACCTCGAGCTTGTCCGACAGGGCGTTGACCACCGACACCCCAACGCCGTGCAGGCCGCCGGAGAACTGGTAGTTTTTCTTGGAGAACTTGCCACCGGCATGGAGGGTGGACAGGATCACCTCCACGCCGGGTTTACCCTGTTCGGGATGGATGTCCACCGGCATGCCCCGGCCGTCGTCGGTCACCGACAGGGAGCCGTCCTTGTGCAGCACCACATCCACCTTGCTGGCATGGCCGGCCAGTGCCTCGTCGACGCTGTTGTCGATCACCTCCTGGGCCAGGTGATTGGGCCGGGTGGTGTCGGTGTACATTCCCGGCCGCTTGCGCACCGGGTCGAGCCCGGTGAGAACCTCGATATCTTCCGCTGTGTAATTGCTCATGAAATCTGTTGCATCCAGAATTGGTGTATCTTGGGAAGGTGGCGCTCGTACCCCTGGAAGGCGTGGTCGCCACCCTCCTCCACCACCAGTTCGCAGTCACGATATTTGTCGGCGGCGAGCCGATAATCCAGCACCTCGTCGCCGGTCTGCAGCAACACCAGGAACCGGCCGGGCTGGGGCAGGGGATTCACGTCGAAACGGGCGAAGGCATCGATATCGCGCTGCTCGAACCAGTGGGTTTCGCCGGTATGGTAATTGGTTTGCTCTCCCAAAAGATATTCGCGACCCTGCCATGGTCGCACCGCCGGATTGATCAGCACCGCCGGGCAACGGCACCTTGCCGCAACCCAGGTGGCGTAGAAACCGCCCATGGAACTGCCCAGCACCAGCAGGGAGGGAGAGCCGATGTCGTCGACAACCCGCTCCAGGGTCGCGCCGGCTTCCTCCGGGTAGAGGCTCAGGGTCGGGCACTGGAATACCACGTCCGGGTGGTTGCGGGCAAACCACTGCGCGGTGACCCGCGCCTTGTGGGATTGCGGCGAACTGTTGAATCCGTGGAGGTAAAGTAACTGCTTCACTGGGTCCCGCCTGTCGGCACCTGCCGGTAATGGCCGGGGATTATAGCGGCCCGGGCACGCCTGTTAATAGCCGGATATTTGGGTATCCACCCGCTGTGAGCTCGCCACGGAAACCAGCTCCGTCCGGAACAGCCCGTTGGCGTAAAGCTCGATGCGCCGGTAGGCGGGAGGCGCGTCGTCCAGGGCAAAGTCGTCGCTGTCGGCGGCGAACTGGAAGCAGGTGGAAGGCGTGGTGAACAGGGGAATGCCCGCGAATTCAGTCGCCACCGGTTGATGTACGTGCCCCGTGAAGATCGCCTTGATATTGCCCGCTTCGCGCAGAATCCCGGCCAGTTCGTCGCTGTTGGCCACTTTCTGCTCATCAAGCCAGGCGCACCCGATATCCAGGGGCGGATGGTGCATGAAGATGGCAACCGGGTGTCGGTGCTCCCGGGAAAGGGTATTGCGCAGGAAACTCAATTCTTCCCGCGAAAGCAGCCCGCCCACACGGCCGGGAACCGCCGTGTTGAGCGAAACCAGCCGCCACTCGCCCATATCCAGGACCGGCCAGTAGGGGGCGGCGTGGACGCTTTCCTGCATAAGCCGGAAATCGTCGTGATTGCCCGGCAGCCAGGCGAAAGGCAGACCGGATTCCCGCATTTCCCGGAGGAAGAGCCGGTAGGCATCGACATTGCCCTTGGCGGCAATATCGCCGGTGGCCATGACCATCTCCACCGGGTCCCGCTCCCGCCGGATGGCATCGAGGACCTCGGTGAACGTCTGCCGGGTGCGGATGCCCGCCAGCGTGAAATCGGGATCCGGGCCCAGGTGGCAATCCGTCAATTGAACCACCCTGGCCACTTCCATGTGACGGGGTTCAGTGTCCTGCATCATCACACCTCCGCCAGAGGCCCTGGTCACCGACCTCAGGGCTCCTCGTCCACAAACGCGATGGGGGATAACACGGCATAGCCGCGCTCGAGGCAGCTGGCAAGCCATTCGCTGAGGAACCGGTTCCACTGGGCTTTTTCGTCGGGCTGGTGCATTTTCCGGTTGGGATACCGGTAACGGGGGTTGATCCGGTGAACCGCCTCGCAGGAAACCACCTCTGCCAGGCGTGCATCGTGGTAGAGACGCACCTCCATGGTGGGCGCGGACAGCCAGGCGGTCTTGTCCACGTCGCGGTCCCCCGCGGCCTCCTCGCTGATTTCCAGCAGGGAGGTGTAAGGCGCCCTTTTGATTACCCGAAGGCTGATATGGCGACCACCGGAAATACCGAACCGGTAATGATCCAGGTTCTCCATATCCGGAAACAGCTTGACGAGGCGCTGGTAGTTAGCCTCGCACTCCGCCATGAAACGCTTCAAATCAACCCTGTATCGCAAATCGCTCACCCTCCGGCCGGTGCCGGGACTATCGACTTATCCAAACTCGTTGCGCAGGCGCCGATGATGAAGCGCCAGCCACTGCAGGGCAATGGTCAGTGGTGCATTGTTGCACAATCCCCGCTCCAGCGCCTCCAGGGCCTCGGTGCGGTCAAACACATGCAGGCGAATGTCCTCGCCCTCGTCGTCCCGACCGTGCACACCTCCCCCCTGTTCGGGCAGGTCCACCAACCCGCAGTAGAGAATCATCCGTTCGTTGGTGCCACCGGGACTGACCAGGTAGTCGGCGAGAGGTATCAACCTGGCACCGCGAATACCCGCCTCCTCGTCCATCTCCCGGGCGGCCACGTCCCCGGCACTCTCGTCCTCCTCCACGACCCCGGCCACCACCTCATAGAGCCAGGGCGTTTCCGGATTCTCCAGTGCGCCTATCCGGAACTGTTCGATCAGGGCCACCCTGTCGGTGGCCGGGTCGTAGGGCAGGACACCCACCGCCGGACCGCGCTCGAACAGTTCCCGGCTTGCCGGATTGCTCCAGCCGCCGCCGAAAAGGCGGTGCCGAACGCGGTATTTGATCATCCGGAAAAAACCCTCGTAAACGGGCTCCCGTTCCATGATCTCGACATCGGCGTGGGTAAATTTCGGCCTTTCAACCACGCATTACTCCTCGACCAACCGCAAAATAACAGTGTAACCCAGATTTTTCCGTCGACGGGCCCGTTTTCGAGGCCGGCGCCACACTTTCGCCGATTGGCCCGGTCCGGCGCAACGCGATTGCGGCGCCGCTGCTTGTAAGAATGCGTAAATGACGCAGACAGCGGCGCTTCCTTCCTTTATCATCCGCTTTTGACTATGCTTTCGGCGTCCCCGCCGGCCGTCCTTAAAACACCAACAATCTGTTCTGCTTATGAAGAAGCTCGCCAACACCCTGGCCTGTACACTACTGCTCGGCGGTTCCCTGCCGGCAGTCGGCGATTCCCTTACCGAAATCTACAACCTGGCACTGGAGAACGACCCCCAGTTGCGCGCCGCCCGGGCCGAGTACCGGGCCCGGCGTGAGGCCGAAAACATCGGCCGGGCGGGTCTGTTGCCCCAGATCTCGGCCAGCGCCGAGTACCAGGAGAGCGACGAGGACCGCTTCAACCGGTCACAATTCGTTCTGGGCGACAACCTGATCATTTCCGGAACCGAGGCGGAAGAGGATTCCGACCAGACGGTTTATTCCGTCTCGCTCGAACAGCCCCTTTTCGACCTGCCCGCCTGGTACGACTTCAAGGAGGGCAAGGCGGTTGGCAAACAGGCCCGCGTCCAGTTCGCCGCCGACCAGCAGGAGCTGATCCTGCGGGTGTCAGAGGCCTATTTCAATGTCCTCCGGGCCAGGGAAAACCTCAACAGCGCCATCACCGAACAGGAAGCCATCGGCCGCCAGCTGGAGCAGACCCAGCAACGCTACGAAGTGGGCCTGGTGCCCATAACCGATGTCCACGAGGCCCAGTCCGCCTATGACGACGCCACGGTCACGACCCTGGAACTGCGCGGCGCCCTGAATGTGGCCTTCGAGGCCCTGGAAGTGCTCACCGGTAATCCCCATGAACGACTCGCCGGGCTGGTGGAGAAGTTCCCGGTCAAAAAACCGGTACCGGCGGCCCGGGAAGAATGGGTGGACTTTTCCCTGGAAAACAACCTGCAGCTGGAAATCGCCGAGTTGGCCAGAAAGGCGGCAGGCTTTAATGCCACAGCCCGCAAATCCGAGCATCTTCCCACCATCACCGGCAGCTACTCTTATACCGACAGGGAATTCGACAGTACCCTCGACGGCACCAACCTGAGCTCGGGCGCGCCCATTAATATACCCACCATCACCGACACCGAGACACAGACCGTGGCGGTCAGGTTATCCGTGCCCATTTTTACCGGCGGCCTGGTCAGCGCCCAGCGGCGGCAGGCCTACCAGCAGTACGTGGCCGCCGAGGAGAACCTCCTGGCGACCCGGCGCAATACCGTGCAGGACGCCCGCAGCGCTCATTTGCGGGTGATCACCAATGCCGCCCGTGTAAGGGCCAGAAAACAGGCCATCACCTCGGCCGAAAGCGCCCTTGAAGCCACCCGGGCCGGCTACGAGGTGGGCACCCGCAATATCGTCGATGTGCTCCTCGCCGAGCGCACCCTGCACCAGGCCCGGCGCAACTATGCCAACGCCCGCTACGACTACATCGCCAGCACCCTGGACCTGAAGCGGGTCGCCGGCCAGTTGAGCCCCGACGATATCTATCAACTCAACGCCTGGCTTGACCCGTCTATTGCGATCGAGCCGGCATCTGGCGTGAGATAACTCCCAGCAGGCGAGCCAGTGCTCCCCGGTTTGCCTCCGCCACTTCCCGGGCCGCAACGCCGGCGGCGCGCCGGGCGCCGGCATCGCCCAGCCAATGACCAACCTCCCCGACGAGCGCCTGCGGGTCCGCGCAGACTTTCATGCCGCCGTTATCCGCCAGCAGCTTCGACGCCTCGGCAAAATTGAACAGGTGCGGCCCGCTTACCACCGGCACGCCCCAGGCCGCCGGCTCGATCATGTTGTGGCCGCCCACCGGAACCAGGCTGCCGCCCACGAACGCCAGGTCGCAGGCGCCGAAGAACACCGGTAGTTCCCCCATGGTATCCCCCAGCAGGACCTGGTGATCCGGGCCGGGCGATTCTCCCGAACTGCGCCTGACAACCACAAAGCCCTGCTCCCGGCACAGGCTCGCCACCTCGTCGAAACGCTCGGGATGGCGGGGCACCAGTACCAGCAACAGGCTTGGATATTCCGCCAGCAGGCGACGGTGGGCGGCCAGGATCATGGCTTCTTCGCCCCGGTGGGTGCTGGCCGCGAGCCAGATGGGCCGGGGCGGACTGCCGCGCCAGCGTTTGTCCAGCTCCCCGGCCAGGGCCCGGCGCTGCTCGTCCAGCTTCAGGTCGAACTTGATATTGCCCGTGACCCTCAGGGTATCCACCGGCAGGCCCAGCTTCAGGAAGCGTTCCCCGTCGTCCCGGGTCTGGGCGGCCACGACACTGAGGGATTCGAGCATTGGGCGGGTCAGGCGGGCAAAACGCCGGTATCCGGCCGCGGACTTCGCGGACAGCCTGGCATTGGCCAAGACCACGGGGATATGCCGCTGCCGGCAGGCGTGGATCAGGTTGGGCCAGAGTTCCGTCTCCATGATTATCAGCATTCGGGGCCGCAGCCGTCCGAGAAAGCGGGCAATGGCATGGGGCAGGTCGTAGGGTGCGTAGACGTGGTAGACCCGATCGCCGAATACCGCCCTGACCCGCTCCGAGCCGGTCGGGGTCATGGTGGTAACGGCGATGGCAGCACCCGGATAGCGCTCCCCAAGGGCCTCGATCAGGGGTATTGCCGCCAGGGTTTCACCCACGGACACGGAATGCACCCAGATCACCTCGCCGTCTCCCCGGATGGCGGGGACGCGACCGAAACGTTCCCGCCAGCGATGCCGGTAGGCCGGCGCCGGCAGGCTACGCCACAACAATCGGACCAGAATCAGCGGCGTCAGCAGGTAGAGAACGAACGAATACAGTGTACGAGCCAATGGATTTCCCCCCGCGCAGAGGATAGCGGTGCAGGATCGCTACGGCAAAGGTTTCGGGGGCCTTGCCGGGATTTTGTGCGTCCGGGCACGGCCATCCCGCCTGAAATCGGCGGCGAAACCGCTATAATGGCCCTTTGACCGCAGTAACATTTATGGCCGATACCCCCCATCCGACATACAGCGCCGATATCGCCATTATCGGTGGCGGCATCGCCGGCCTCTGGCTGCTCAACCGGCTCGCCAGCCGGGGCTACAATGCCGTGGTCCTGGAAAAAACGGCGCTGGGCAGTCACCAGACCGTGGCCAGCCAGGGCATGATTCACGGCGGCATCAAATACACCCTGGGCGGCGCCCTGACCGGCGCCTCCGAAGCCATTGCCGAGATGCCGGACCATTGGCGGGCGTGCCTCAGGGGCGAAGGGGACGTGGACCTGCGCGGCGCCCGGGTGCTGAGTGAGCACTTCTACCTTTGGTCCAGCGCCGGCCTGGGTTCCCGGATGGGCACTTTCTTCGCCAGCAAGGCCACCCGGGGCCGGGTCGACCGGGTAAAAAGCGCAGACCTGCCGGCGGTTCTGCGCGATCCCGCCTTCCGGGGCAGCGTCTACAAGCTTGTCGATATGGTCGTGGACACACCCAGCCTGATCCGGGCCCTGGCGGCAAATTACCCCGAGCGCCTGTTCAGGATGGACTGGCAGGGTGCCAACTGGCAGCGCGACGACGACGGCGGGGTGGCACTGACCCTCACGGGCGAGGACGGCAGGCCCTTTGACCTGCAAGCCGGGGCATTCGTTTTCGCCGCCGGCGAGGGCAACGAGGCACTGCTCCGGGAGGTGGGCTGCCCGGCGCCGGCCATGCAGCGCCGCCCCCTCCAACAGGCGATGGTGCGCCACAGGAGCGAACATCGCTTTTACGGCCACTGCCTGGGTACGGAAGCCACACCGCGACTGACCATTTCCAGCCACCCCCTGGCCGATGGCAGCCAGGTCTGGTATCTGGGCGGGACGCTGGCGGAAAAAGGCGTCGATATGAGCGCGGACCAGCTTATTGCCGCCGCCCGCCGGGAACTGGCGGACCTGCTGCCCTGGCTCGACCTGGGGTCCGACGCCGAGTGGGCGGCCCTGCCGGTGACCCGGGCCGAGCCCAGGCAGCGCAATTTCGCCCGGCCCGACGAGGCCTTCGCCAAGTGGGCGGCGGGTGTCGACAATGTCATCGCCGCCTGGCCCACCAAGCTGACCCTGACTCCCAATCTGGCGGACCGGGTCGAGAAACTGCTGCGGGAGCGGCGTCTGGAGCCATCGCTGGCACCGGCACCGGCCCTGCCCCTGGCCAGGCCCGAGCCGGCCGCCACCCCCTGGGCAAAGGCCTTTGGAGTCGCCGATGCGCCTGCCTAAGCGCGAACTCGGCAAATCGGGCCTGCTTCTCAGCCTGCTGGGCCTGGGCACGGTCAAGCTGGGCCGGGACCGTGGCGTCAAGTACCCCAGCGGCTTCGAGATCCCCGACGATCGAGCGGCCGCAAACCTTCTCGCCCTGGCCCGCGAACGCGGCGTCAACCTGATCGATACGGCGCCGGCCTACGGCGCCAGCGAGGAACGCCTGGGAGCGCTTCTCAAGGGCCAGCGGCAGCACTGGCTGATCTGCACCAAGGTGGGCGAGGAATTCGACAACGGTGTCTCCACTTACCATTTTGCACCCGAACAGGTGCGCTTCAGTGTCGAGCGCAGCCTGAAGCGACTCGGCACGGATCGGCTGGATATTGTCCTGGTCCATTCCAATGGGGACGACGAGCGTATTATCCGCGAGCTCGGCACGCTGGAAGCACTCAATGAATTAAAGCGTCAGGGAAAAATTCGCGCCACCGGCATGTCCACCAAAACCGTCGAGGGCGGTCTGCTGGCCGCCCGCCAATCGGACTGCGTCATGGTCACCTGGAACCTGCAATACGATAACGAGTTGCCGGTTATCGACTACTGCCGTGACCACGGAGTGGGTGTACTGATCAAGAAAGCCCTGGCCAGCGGCCACGCGGCACTGAATGATACGCCGGAACCGGTACTGGCGAGTTTCCGGATGCTCTTCGGCCATCCCGGCGTCACCAGCGCCGTGGTCGGGACCATCAACCCGGCCCACCTGGAGGCAAACATCGATGCCTGCCTGAAGGCCATTGCTGAAGGCTGACCTGCCCCCCAGGCGGCCACGCTGATAAACTACCGCACCGACCAATGATCCCGGAGACACCCACATTGCGCCACCTGATTGCCGGAGTGCTGTTCCACTGCCTGCTGACCGCGATTTCCTCCGCCCATGCCCTGACCTTTCGCCTGCCGGAAAAAGGGGATGACCTGGTGGGAGACCTGCTGGTTGTCGAGACCCGCTACGAGGATACCTTTGCCATGCTGGCCCGGGTCTACGGGCTGGGTTTTCTGGAAATGCTTATCGCCAACCCGGACATCAATCCCTGGGTGCCCGGAGAGGGCACCGAAGTCACCCTGCCCCTGGCCTTTGTCCTCCCACCGGCCCCCCGGGAAGGCGTGGTACTCAACCTGGCGGAAATGCGGCTTTACTATTACTCAGCCCCGGACACCGTGCTCAGCTACCCGGTGGGCATCGGCCGGCAGGGCTGGGCGACGCCGGTGACGACCACCCGTGTCACCGGCAAGGTGGCCAATCCCTCCTGGACTCCGCCCGACAGTGTCCGCAAGGAGCATGCCCAACGGGGCGATATCCTGCCGCCGATCGTGCCGCCGGGCCCCGACAACCCCCTGGGTGCATACGCGATCCAACTGGCCGAACCCGGCTATTTTTTGCATGGCACCAACGACCCCATGGGGGTTGGCATGCGGGTCAGTCACGGCTGCGTGCGGCTTTACGACGGGGATATCGAGCAGTTGGTGCGCCGTTTACCGAAAGGGACCCAGGTGCGGATTATCGATGAACCGGTCAAGGCGGGCTGGCATCGGGGCGAACTTTACCTGGAGGTTCATGAACCGCTGGCGGAAAAGGCGGACACTGTACCCGATTACCGGGCGGCAATAGAAAACGCACTGAAGGAAAGGCCGGGGCGGAATACGGACATCGACTGGAATAAGGTGCAAGAGGCGGTCAGGGAATCCAGGGGATACCCTGTCGTCATCACCTCCGGCTAATCAACCCTGTCCTTAAAAAGAAAGGCGGCCCGGGCCACGCCCGAACCGCCTTTTTATACCTGGGCATTAAAAGCCCGCGGTTTACTTCTGCTTGGCGCAGCACTCGCGCGACATGCGGGAGACAGCTTCGTTGGCCTGATTCGCGGAACGCTGAGCGGAATCGGCGGTTTGCTGTGCCCGCTGGGCCGCGCTCATGGCTTCGCTGGCGGCACGCTGGGCGGCCTGAGCCTCGTCGCGCACTTTTTCAAGCTCTGCGTTGGTGGCACAACCCGTGGCCAGCACGAGCGCCAGGCCCGCAGTGAGTAAACCCAGTTTTTTGCTGATCTGTTTCATGGCTTCTTCCTTTTGTTGCCGAGTGTAACGAATTAGGAACTCGCACCGAATCAGTATGGTACAAATTCCGGGACTTTCAAAAATGGCTTTTTTCGACTTGCCCCGGCGATAGTGCACGGTATCCGGCAAATGCGCAATATACCCCTGTTGATTTATTTGTGAGGGAACAGCGCCTTCAACCGGGCTTTTGAACGTCCCGCACTTTCTCCACAATGGCGGTTGTGGAGCAGTTGTCGAGAAAATCCAGGGCCCGGACCTCGCCGCCATAATGCTCGACAATCTCCCAGCCAACGACCGCCCTCTTGTCGTAATCGCCGCCCTTGACCAGGACATCGGGCTTGATCACCTCCAGAAGACGTTCGGGGGTGTCGTCCTCGAAGGAGACCACCCAGTCCACCGATTCAAGGCCGGCCAGTACCGCCATGCGCCTGTCCACCGGATTGATGGGCCTGCCCTCCCCCTTCAGTCGCCTGACCGACTCATCGCCGTTGACCGCCACGATCAGCCGGTCTCCCAGTTTTCTGGCCTGTTCCAGGTACCCCACGTGCCCGGCATGGAGAATGTCGAAGCAGCCGTTGGTAAACACCACTTTTTCACCCTGGGCCCGGGCATCTTCCAGGTCTATTAGCAGCTGCTCTTCATTGACCACACCCCGCTCCGAACCGCGCTCCCGGGAAACCGCCCTGCGCAGTTCCGGACCGTTCACGGTGGCGGTACCCAGCTTGCCGACCACGATGCNNGGCAATATTGGCCAGGGCAACCGCTTCCGGAAGCTCCTCCCCCGAGGCCAGCGAAGCGGCCAGCACGGCGATGACCGTATCCCCGGCACCGGTGACATCGAACACCTCCCGTGCCCTGGCGGGCAGGTGCAATTCGGGCATCCCCGGACGCAGCAGGGTCATACCCAGTTCGCCCCGGGTGATCAGCAGCGCCGCCAGTTCCAACTCGCCGATCAGGTCGACGCCCTTTTCCACCAGTTCGGCTTCCGAGCCGCAGGCCCCGACCACCGCCTCGAACTCCCCGACATTGGGTGTGAGCAGGGTTGCGCCACGGTAGCGCCGGAAATCGGTGCCCTTGGGGTCCACCAGCACGGGAATACCGCGCTGGCGCGCGGCCCGGATCAGCGGTTGCGGATCGCGCAACGTACCCTTGCCGTAATCCGAGAGCACGACGGACTTAACGCCCGCCAGCAGGGGCTCGCTCTTTGCGGCCAGCTGATCCACGTCGGCATCGACAAAGGGTTCCTCGAAATCCAGCCGCAAAAGCTGCTGGCTCCGGCTGATAATGCGTAGCTTGGTGACAGTGGGCCGCCCTTCGGAGACCTGGAAATCACAATGGATACCCGCGGCCAGAAGGCGTTGTCGCAGGGCCTGCGCCGCTTCGTCGCGCCCCACCGACGCCACCAGGGATGCCCCCGCCCCCAGCGAGGTGATATTGAGGGCAACGTTGCCGGCCCCGCCAATGCGGTCCTCGCTCTGCCCCACCTTGACCACCGGCACCGGCGCCTCCGGCGATATTCTCGAGGTGCCGCCGTACCAGTAGCGATCCAGCATAAGATCGCCCACCACCAGTACCTGGGCCTTGTCGAAGCGGGGGGGTTCGAGTTTCATGCTGGCGTTCCGGGACGCAGAAATTCGCGGCTTATCTTACCACAGCACCGCCGGTATAATGCCTTGCTTTGCCCGGGCAGGACCCATGGAGAGATTGACCGCCGAAAAATACCGCGCACTGCGCAGGGACGCCGAGGTGGTGGAGCGGGACGCTCACGGCGAAAAAGTCCTGCGCCTGGCATCCGGCGAATACCTGAAGCTTTTCCGGGTAAAGCGCCTGTTTTCCTCCGCCCGGCTGTTTCCCTACAGCCGTCGCTTCGCCCGGAACGCGGAAACGTTACGCCAGCGCGGCATTCCCACCGTCAAAAATGTCCGTAGCCTGCGGATTCCCGATATCAAGCGGACCGGCGTGCTTTACAGCCCCCTGCCCGGAAAAACCTTCAGGCAGTTGGATACGGTCGATCACGACACCGCCCTGGCGCTCGGCGAATTTATCGCGTCCCTGCACCTGAAGGGTATCTACTTTCGCTCACTGCACCTGGGTAACATCGTGTTGACACCCGAAAAGAACCTGGGATTGATCGATATTGCCGATATGCGCTTTCTGCCGGTTACCGTGCCCCGGCCATGGTGCACGGGAAACCTGAATTTTATGTTGCAATACCCGGGCGACCGTGCCCGGTTAAAGCATACGTTTGACGGCTTCTGCGCAGGCTACAGTCGTTGTCACCCGAACGGAGACCGGGTCCTTGCCCGTCTCTCGCCCTGGAAATAAAGGGTTTTAATCCGTCGCCGGAGGCGCGGCCCGGTAACGGGGTAAAATCCCCCATTGCCTGAACACCTGCTTTTGCCTTAAAGGGGGCACCAGCGCCTCACAAACCCGGCGCCCGGCATGGTCCCACGTCAGCGTATTTTCAACCAGAACGCGGCCGGCGCGGGCAATCCTGTCGGCACGCTCCGGGTCAGAACGCAACAAGGCCAGCTTTTGCCGAAATTCATCCAGCGAACGATAGAGCACCAGGTTTTCCATGTCCCTGAAGCCCAGCGCCTCGTTTTCAACAGCGCCCTGGTTCCAGGCGAACAGCACACAGCCACAGGCCATGGCTTCAAAGTTCTTGATCATATATTCACCGAATCCCACATCGGCACTGGCAAAAAACCGAATGCGATTCAACATGTCGCAGTAATCCTGTCCGGAACTGGTTCGCGTAATTAAGAGATTTTCCTTTTCCGCCAACGCGGAAAGAAATTCCCGGCGCGGGGCATATAGGGCGTGATGACTGCTGCCGACAAAGGCGAGCTCAACATTCCGGTTGCGCCCCATATCGCGAAGCAAGTCGGCATCGTAGGCCTTGGGCGCAAAGTGGGCATCCAGCCCCTCCCGGCGGAACCGGGAGGCGACCAGGGCGCCGGAATTGATAACCCGGGCCCAGGGCAGTTGGCGATAAAAGCGGGAGTAAGCGCCCTTATATTTGCCGGGCACGAAATTCTGCCAGGCGTCGTGCTCGAGCAATACCAGGTTGGGTAGCTTTCGGATAAAACGAACCTGGGGCATCATGCGTTTAAAGCGCAGGAACAGCACAATGCGGTCGTAATCACCCGCATGGACAAAGCGCGAAAAATAAGCCTTCAGGTTTCGTTGCTCTTTCTCGTCCAGACGCCGGACATCGCAGTCACCGCAGTGGCGGGCAATGGCATCGTAAAAATTATCGAGAATCACCCGCTGGCTTTTTTGCACCAGCAACAGGGTTTTCATGAATCACCCACCACTGCTCGAAGTGCCCGCTTCGCATGGTGCCAGCGCAGCGCCATCAGGGGTGCTGTTGTCAGGGCAATCCGGTAGTAGCGGCGAGCCCGTGAGAACTCACCGGCCCGGTAAAAGGTCCGAAATAGCGACAAAGCCCGTCGGGCCTTGTAGGATTTCTTGATTCTTTGCAACGGAGGCGGGAGACGCCCGGTGTCGAATATTTCTTCGACCAGTTCCATACCGACGGCTGCCGCGTGATCGAGATCGTGACGAAGACTGTCTTCGTGCTTATTCACCCTCAACACGACTTCCGGCACCGAGACAACTTCGAAATTAGCGAGTGCATAGGCAAAGAGGGGGATGTCTTCGGCCGCCCTGAATTGTTCCGGGTATCGGTAGTGGTCGAAAATTTTCCGACGCATCAAAGTTGCGCCATTGGACAGGGCCAGCTTTTTATGGAGCAAATAGGCGGCAAGTCGGTCGAGTGGATCACGAGGTACAATCGACCCCTTGTGCTTTCGCACCGTTCCGTCCCGGTTAACGGCGCAATGGCCGGCTACCACCATGTCAGCCCCCGGATAGTCAGCCAATGCCTTTCGGAATATCTCGAGCCCGTCGAACTCCAATTGGTCGTCCGCATCCAGAAAGATCAAAAATTCACCGCCGGTATTGGCGATTCCGGTATTGCGCGCCGCTGAAGGGCCGCCATTATTTTGTCGCAGCGAACGGAAACGGGGGGACGGAAATTTTCGGTGAAGTTCTTCCAGCGCTTGTGCCGTATTATCGGTGGAGCCGTCATCAACCACCAGCAGTTCCCAGTCCTCGCCACCCTGGGCCATCACAGAGTCGACGGCGCGTTCCAGCAAATGCCCGTAGTTATAACAGGGGATAACAATACTGAAGAGCGGTCGGGCTTCAGCCATCAACTCCTTCCTTGGTCACCAGCACATCCTCCATGATGAGATACTGGAGATCGGAACCGAAGAACATGTTCAATGCATCCGTGGGGGAGCACACCATGGGTTCGCCGCGGCGGTTGAGCGAGGTATTGAGCACCACGCCGTTGCCGGTGAGTTTCTCCATCTCCTCCATCAGCGCGTAATAGCGCGGATTGTATTCCCGTTCCAGGGCCTGGGCCCGTGCGGTGCCGTCCTCGTGCACCACTTCCGGGACACGGTCCTTCCATTCGTCCTTCACCTCGAAGGTGAACGTCATGAAAGGCGCGGGATGGTCGATCTTGAACATCTCCGGTGCCACCCGGTCGAGCATGCTGGGGCAGAACGGCCGCCAGCGCTCGCGGAACTTGATCTGCTCGTTAATGCGGTCGGCGACACCGGATGCGCTGGGGCAACCGAGGATGCTGCGTCCGCCCAGGGCGCGGGGGCCGAACTCCATGCGTCCCTGGAACCAGGCCACCGGATTGCCGGCGACAAGAATCTCCGCGATGCGCTCCGGGACCTTGTCGATCACCCGGTATTGCGGTTTCGCCTCGTGGTCGTCGCAGGCGGCGATGCAATCCTCGTTGCTGTATTTCGGCCCCAGGTAAACATGCTTCATGGGGTCCGGCTGGATTCCGCGTTGAACCAGGGCGTAGGAGGCCGCGCCCACCGCCGTGCCCGCATCCCCGGACGCCGGCTGCACCCAGAGGTGCTGCACTTCCGGGCGGGCGATAATCTTCTGGTTGAGCTTGACGTTGAGCGCCCCGCCGCCGGAGAACACCAGTTGCCCGGTTTCCCGGAGGATGTCCCCGAGGTAGTAATCCATCAGCTTGAGGACCACCTCCTCGTAGAGCGCCTGTATCACGGCGGCGTAATCCACGTAGGGCTCGTCGGCGATATCGCCTTCCCGTTTTGGTCCCAACCACTCCACCAGCTTGGGGCTGAAATAGAAGCCCACGCCGTCCTGCTTGTAGCGGCGCAAACCGACGGTGTTGACCAGTTTGGTGTTGACCTTGAAATCCCTGCCGTCGAAATCGATCAGGCGGGAAAAATCGTATTTAGAGGAGTNNCTTGTAACGGCGCAGCCCCACCGTGTTGACGTAGCGCGTGTCCACCTCGAAGCCGCGGCCGCGGGGCCGGATCAGGCGGGACAGATCGTAGCGGTCGGCATCACCGTAGGGCGCCATGCCCATGACCTTGTACTCGCCGTCGAGCATCTCGAAACCCAGGTACTCGGTGAGCGCGCCGTAGAGCCCGCCCAGGGAGTCCGGGTCGTAGAATTCCTTGAGCTTGTGGATGCGGCCATTCTCGCCGTAGCCGAAGAAGGTGGTGGCGTACTCGCCCTTGCCGTCCACCCCCATGATGGCGGTTTTGCCCTCAAAGCCGCTCAGGTGATAGGCACTGGAGGCGTGGCTTAAATGGTGTTCGACGGAATCCAGCTCGACCCTGGCCGGGTCGATCCCCAGCTCCCGCAATACACCGAGAATCCGGTTGCGGTAGCGCCGGTAGCGGCGATTGCCGTTTACCAGGGCATCCAGGGCCCGGTCCGGGGCATACCAGTACCGCCGGGCGTAGTGCCAGCGGGCCGGCGACGACAGGGGAATGGGCGCGAAGGGAATGGCGACGACATCCACCTGTTCCGGTTTTACCCCCGCGTATTCCAGGCAAAAGCGGGCCGAATGGTAGGGCATCCTGCCCTTGGCGTGCTTGTCCCGGATAAAGCGCTCTTCCTCCGCCGCCGCCACCAGTTCGTTGTCGATGTAAAGCGCCGCCGAGGGATCGTGGCCCAGAGCGCCGGATAAACCGAGAATTATTGTCACTGAAACCCCTTGTTGGTATTGATTTCGATGCCGGCGCGCGCCAGACAATCAGCCAAAACCTGGCCAAAATGGGCCCTGGCGCCGCTCTCCCAGTTGGCCATGAACCGGGTCAGATCCCGGCGGTGCGCTTTCTTGAAACGCCCGGCATGGGGATGATAGGCCATGGCGTCCAAATCCAAAACCACCAGCTTCTCGCCGGCAACGATCAGGTTGGTGGCTTTCATGTCGCCGTGGCTGACCCGCGCGGCCCAGAACACATCGAACAGCCGCCGGATTTCATTATCCAGCCAGGCCGGAATCTCCCGGTTATCCGCGACCCAGGCAAGCAGGTCGGGGCCGGCGACATGGTCGCTGACCAGGTAGGCCTCCCGGCGCAGGGGCCCCATACGATTTTCACGCAACGCCAGTGATCGCGGTGCGGGAATGCCCAGGTAGTTCAGGCGCAGGCTGTTGCACCAACTGACGCGCGCCCGGCTGGGCCGCCAGCAGCGGCTGAGAAAATGCTTCCAGTCCTTGATGTTGTAGCGCTTGATAACCCGGTCCCCCACCCGCACCACGGTGGCGGTATTGCCGGGCTTGAGCATGTGGCTGCCGCCCATGGCCACCTCCGGCTCCGCCACCAGCCCTGCCACGTCGCTGTCCAGGCAGTCCCGGCGGATCACCGCAAAGTGACCGGTGGCGCGCTCGGCGACGAACTCCGTACAGGTCCTCAGGCTTTTTTTCTGGTAGTGCCGGATACGCCGCTCGCGCATGACCGCGACGCGCTCCGCCAGGGAGGCCGCGTCCGGAGCGCCGTCGCCGTAGGCATCCAGCAGCCGGGGAATCAGGCTATCGAAATCCGGGATCAACTGGGCAAGGAACAGGGCCAGGTTATCTTCACGGTCCGGCGCCGAGACGTTTCCCGAAACCTCGACACCCCCCCCGTCGACCATGAACAGACCCCTTTCCGTGGCGAGAAAGTTATCCAGGTGGATATCCCGTTGTGCCAGTCCCGCCCGGTGGCCCCGCCCGATCAGCGCCACCGCCTCACGCAGGCCGCCAATCACGGTGGCTTCGTCTGCTTCATAGCAGAGCGACGCCAGCCCCCGGGGCTGGGGCAGATATTCGGTGATCAGCAGCCAGGCGCCCTGGCCGTCATCCACCAGGCGACAAAGGACACGGGGACAGGGAATGCCGGCTTCGGAGAGGGCCTCGAGACCTGCCCGTTCGCGCCGGTATTCCTTTTCCCGGAAGAACAGCTTGGCCACCGCTTCGAGATTGCCCCAACGGGCCCGAAAGGTGATTCGCCGACCCGGCAGGTGTCGATAAACCGTCAATGCCGTCAGGGGGTCCGCGCCGGTCATGGCCAGGGTAAAAGGGGCGTGAAGCCCGTAACCCGCGTTTTTGAGCGCAATGGCGTCCATGGTGCCGGCGGTGTCGATCGATGCCTCCGGGGCGCTATGGCGGTTCATGGGGGCGCCTCCGTTTCCGGGGGCCGCTGGTGGTAGCCCTTCCGTTCGCCCTTCCGGTAAAGGACCGCCGCGCGCCGGCAAACCAGCGCCCACAGCCGGCGGTCCCGGGCATTGACCGGTCGCGGTCGCCCCCTCTCCGTCAGCGCGTAACAGCGCCAGAAAGCCAGGGCATCGCAGTCGTTAAAGCCCACCAGGCGGGCGGAATAGTAGAGGCTCGCCAAATCCTTGATACGCCAGCGCCGCGGGATGCGGCGGCGCAGTTGCACACGGTGCAGGTCGATCAGGTACAGCGGCCGGGCCGCCGGGGCCGCGTCAGCGTAACCGGGGGACTGGTCCATGAGAAAGTGGCACAGGTAGTAATCCCTGTGATTGACACCATTGTCGTGCAGGGTACGGGTGATCGATCCCAGGCGACGGGCCAGGGCCCGCCGGTCCGCCAGGGCCGTGGCCTGAAGATGCCGCCGACACCAGGTCTCCAGATCGTCGGCAGGCTCCAGCGCACGGGTCAGAAGGAAGGACAGGCGCTTGCGGGGCAGCCACCCGCGGCTGCCGAAGCCCACGGCGGTCATGGTGTCGACGCCCAGTTCCCGCAGTCGGGCGATGGCCCGCCACTCGTCCTCGGCGCCCATGACCGGCAGGCGCAGATAAAGCAGATTCTTGGCGATCTCGCCGACGGCGATCCCCCGGTGAATCTTGGCGAAATAACCCTGGCCATCCACCTCGAAGCGCAGGGTGGTGCGATCGTCCAGGTGCCGGTAGATATCCCCTTCCAGAGCCTGGACCACCTCGAAGGGGTCCCGGCCCCGCCAGGCGGACGCCAGTTCCGGGGCGAGCCACAGCTTCATAACCGTCGATCCCCCACCCGCTCGATCAATTCCGCCGCCCGCTCGGGCAGGGAGTAGATATCGGCGGTTTGCGCGTAGCGAAGGCCGTTTTCCCGCCAGGCGTGCTTGTCGGCGCGCAACATGGTGTCCAGCCGACGCCGGAAGTCGTCCGGATCGAAGGGTGTGGGCACCAGTTCGCCCGCGCCGGCTTCCCGCACATACCGGGCATAGCCGCAGACATCGGTGACCAGGACCGGGAGCCCCGCCACCACCGCTTCCAACAGGACGGTGCCGGTGTTTTCGGCGTAGGCGGGATGGACAAGCAAGTCGGCGCCGATCAGAAAGCGGGGAATATCGTCGCGACCGGCGAAAAAACGAACCTTGTTGGCGACACCGAGGCTTCGGGCCAGAATCTTGAATTCGGCGGGGTTGTCCTGACCCACCACGAACAACCGGGTCCGTGACCCGAGATCCTCCGGCAGGGCCGCCATCGCCTTGAGGGCCCGGTCCAGGCCCTTGGTGCGAAACCCCGACCCCACCATCAGCATCAGTTGCTCATCCTCGCCGATCTCGAATTCCCGGCGGAACCCGGCACGGAGCGACGCCGCGTTCGAGGGTGCCCGGCGACCGGGATCGATCCCCGGCGGCAGCAGGTGCAGTCGGTGCTCCGGCGTGTGGTAGTAGTGGCGGAACAAGTCTTTTTGCCGGTCCGAGATCAGCAGTATTTCGGTATCGGCACGGGCGTCGAAAACGGCCCTTTCGTAACGAGAAAAGTGCCGGTAACGGGGGCTGAACCGGTAATACCGGCCGCGCAGGTGACTTGCCTTGTAGGCATAACAGGGGTCGGCGGCGTAGTAGACGTCGAGGCCCGGCATCTTGTTAAAGCCCACCAGCAGGTCGAAATGCTCGGCCGCCAGCCGTTTTTGCAGCCAGCGGGTGTAGCGCCGGTAGCGGCCTGTATTGGTCAGGGCCCGGCAGTCCGCCACGGTGACCGGCAGCCAGTCCGGCATCGGCCCCTGCCAGCGAAGGACGAAAGCATGGACCTCGTGACCCCGTGCGAGACAGGCCCGGGCAATGCGCAGAAAATCCCGCTGCAGGCCACCGTAAGGGAAATACTTGTAGAGGCTGAAGGCGATTTTCACGGGGTCGCCTCCAGCAATTCGTCGAGCGCAGCCGACACCCGCGCCGGCGGCAGCTGGCCGAAACAGGGGGGAAAGGGCTCGCTGTCGGTGGCGTAAAGGCAGGTGCGGCTCAGGCAGGGGGCGCAGTGGTAATCCGCCGCGAGACTGCGCTGGCGATCGCCGTAAAAACCGGTGAGGCCGGGGCTGGTGGGACCGAACAGGGCGATACCGGGGGTTCCCACCGCCGCCGCCAAGTGACCGAGTCCGGTGTCGACGGCAACACAGGCCCGGGCCGCCCCCAGGCGCCCGGCCATTTCCGTGAGATCCATGGCCGGCAGCACCTCGCCGCCACAGGCATCGGCGATGCGCCGTGCCCGGGCCTTTTCGGCGTCGTTACCCCAGGGCAGTTGCACCTTGAGGCCGCGATCCCGCAGATGCCGGCCCAGTTCCCCCCAGTAGTCCTCGGGCCAGTGTTTGTTGGCCCAGGTGGTGCCGTGCAGAAAGACCACGGCATCGCCGCCGGGTCGACGGAAACGCGCTCCGATACCGCTGTCGCCCCGCGCCTCGGGCACCGGGTATCCCAGGGCCGCGGCCAATAGCTGGCGAACCCGTTCTACCGCATGCTGCCCCGGTTGGACGGCCAGGGGCTTGTCGTAAAAACGGGCCGCCAGGGATTCCCGGGCCGAGTCCCGGTCCGGGCCGAACACCGGCCCCCGACCATAGCGGCTCAGCCAGGCGCTCTTGAGCAGCCCCTGGGCATCAATCACGGCGTCGTAAGGCTGGCCCGCAAGGGCGCTTTTCATCGCGCCCCAGGCGCCGCTGCGCCAGGTGGACCAGGGTTGCCTGCGCAGCCGGCGCAGGGGCACGGTAATCGTGGCAGCCACGGCCGGGTGCCAGCCGGGTACGGCCGCGAAAGCCTCTTCCACCAGCCAGTCAAAGCGAATCGCCGGAATGGCCCTTGCCGCATCCGTCAGCGCCGGCAGGCTGTGGATGACATCGCCCAGGGAGGATGTCTTGACCAGCAGGACCCGCACCGGCTCAGGCCCCCGCCACAAGCCGATCCAGGGCGGCCAGCACCCGCCCCGGCAGCAGTTCATTAAGGCATTTGAGGTGTGCCAGGGGGCACTCCCGCTGGAAACAGGGCCCGCAGTCCACGGGAATGGAAAGAATTTCCACCCGTTCGCCCAGGGGCGGGGTAAAACCCGGTGAGGTGGAACCGTAGACCACCGCCAGGGGACGATCCAGGGCGGCGGCGATATGCATCAGGCCGGAGTCGTTGCTGACCACGGCATCGGCCACAGAGAGCAGGTCGATAGCCTCCCCCAGGCGGGTCCCGCCGGCCAGGTTGCGGCATTCCCGTTGTTGCGCCCCGGGCAGCTCGCTGATGATCTCCTCCGCAGCGGCGCGGTCGTTGCCGGAGCCGAACAGGGCCACCCGCCAGCCGCGCTCGATCATGGTACCGGCCACCACGGCGTAATGCCGGGGCGGCCAGCGTTTGGCGGGACCGAACTCCGCGCCCGGGCACAGGGCCAGCACGGGTTTGTCTTCGCCCAGTTCGAAACGCTCCCGCAGCAGTGCTGCCTCGTCCGAATCGGCCTCCAGGTGCGGATGGGGCAGGGATTCCGGCAGGGGCGCACCCTCGGGGTAGGCCAGGGCCGCAAAGCGCTGGATCATCAGGGGATAGCGGGTCTTGTCCAGCTTGCGCAGGTCGTTGAGCAGACCGTAGCGCATCTCGCCCCGCCAGCCCGTGCGCCGGGGGATGCCGGCAAAAAACGGGATCAGGGCCGACTTGAGGGAGTTGGGCAGGAGTATGGCCTGGTCGTAGCGACGCCGGCCGAGATGGCGGGCCAGTCGCCAGCGGGTGGGGATGTCGAGGACGCCGTGGCCCAGGGGCATCTCGATGGCATCGGAGACCTCGGGCATGCGCTCGAGGATGGGCAGGCTCCAGCCCGGCGCCAGTACGTCGATGGTACAGCCGGCCAGTTCGTTCTTGAGGGTGGCGAACAGGGTCTGTGCCATGACCATATCCCCTACCCAGGAGGGGCCGACGATGAGGATCCTGCGTTCGGCTCGCTTGGCGGAGCGCGGGGTCATAGGGGCCTCAGGCGATGGGCTCCAGCCACTCCGGATGGACTTCCATGCGACCGTAGACCACATCGAAGAACATGGTCTGCAGGAGCGTGGTCACCGGCCCACGGCAGCCCTCGCCGATCACCCGGTTGTCCACTTCGCGGATCGGCGTGACTTCCGCCGCGGTGCCGGTAAAAAAGGCCTCGTCCGCTATGTAGACCTCATCCCGGGTGATGCGCTTTTCCACCACCGGGTAACCGGCCTCCCGGGCCAGGTCGAACAGGGTCTTTCGGGTGATGCCGTCCAGGCACGATGTCAGATCGGGTGTGTAGAGAACCCCGTCCCGGACGATAAAGATATTCTCGCCGCTGCCCTCGGCCACGTAAC
>DGNJ01000046.1:21966-25731 GCA_002388905.1 Cellvibrionales bacterium UBA4495
TTGGCCTTGGCCTTGCACATGGAAATATTGACGTGGTGACGGGTATAGGATGAGGTGCGGATGCGGATACCCTTCTGCATGCCTTCATCGCCCAGATACGCCGGCCACTCCCAGGCGGCAACGATCACGTGGGTCTTGAGGCCCTCGGCGCGCAACCCCATGCCCTCGGAACCGTAGAAGGCCATGGGCCGCAGGTAGCCGTCGGTAAGCTTGTTCTCGCGCATGACCAGCTTGTGGGCCTCATTGATGGTTTCCCTGTCGAAGGGCATGGTCATACCCATGATCTTGGCGGAATTGAACAGCCGGTCCGTATGCTCCTTCAGGCGGAAAATACAGGTGCCGCGGGTATCCGTGTTATAGGCTCGGACACCTTCAAAAACGCCCATGCCATAGTGCAGCGTATGGGTGAGCACATGGACCTTGGCTTCGCGCCAGGGCACCAGCTCACCATCAAACCAAATAAAGCCGTCGCGGTCGGCAAAGGACATGCGTTGTTCTCCTCACTAAATTCTCAATCGCCCAGCAACCGTTGCCAGACGGCGGTCACTGCCTGCCGGTGAGGGGCGAAAGCCTCACCCTGGACGACACCGGGTTGTCTTTGCAGTTGCAAGCGGTGGGTGGCTGACCGGTAGGCGATGTAGGCTTCGCGCAATCCCCGGGCCTCGTCCGGGGCAAGGATATCTTTTTCCTCGAGCGAATCCAGGATACGCATGTTATCGGTCCAGCGCGTCAACTCGGGGAACTCCCGGGCCCTGGCCAGGACCGCGAATTGAACCATAAATTCAATGTCGACGATACCTCCGGCATCCTGTTTTAGCTGGAACTCCCCCGCCCTGGCCGCTTTGTCGCCGGACCCGAGATGGGTGCGCATTTTTTCGCGCATGGCCAGGACATCGTCACGCAGTTCGCCGGGATCGCGCCGCTCGCAGAGCACCTCCCGGCGCAGATTCAGGAAAGCCTTGCCCAACTCGCCGTTACCGGCCACCGGCCGGGCCCGGACCAGGGCCTGGTGCTCCCAGGTCCAGGCCTCCTGGCGCTGGTATTTCTCGAAGGACGGCAGTGAACTGACCAGCATGCCCGCATTGCCGTTGGGCCGCAGCCGCATATCCACCTCGTAGAGAGCGCCGGATACGGTCTGGGTGGTGAGGATATGAACCATGCGCTGGCCCAGGCGCACAAAAAAGGTGGCGTTGTCGATACTGCGCTCGCCGTCGGACGACAGGTTGGGGTCGGCGTTGTGGACGAAGACCAGGTCCAGGTCCGAGCCGTGGCCCAGCTCGATTCCGCCGAGCTTGCCGTAGCCCAGTACCAGCATGCCCGGTTCGGGGTCCTCCTCCCCGTGGCCGGGGTGGCCGTGACGCTGGACCATCCAGTCCCAGGCAAGGTCCAGCACGTGCTCGAGGATCACTTCCGCGAGCCAGGTGAGATTGTCGCTGGCGTTCATCAGGGAAAGCGCCCCCTCCACTTCGCAGGCGGCGATGCGCAGGGTGTGGGCACGCCGGAAATAGCGCAGTGCCTCCATCTGCATTTCCAGGTCGTCCGACGGCACATGAAGCACGTGCTGGCGAAGGTCCTGGGCGATGCTTTCCCGGTCGGTGGGCGTATAGAGGGTACGGGCGTCGAGCAGCTCGTCAAGGAGGGCGGGATAGCGGCTGATCTGCTCGGCAATCCAGACACTTTCGCCGCACAGGTGCACCAGTTGGTCCAGTGCACTGGGGTTTTCGATCAGCAACACCAGGTAGGCGCTGCGCCGCACCACCCCCTGGACCAAAGGCAGGATGCGGATCAGGGTCTGCGCGGCATTATCGCGCCGGGCGCAACTGGCGATCAGGCGCGGCATAAAGGTATCGAGACGGTCGCGGATGCTGGCCGCCATGGCCGCCACCGCCCGGCTCTCGCGCAGGGCCAGCAGCGCCTCGGCCGCCTCGCGAGCCGCCTCGTAGCCCATGTCGGCCAACTCCTCGGCCAGGTGATCCGCATCCGCTTCCGCCTGCCAGGAGGCCCGGGCCTCGCGAATGGCTTCCGGCTCTTCCCGTTCCTGTACCGGCTCGCTGGCCACCTCGGCGAAGACATCCCGCACCGCCTGCCGGTGGCGATCCAGCTCCGCCAGGAAGGCTTCCCAGCCGGGGAATCCCATGACAGCGGCCACCACGGCCTGGTCTTCCTCGCCGGCGGGAAGAGACTGGGTCTGCTGGTCGCCCATGCCCTGGAGCACGTGTTCGGTGTTGCGCAGGAACAGGTAGGCCTGCCAGAGCGCCTCGGCCTTGCCCTCCGGCAGCAGCCGCTCATCGTCGAGCAGCCGGAGAACCGACTTGAGTTCGGTTTGCTGGAAACCGGGATCCTTGCCCCCGCGGATCAACTGGAAGGCCTGGGCGACGAACTCCACTTCGCGAATGCCGCCCGCCCCCTTCTTGATGTCGCGTTCTGCGCCGGTGCGCTTCACTTCCCGGTTGATCAGGGCCTTCATGTCCCGCAGCGACTGGATGGCGCTGAAATCGATGTACTTGCGGTAGGTAAAGGGACGCAGGATGGCCATGAGGTCGGCGCCCGCCTCTTTGTCCCCGGCCACCACCCGCGCCTTGATCATGGCATAGCGCNNAGTACTCCTCCATGGCGTCGAAGCCCAGGGCCAGGGCGCCGCTCTGGCCATAGGGGCGCAGACGCATGTCCACCCTGAATACAAAGCTGTCGACGGTATTGCTGTCCAGGGCCTGGATCAGTTTCTGGCCCAGGCGCACGAAAAATTCCTGGTTGCTCAGTTCGCGCTTGCCGCCCCGGGTCTCGCCGGCCTCGGCAAAGGCAAAAATAAGGTCGATATCCGAGGACAGATTGAGTTCCCGGGCCCCCAGCTTGCCCATGCCCAGCACCACCAGCCGCTGGGATTCGCCGCTTTCGCGCCCGATGGGCGTGCCCAGGCTCTCGCAAAGCTGGCGGTAGAGGAAGTCCAGGGTCTGGTCGAGCACGGTCTCCGCCAGCAGGGAAACCTCGCGGGTGGTGTCTTCCATGACCGCCTGGCGGGTGAAATCCCGCCATACCAGCCGGACCATCTCCCGGCGCCGGAACTGGCGCAGGGTCCGGTGCAGGTCCTTTTCCCCGGCTACCGCGGACAGGCGTTCGGCGANNCGCCAGTGCCTCCACATCCATGGGCCGCCAGAGGTCGCCGCTCTCCACCAGTTCGACAAAGGTGTCCGGGTGCGCCACACAGGCCTTGGCGACGAATTCGCTGGCGCCCCATACCAGGGTGAGCTGGTTCCGGAAATCCCCGTCATCCAGGCGGCCGGCCAGCCAGCGGGCCCGGTCGTCGCCGGCACGCTCGCCGAAGAGATCGACCTGGTGCTCGGCGGCGGCAACGATTGCACCGGGCAAGGCCTCGCCATTCTCGTAGAGCGGGCGCGGTTCAGTGGCCATGGTCGGGTGCCACCCTGAGAACTTCCTCCACGGAGGTGATACCGGCCGCCACCTTGCGGGCGCCGGCCAGGCGCAGGGTGCGCATGCCTTCCTTGAGGGCCTGGAGTCGCAATTGGCCGGGGTCGCACTGATCGGTGATCAGGGGCTTGAGGGCTTCCGACAGGGGCATGATCTCGTAGAGCCCCTGGCGGCCCAGGTAACCGGTATTGCGGCATTCCAGGCAGCCGACGGGCTGGTAGATGGTTTCGGGGGCGGCGGCCTTCCAGGGCCGCACCAGCTGCTGCCAGGTATTTTCCTCCAGGGCCACTTTCTCCCGGCAGTGGGGACAGAGGGTCCGCACCAGGCGCTGGGCCATGA
>DGNJ01000024.1:0-122 GCA_002388905.1 Cellvibrionales bacterium UBA4495
CGAGGATACCAACGTGGCCTGGGCCGAGGAGCCCTCGTCCCGGACCCGGCGGCTGATCACCAACGTTATCGTCCACAAAACCGAGCGCGAGAACGAGTATGACGTGACCAGCTACTTCCTGG
>DGNJ01000024.1:241-37724 GCA_002388905.1 Cellvibrionales bacterium UBA4495
CCCAACCTGGCGATCTTCTTCTGAGCCGTTTCCCGCCCCTAAATCGATGGTACGGTGGCGGCGCGACGGAGTGCGCCGCCTGAGCCCGAAAATGCAACACGTTACCGGGGGCTGGTATTATCTGCTCTATTTGACGCGTTGGCGGATCGCGGTGCATTGACAGTGCGGATCGCTTGTGCCAAAAATTCGTCCCGCTGCGTGGTGCCAGGCGGCATTGGGCCGGGCAGATAAACTTCGAGAGCGGTCGTGTGATGAATCAACATCGTTTCAGTGCGAACAAAGACAAGAAAACAGCGGCCGACAAGGCCGATAGCACCTCCCTGGGTGCAATGACCCAGACCCGCTCGTCCGGGCCTGAGCAAAGCATCAACCGTATCCTTGATGCGACACTGGCCGCCGCCTCCAAACAGGGCTTGCGCAGTTTGTCCATGAGTAGCATTTCCCGAGTGGCGGGTGTTGCCCGGGGGACCCTGTACCGCTATTTCCCCACCAAGGAAATTCTACTGGAAAGCCTTGCCCAGCGAACCCGCGAGCGCTTTGAGGATGGAATCAACGAAGCCGTCTCCACCGCCACCAACGGTCGTGAAAGCCTGGTGGCACTGGTGGAGTTTCTCGCCCACTATTCCAGCGAGACCATGGCCGAGTACCTGCTGGAAGCGGAGCCGCACTTTTTTCTGGAATTTTTGCGCCGCTACTTTCCCCACTATTCCGAGGTCATGGCCAACGCCCTGTCGTTGTTTTTCGACGAACTCGAGGAATCCCTGGGCTGCTCCCTGGACCGGGTACTGTGCGCGGAACTGATACTGCGCATCAATACCTCTTACGTCTTCGTCCCCAGCCAGCGCTCCACCGAGCAGCTCCTCGACAGCATCATGAACACCCTCAACCGGATGGCTCTGCAAACCTGACCGTTCTCTTTTTGCAGGGCCGGCGCCGGCCTGATCGTTCCGCCTCTCTCGCCCCTGCGTCAAATCCCGGAAAGCCCTCAAGCCTGTCTCTTTCACTGGCCCGCCCGGTGAAAATGCCGGTTGGTTGATCTCGATCATACTGAACACATTGAACAGATTTGTTATAAGTTGCGCAATCATCCGGCTTGGGATATGCTCGATTTGTCAGTCACTTCGGATGGCCCTGAGTGAGGGTGGCCGGAGCGAGGACCGGAAAAGTCGGTTGCCTGAGTGACGCCGTTGCTGTTCCCGGCTTGAAACTCAGTCAGTAGCGGCCTTGATAAGTCGAGTTCAATACGCAAGAGGTGAACAATATGGGTGCCAACATGAAAGGTGCGGGCTATAACGAGAAAGCCGAAAAAGAACTCATCGGGCGTGCCAGGGAGCTGCAACCGCTGTTGCGTCGCAGTGGTCCGGCCCACGACAAAGAGCGCCGCCTGACCGATGAGGTCTTTACGGCACTGACGGATGCCGGTTTCTGGGAGATGGCCTCGCCACGCCGTTGGGGCGGCCTCGGGACCTCGGCCACAGCCATGGCCAGGGTGGGTGCTGAACTGGGCAAGGGCGACCCGTCCGTGGGGTGGGTCTACACCGTCCTGCACGGCACCACCTGGGTAGCGAGCCTCGGCCCCGATGCGCTTCAGGAGGAGATATTCGGCAGCAGCGACAGCCACCCGACCATCTGCGGCGCGGTGACGCCCCCCGGCGAAGCCCGGGAGGTGGAAGGCGGTTACAGGGTGACCGGGAAGTGGGCTTACTGTTCGGGTTCCCGCCACGCCGAATGGGGGCAGTTCGGCGTCAACATTATCAAACCCGATGGTTCGGTGCACCCCGGTGCTCTCGCCTATGTGCCCATGACGGACGTGACCATCGAGGACTCCTGGTTCATGAACGGCATGCGCGGTACCGGTTCCGAAACCTGCGTGGTTGAGGACGTATTCGTTCCGTCCACTCGCATCTTCAATATCGCCGAGCAGGGTGGAATCGGCAATCACCCCGAGGGCAAGAAACATGTGGGCGAGCCCTCCGATTACTGGCCCTTTATGCCGTTTCTCCGGGCCACCGCACACGGCATGGTGATCGGCGCCGCCGAAAGCATGCTCGGCGAGGTGCTCGAAGCCTCGAAGAGCCGCCCCATCGTCTATACCACCTACAAGCGCCAGGCCGATTCAGCGGTGGTCCAGGCGGGCGTCGGCAAGATTGCCGCCATGGTGGAAGCCGCCCGGCTACTCATGGAGAAAACCTGCGGTCAAATCGATGAGGCCGGTGTCAGTCGAATACCCATGTCGCCGCTGGAGCGAGCCCAGAGCAAGGGTGAGGGATCCTTCACCATCGACTTGCTTGCCCAGGCCTGCAACGAACTGATGTTTTTTGCCGGATCAGGGGCTTTCGACGAGCGCAAGGAAATCTGCCGCTACTGGCGTGACCTTAGTGTCGGGGCCCGCCATGTCGCCAACCTGCCCTATGTCGGTTACGAAATTCTGGGCAAGGCCATGCTCGACGTGGAACCCAATATCTCGCCGGCGGACTTTATCTGATTCTATCCCAACCCCTGCCCGTAAGGGCCTTTCTCGGGCTGTCGACGATCCTCGACAGCCCTTTTTTTGTCGTCGATTAGGGCCGCGTTGAATCAGGGGAGACAGGGTCGTGGGTGGTGTCTCCCCGGTATCAAACTGCTGGCATAGCGACCGCCCGGAGCGTTACTATCCCGAAAAGTGCGTTTTCAGATGTACCGGAAACCCCTAAAAACCCCTAAAGGTTTTTGGACACAACTGGCAATGTTCTGCCCCGCGCAAGGCCCTAAGAAGTACGTACAGTTGCCTGCTTTTGGCGCGATTTGCCGGCCATCGAGTAAAGTGGACGGGGGCAGCCTGGTTTAACGACAGCGGTTGGTTCGGGAGGAAGCTGTGATTCTCGAAGATTATCAGTATAGCGATGGCGATACGGTGCTGAGAGGGTATCTCGGCTACGACCAGGCCGCAAAAGGGCCGTGCCCGGGTGTGCTGGTTGCTCCTGAAGCCCCGGGCCTGGGCGATCATGTAAAAAAGCGTGTGGCTATGTTTGCCGAGGCGGGGTTTGTCGCCCTGGGTGCGGACGTTTATGGCGAGGGGCGTTACTTCGACGATATGGAGCAGATGATGCCTCGGGTGGAAGCCACCCGCTCCGATATTCCCGCCTGGCGACAGCGCATGAAGGCGGGGCTGGACGCCCTGGCCGTCCACGAAAGGGTGGATGCGGGCAGGCTCTGTGCCGTGGGTTACTGTTTCGGCGGTACCGGTGTCCTGGAACTGGCCCGCAGCGGTGCCGATCTGGCCGCGGTGGTTTGCTTTCACGGGGAACTGCATAAGACTCCCCACGCCGCGTCCGGCATCAAGGCCCGGATTCTGGTTTTCAATGGCGCCGATGATCCATTCGTGCCGGCCCAGGATCGCCTGGCCTTCGAGGCGGAGATGACCGCGGCGGCTGTTGACTGGCAGATGGTGGTCTATGGCGGTGTCAAGCACGGTTGGACCAACCCGGCGTCGGATCAGGCGCCCGTCGATGGCATGGCGTATGATGCCGTTATCGACCGCCGCTCCTGGCATGCCATGCTGGAATGGCTGCGGGAGACTCTCTGAGCCGGGGAATCGTCGTACAAAAAGCAAAAAATATATGAAAATGGACATTTATATGGTTTTGTCTTGTGACAGCCACATCGGTCGCTCCTAAAATCAATAAACGTTGAACCAGCAAGAGGCGGATGCAGACGATGGCACAGCCAGTTGCGTACAAAGGGTGGTGGCCCCTTTGCGGGTCGGAAGAACTGACTGACCGCAAGCCGGTCGGTGTCCAGTGCGGCGATACCCGGATTGCCATTTACCGGGACAGCGACAACAGGCCGCGCGCGCTGGAAGATCGCTGTCCCCATCGCCGGGTTCCCCTTTCCCTGGGTCGGGTTACCCCCGATGGCTTTCTTCAGTGCGGCTACCACGGCTGGACATTCGATGGTGACAACGGTGATTTGATCCGGATCCCCAACCTCTCGGAAGGCGAGCGGGTGCCGCAGTGCGCCATTCGCTGCTATGCCACCACCGAGAGCAACGGGCTGGTTTATGTCTGCCTGGGCGAGGAAAGCGAAAATCCCGGCGCCGAAGCCATTTTAGAACAACCCTACCGCCCCGGCGCCCGTGAATTCCGCGGTGTTGAGCATGTACCCGTCAGTCATGAAGAGTTTGTCGCGGCGCTGATGGACGGCCCCGACCTGGTGTTCGGTTTCACCGGTGTTCTTTTCGGTGAGAGACCGCTGGGCGACCCCCGCTTCGATGACGGATTGCTGACACTGGACAGGATAGCCTACTGGAACTGGGGGGGCATCGGTCACGCCAACCTGGGACCTCTGCGGCATCGGGCCGACAACCCTCTCATGCTGCGCACCCGGACCGAGCCGGTCACCGGCACCACCACCGCCCAGGTTTGCGACAACGAGGGGCACGTCCTGGCCCAGTCCCTGCTCGCCTGTGCCCCGGCTGCGCGGGGAACCACCGCGGTGCGCTGGCGGGCAAGCGTGGTCGCCGGTTCCGGGGTCCCCTCCGGCAAGGGGCCCGCATTGCTCAGGGCGTTGACCCGGCTGGGCAAGAGCCCGTTTAAGGTCAATAGCATGATCGACGGGGAAGCGCTGGCTGCCCTGCTACCGGGCCCCTCGGATACCTGGCGACAAGCTTCTCGTGACAGTACACCGCTGTCGTTGTCGGAGACAGCCTAGACAAAATGCTATAATCGGAGTCGGCGCAGACGGTCCGACTGGTGCAGGCGCAGGAGGTAACAATCATGGAAACAGCCATCGCCGATCCGCAAGTTCAGGATACCCGTTCCGGAAAATCCTCGATCGTGGGCCAGGAATGGCGACCGGGAAATTACGACCTGCGTGATACGTGGATTCCCGTTGCCCACTCTCCCCACGTCACCGGTAAACCCATTCGCCGGATGGTCCACTCCCACCCCGTGTTCCTGTGGCGTGACGGGGGGCGGCCGCTGGCGGCCGAATTCCACCCGGATGCCCTGGGTTCCGGGCAGTGCCGGGGCGGCGAGCTGACCGGCGGTTCCGGTTATTTTCCCGTCCACGAGCGCTACAACTATGTCTGGATGTGGTACGGTAATCCGGACAACGCCCATGAGGCCCTGATCCCGGACGTCCCCTATCTTCCCCGGGCCGGCAAGCCACTGCCGCGCAATATGTGGGGCCAGATCTACTTCAACTGCAGTTACGAGCTGGTTCAGGAGAACCTGCTCGATCTGGTGCATGCCGATTACCTGCACTCGGATATCATCGGCGACGAGGAAAACGACGACGACCGGGTCTACGTGGAATCCGATTCGGAAACCGTTACCATGATCCGCGAGGTGAGCAATAAAACCATTCCGCCGCTACTGCGTTTCCTGGGTGTTCCCGCCAAGAAAGCGGACTATCGCGCTGTCGCCCACGTCCACTTGCGCAGTGGTGTGGTGGTTCTTTACGGCAAATTCATGCCCGGTTTCGCCCAGCCGCTCTTCCACCCCCTGGTGCCCGAATCCCGGTATGTGAGCCGTAACAATTTCACGTTCAATATCACCGGCGCTTCGCCCATTGCCCGTCACGGCTTTCCGCTGCTCAGTTACGTTATCGGTCCCCAGGATGACTTCATGATGAAGCCGCAGAACCCCAAGTATCAGGCGAGGGGTGAGCGAAGGGATGTCAGTAGCCGCTTCGACGCGGCGGACAGCCGTTACCGAATGGTTATGGCCAAGCTGATTCAGCGGCAGAAAGAAGGGGACTACTCCTACCTCTCCGACGCGGACCCCGGCCAGGATATTGCCGGGCTTCTCGATTGTCCGCGAGTGGACTGACCGGCCCCGCCGCTCGCTACGACTCCGCCGCGTTCGCGGGACCGTCCCTTCCAGGCGAGGGGGCGGTCGACCGCGACTTCCCTCTTGGTTATGCTTGTCTGCCATCACAATAAAAGGGAGTCAGCACCATGACCGGCGACGAGTCTCTCCGCGATTTGATCGATAAACAGGCAATCCACGAACTGGTTGCCAGCTACTGCCGGGCAATAGACCGGCGCGACTACGCGCTGCTGCGCAGCCTCTATCACGAGCAAGCCATTGAGGACCGGGGCGCCATTTTTTCCGGCACCGCGGCCGAGTTCGTGGACTTTGTGCAGGCGGATGCCGGCAACTATGAAATTACCTCCCATCGCCTCTTCAACGAGTTCTATGCTGTCGACGGCGATTTCGCGGAGGGCGAAATCTATTGCGAGGCCTATCACAGGACCGCGGGGGAAGAATCCATGGAGGTCATTGCCGGCGGGCGTTATCTCGACCGGTACGAAAAGCGCGGGGGCAAGTGGAAGTTTCTGTTTCGCACCAGTACCGTCGATCGCTGCGAGGTGCGCCCGGTCAATCGCGACGATTACCGTCAATTTGTCGCCGGCGCGCCAGCCGGGACGCCGGATGCTTCCGACCCGTCCTACCGTGTCCTGTCGTTGCTTGCCCGACATCAGCCATAGGAGTCTGTGATGTCACTGATTGAACGCTCCGATGCGGGAGATTGCGCCGTCCTGACCCTCAACCGACCCCGGGTACGCAACGCCATCAGCAATGAGATGCTGGCCGCTCTGGAGGACCACCTGGATGTGGTCGAGACCGACGGCAGCAGGGGGGTTATTATTACCGGTGCCGGTAACGGCTTTTGTGCCGGGACCGATCTTCGGGAAATGACGGATATGGGCCTCGATCGCTACCTCGAGCGCGTCGAGCGGGTCCATCAGCTATTTGTGCGCCTGAGAACATTTTCCCTGATCAGCATTGCGGCCGTCCACGGTGCCGCCCTGGGCGGCGGCACCGAACTGGCCGCGGCCTGCACATTCAGGGTTGCCGCCGCGGACGCTGTTTTCGGTCTGCCGGAAATCCGCCTGGGTGTCATGCCCAGCTACGGCGGTACCCAGACAGTATCCCGGCTTATCGGCGAGAATCGCGCCCTGGAGTTGATGTTGAGCGGGCGCAACCTGACAGCAACCGAGGCCCTGGACATCGGGCTGATTAATCGCTGCCTTCCCGAGGGGAGGAACCTGGTGGACGGGGCCTGTGAATTTGCCGGGCAGATGACCCCTTACAGCCTGGTCGCTCAGCAGGGTATCCGGGCCTGTGGCGCCGCCAGCGGTGACTGTACGCTCGAGGCGGGTATGGCCCTTGAGCGCGAGCATACCCGCGAGGTCTTTGCCAGCGACGACGCCCGGGAAGGCGTGGCCGCGTTTCTGGAAAAGCGCACTCCGAGATTCCGGGATTGTTAGTCTGGATCGAACCGTTCCCTGTATTTCTTTGCCTGGAGGCTAAACGATGAACACCACCGTCACCCCCTGCCCGATCGAGATTGGCGACGAACAACTGGATGACCTGAGGCGTCGCCTGGAAATGACCCGCTGGCCCGAGAAGGAAACTGTTTCCGACTGGTCCCAGGGAGCGCCCCTGGCCTATATCCGGGAACTCTGCGATTACTGGCTGAACGACTATGACTGGCGCCGCTGCGAGCGCGCCCTCAACCGCTTCTCGCCCGCCAAGACGACTGTCGACGGCCTGGGGATCCATTTTCTTCATATACCCTCGCCCCACGACAATGCCCTGCCGCTCATCCTGACCCACGGCTGGCCGGGTTCCCTGGTGGAGTTTGCCCAGGTGATCGAGCCTCTGGTGAACCCCACTGCTTTCGGAGGCCGGGCCAGGGATGCGTTCCACCTGGTGTGTCCCAGTCTTCCCGGTTACGGTTTTTCCGATAAGCCGGAGGAAACCGGTTGGGACATGCACCGGATAGCCCGTGCCTGGGATCAGCTTATGGCACGGCTGGGCTACGATCGCTATGTGGCCCAGGGTGGAGACTGGGGATCGGCGGTGGTCCATGCCATCGCCCAGCTCCCGGAAAGCCGCTGCCTCGGTATCCACACCAACATGCCCATCCTTAGTCCAGATCCCGAGACCATGGACGACCTGACAGAGTCGGAGAAATCGGCCCTGGCGGGTATGCAGTACTACCAGGAAAAAGACAGCGGATACGCGAAGATTCAGAGCACCCGTCCCCAGACCCTCGGTTACGGTTTGACGGATTCACCCAGCGCCCAGGCGGCCTGGATCGTGGAGAAATTCTGGGCCTGGACGGACTGCGGCGAAGGGGCGGACCGGCACCCGGAAAAGGTCCTCACCAAGGACCAGCTGCTCGACAATATCATGATGTACTGGTTGCCGGCGGCGGGAGCATCTTCAGCCCGGCTTTACTGGGAAAGCTTTATCAGCATGGATTCGAGTCCCATCGAGATGCCCGTGGGTTGCAGCATTTTCCCCGGAGAGATTTTCCGGGCATCGCGGCGCTGGGCCGAAAAGCGCTACAGCAACCTGATTCACTGGAATGAACTGGACAGGGGAGGGCATTTCGCCGCGTTCGAGCAGCCGGATATCTTTGTGGACGAGGTTCAGCAATGTTTCCGGTACTTCCGCTAAAGCGCCGGGCGCAATAAACGTGGCGAGAAAGGCGTGATACAGTGGCGAATCGAGGCTTGTTCGTGGTGCCGATCACGGGCCGCCGCAGGCGGTCACGCGCTTGTGCGAATATACAATAATTGGGTAAACTGTATAAATTCCAGGCAGCAGGGGAATCCCGCGTGCCGTTCCGCAGACCGGGGCGGGGCCGTGCTGCATCGGGCCCGGGCAAGACCCAGGATACGGCTCCCGGTCAGGCAAGGTCGGCCGGGCTACTTCGATGAACACAGGGTAAGAAAAGATGACTGATTTGTTTTCCGTTTCCGGCAAGATCGCCGTTGTCACCGGTGGTTCCGATGGTATCGGCCAGATGATCACCCAGGGCCTGGTGGAGGCCGGTGCCAAGACCTATATCGTTGCCCGGAACCTGGAAAAAGCCCGGAAAGCGGCCGGCGAATTGTCCGGTAGTGGCTCGTGCATTCCCATCCAGGGCGACCTGGCCACCCTGGCTGGTATCGATGCCGTCGTCGCCCAGCTTTCGGAACTGGAATCCCGGGTGGACATCCTGATCAACAATGCCGGCGTCCACCGGTTCGAGGCCCTCGAGGAATTCGATGAGGAGAGTTGGGACAGTCACCTGGACCTGAACCTGAAGACCCCCATGTTCATGATCCGCAAGATGCTGCCCCTGTTGCGGGAGGCCGGCACACCGGAGGATCCGGCACGGGTTATCAATATCGGCTCCACCGACGGCAAGCGCGTCTCGGATATGGAGCATTACCCCTATTATGCCTCCAAGGCCGGCGTCCACCAGATTTCCCGGGCCCTGGGGCGTCGCCTGGGTCCCGAATGGATCAACGTCAACGCCATTGCCCCCGGGCCTTTCCCCACGGCGGTGACCGATGTGGGCAGCCCGGAATTGCGTGAGCAAATCAAGAAAGGCATCCCTTGCCGGCGCTTCGGCTCGCCGGAGGACATCATGGGGTCGGTGATCTACCTCTGTTCCCGGGCCGGCGCCTACACTAACGCGACGATTTTGTCGGTGGACGGCGGTATTGCTGGCGCTTGATCCGACAGGGGCACTGCCGGTCGCCACGCAAAAAATCGGGAAAAACCGGCACTGTTTGGAGTAAACCGGTATTTTGGAATGTCATAATTCCACACATAGATTATTTCTCGCGAGGTACAAGTCATGGCCAAGAAACGTAAAGTTATCATCACCTGCGCGGTGACGGGTGCCATTCACACACCGAGCATGTCTCCCTACCTGCCGGTGACGGGCGACGAGATCGCCGAGGCCGCCATCGCCGCTTCGAAAGCCGGTGCCGCCATTATCCACCTTCACGCCAGGAACCAGGAGGATGGTCGGCCCGACCAGACCGCCGAGGCATTCGGGCGCTTCCTGCCCAAAATCCACCAGGGCTGTGATGCGGTCATGAACCTGACCACCGGCGGCTCGCCCTATATGAGCCTTGAGCAGCGCCTCGAGCCGGCCTTCGCTTTCGAGCCCGAGGTCGCGTCCATGAACATGGGCACCATGAACTTCGGGCTCTTCCCCATGCTCAACCGCTTCAAGGATTTTAAATACGACTGGGAGTACGACTACCTGAAGAACAGTGATGAGCTGATCTTCAAGAATACCTATCGTGACATGGAGTACGTGCTCACTGAACTGGGCAAACTCGGCACCCGCTTCGAGTTCGAGTGCTACGATACCGCCCACCTGTACAACCTTGCGCACTATGTGGATCGCGGCCTGGTCAAGCCCCCGTTCTTTATTCAGACGGTGTTTGGCATTCTCGGGGGTATTGGGACCCACCCCGAAGATGTTCAGCACATGAGGCGGACCGCTGATCGACTCTTTGGCAAGGACTACAAATGGTCCGTTCTCGGCGCCGGCAGCAAGCAGATGTCCATCGCCGCCATGAGCGCCGCCGAGGGTGGCAATGTCCGCGTGGGCCTGGAAGACAGCCTTTGGATAGGCCCGGGCGAGTTGGCAAAATCCAATGCCGACCAGGTGACCCGCGCCGTGCAAATGATCGAGGCCATGGGGCTGGAAGTGGCGACACCGGCGGAGGCCCGGGAAATTCTGGAGCTCAAGGGGGCCGACAAGGTCAAGTTGCAGAACGCCGCCGCCTGACCTGGCGAGGCGTTAAATTCGGTCTCGGATTTTTGCCGGCCTTTGGACCGGCTGGGCCCCGTTGAAACGGGTTTGCCTTAATAGTGATTAGCGCGGGGCGGAAGTCCCGCCAAACTTTTAACCATTGGGATACACGACTATGCGATTTCTAGCGTTTGAGAAAGCGGGGCGAGCCGGGCTCGCCGTTGCCGGCAAGGATGGCAGCTTTACCGGGCTCCAGGAAGGGGACAGCGGTTTTCCCGGCACCCTCGATCAACTGCTGGCCAAGGGTGGCGATGCCCTGAAACAGGCCGCCGACGCGCTGGCCGCGGGTGACGCCATCGACCCGGATCAGGTCAACGTGCGGCCGCCACTGGCCCGGCCACCCAAGATTATCTGTCTGGGCCTTAACTACATGGATCACGCCAAGGAAGCGGGGCTGGAAGTCCCGGATTACCCCACGGTATTTGTCCGGTTCCCCACCAGCCTGATTGGTCACAATGAAGCCATGATCCGCCCCAGGGTATCTGACAAGCTTGACTACGAAGGCGAGCTCGTGGCCGTAATCGGTAAAGGCGGGCGTCATATTCCCGAATCCGAGGCCCTGGACCACGTGGCCGGCTATTCCGTTTTCAACGACGGTTCGGTGCGTGACTACCAGCTTATGACGAGCCAGTGGACCGTGGGCAAGACCTTCGACGGCACCGGCGCATTCGGCCCCTACCTGGTGACCCCGGAGGACGTCCCCGCCGGCGCTTCCGGCCTGAAAATCGAGACCCGCCTCAACGGCGAGGTCATGCAGAGTTCCAATACAGACCAGTTGATCTTCAATGTGGCCAAGTCGATTTCCCTGCTCAGCGAGGCCATGACGCTGGAGCCCGGGGACACCTTTGTCATGGGAACGCCAGCCGGTATCGGTTTTGCCCGCAAGCCGCCGGTGCTGATGAAGCCCGGCGACGTTTGCGAAGTGGAAATCGAGGGCCTCGGAGTTCTGCGAAGCCCCATCGAAGACGAAAAAAATTAACCGGGCAATTTGCCCGCAATCAGGGGTACAAGGATGTACCGCCACTGGTCTCAGGCCAGTACAAGCCTGGAAAATACAAGAAATTCGCCGATTTTCGCCGGTATTTTCGGGGCGCCCACTTAAATAGGTAGGGATATCTGGTCGGTTGCCAGGTTAATAATTCTTAAAAAGGCTATTTTTTCAGCGGCGCGGTGCCGCGATAATCGGGAAGAGCCTGATTCCAGGCGAGGAGAAGGGTATGACGAAAGACAAGCAATCCATGCGGCGTCCCGGCGTGCTGGGCGTGCATTCCCTGGACCATTTTGTCCTGGCGGTGCCGGACCTGGACGAAGCAAACAACTTTTATAGCCTTTTCGGGCTGGATGTTCGCGAGGAAAACGGCAGCCTCGGCATTTATGCCTCTGAAAACGATCATCGCTGGGGCGTTGTCGTCAAAGAGCCGAAGAAACATCTTAAAAAACTATGTTTCGGCTGTTACGAGGATGACTTGCCCCGCTTCGAGGAAAAGCTGAAGGAGCTGGGTGTGGATTACCAGCCCCTGGATCAGTCCCTGCATTTCGCCGATCCGGCCGGCATGGCCCTGGAAATTCGCGTGGCCGATCGCGTCGCCCCCACCAAAAAAGCGCCACTGGAATTTCCCCAGTTCGGCGAGGGCGAACGCAGCGCGCCCACGCGCAGTGACTCCAGGCCCACGCGGCCCAACCGCCTCTCGCACCTGGCCATGTTCACCGGGGAGCTGGATGTGGCCATCGATTTTTACAGCAATGTACTGGGGTTGCGCCTGTCCGATCGTTCCCTGGATATCGTCGCCTTCATGCACGCGCCCCACGGCAGCGATCATCACCTGGTGGCTTTCCTGGGATCCACGGGCCCCGGCCTGCACCACGTCAGCTGGGAAGTTTCCTCAGTGGATGAGGTGGGCATCGGTGCCGAGCACATGGCCCACAACGGCTTTGATTACAGTTGGGGCCTGGGTCGCCATGTTCTCGGTTCCAACTACTTCCACTATATCCGGGACCCCTGGGGAACCTGGTGCGAATATTCCGCGGGCATGGAGTATATTCCCGCCGATTGCGACTGGGATTCCGGCGACTACCCGCCGGAGGATTCCTTTTATCTCTGGGGTCCCGAGGTGGCAGCCGGTTTCACCGACAACGTGGAACAACAGTCCTGACAGGAGGCGTGTCCCGGTCGCCGGTGTTTATGCCGGCACCGGGACACCGGCAAGCCGCCTCTTTCATCCCCATCAACAATAAACCCCGTTTCTGGAGCATTGACCATGGCAAACTATTTACTTCTGCACTGCGGCGCCGCCGGTTCCTGGATGTGGCGCCCGGTGGAAAGACTGTTGCGCGACCGGGGCCACCAGGTCTGGACTGTCACTTATACCGGTTTTGCCGAGCGGCGTCACCTGAACAGCAAGGATGTCACGCCCCAGACCCATGTCGCGGATGTGGTCAACACGATTCACTTCGAGGATATCGAGGACTGCATTATCGTCGCCCACAGCTATTCCGGCAGCATCGCTCCCGGCGTGGCGAGGCAGGTGCCGGACAAAATCAGCAAGCTGATCTACCTGGATGCCCTGGTAGTCAACGAGGGAGAAGCCACCAATGTCGCCATGGGATTCATGAACGCCGAGCAGGCCGACGGCATGCTGGAAATGGTCCAGCGGGGCGAGGCACCCATTTCATCGGGTGTGGCCGACATGCAGCGCAAGGATGCCGAACAGAACCCTTATCGAATGAGCGCCGACCGGCAACAGTGGGTGCTCGACCACCTGGACGAAATGCCCATGAGTTGCGGCCTGTCTCCCGTCAAGGTCGGTGCCGGGTCGTTGGACAAACCCGTTGAGTATATAGCCTGTACCGACACCATTATGGGTCCCATGCACGAGCGGGCAAAAGCCCTGGGCTGGCCGGTCCACGAATTGGACGGCGACCATGTCGTATTGGTGGGCAACCCCGAAGGTACGGCCGATCTTATCGAGCAACTCAGCAAGTAATGCAAAGGGTCCCGCGGCCGGGACCCTGCGCGATGCTCCCTTCTTTGTTTTGTTGTCTTCCCATGCTGCCGGGATGTTGTTCGTCCCGGCCAGCTTCCCGGCCGGCGCGTAAGCCGTGTTGAAATCCGCCATACTTCTGCTGTCCATCCTTACCGTCTTCGCCGGCGCGGCGGTTTCTCCGGCCCTTGCGGATATCGCCCGTGCATTTCCCCACGTTGACACCACGGGGATCAAGTCCCTTTTGACGGCCCCGGCCATCACCATCGTCCTCACTACGCCTTTTGTCGGTTTCCTCGAGCGCCTGCTCGGGCAGAAGGTGCTTCTCGTCGGTGGCCTTGTCATTTATGTGATCGGTGGCGTGGGAGCGGGACTCGTTGNNTCGTTGGGGATTTCACCGCGCTTTTCGCGCTGCGCCTGCTGCTGGGCGTGGGGATCGGCATCATCATGCCCATGTCAACGGCGCTGATTGCCCAGTACTATGCCGGCCCGGAGCGTGTTCAGATGATGGGCTGGTCGTCGTCCATGACCAACCTTGGCTCCATTCTCGCCAACCTGCTCGCCGGTTACCTGACCCTGATAACGTGGCGATGGGCCTTCGGTATCTACGGCATCGCTATGCTGGTGCTCCTGGCAGCGATCGTTGCGATTCCCCGGCACCGGCCGACAGTCAATGCCGGGGCTTTGTCCCGGGCACCGCTGCCGCTCAGTGTCTACGGCTGGGCTGCCGGCATGTTCTTCCTGATGTTGGGAACCTTCGCCATTCCGGTGAACATGGCTTTATTTCTTACCGAAAACGGCATCGGTGGGTCCCGGGAGTCGGGGATCGCGGTTTCCCTGATGACCGGAACGGGGTTTGTTGCCGGCCTTTTGCTGCGTTCGATCAGGAAAGTCCTGGGTGCGTCCATCTTTGTCGTCATGCTGGTGGCCGTGGGTGCGGGGTTTTGGCTACTGTCCCAGGCGTTGACGTTCCCGGCGGTGTTGCTGGGGATGGTTTTTATCGGCTTTGGAAACGGTTGCCTTATGCCCATGCTCTTTGTCGGCGCATCGGAAGTAACGGAGGGCAGCAGGACGGTATCGGCCATGGCAGTGATGACTGCGTTGATTTTTATTGGCCAGTTCTGCTCGCCGCTACTGCTCGACGCCCTGAGTCATTTGCTGGGCGACGGTTCATACCGTTTTATTTTCTCGACCGTTGCCGTCGGCTTCCTGGTTGCCGCTGCCCTGGTCGCCTTGTCGCGGGGAGGCAGGGTATTCCGGACCGGCGAAAAGCGGTGAGAGCCTGCCTCAGCCCGTATGAAACTGGTTGCGGCCTTCCTGCTTTGAGCGGTACATGGCGGCATCGGCACGGCTGATCAAGTCGTCGACGCTCTCCTCGCGATTGGACAGCGCGATGCCGATACTGGCGCCTACAGAGGCCGAAACGCCATTGCCGATGTCGATGGGCTGAGCGATGTCTTCGAGCAGTTTCTCGGCCAGGCGGGTCGCGGGTTCCTCGCTGTCGACATCGTCGAGCAGGAGAACGAATTCGTCGCCGCCGAGCCGGGCGACATAGTCGGTCTTGCGGGCGGCATTGCGCAGGGTCGTTGCCACGGCCACCAGGACCGCGTCGCCGGCCTGGTGGCCGTAGGTATCGTTGACTTCCTTGAAGAAATCCAGGTCCATCATCATCAGGGCGAAGTGCCGGTTCCGTTGCTGGCTTTGCCTGACCAGCCGTGCCAGCCGGTTGTCGAAACCGGCCCGGTTACCGATGCCCGTCAGGGAGTCCGTGGTGGCGCGCCGTTCGGCATCCATTTCAGCGAGTTTGCGCTCGCTGATATCGTTGGCCACACCCTGGAGGAGGTTTTCGTCCAGGTAGCTCAGTACCAGATGCAGCCAGCGGGTAGGGTCCTCGGCGACATTGAACTCCAGCTCCCTGTTGGTCCGGTTTCGGCGGCAGGCCTCCACCTGCTCCCGCAACAGGGTTGCCTGGCCGCCCGCCAGGTCGTAGAGGGTTAATTGGGGTTTGCCGTGCAGGTCCTTTTCGCTGACCTGAAAGTGGCGAAGGAAAGCGGGATTGAAGGAGGTGAGGCGACCGTTTTCCTCCACCTGGAAGATCGCGGTTTCGGCGTTTTCGAAGATGGTGCGGAATTTCTTCTCTTCCACTTCACGTTGCAGGCGGAGTTTGCGCTCCTTGCCCAGGATCTGAATCAGGTAGTCGATCATGGCATTGACGTCGTTTACCAGTTGACCGATTTCGTCATCTTCGTTGCCGCGGGGTAATGCCAGCTGTTCGCCGGTTTCCGCCTTGAGGCGGTGCAGTCGACGGGAAATTCGGGCGATGGGCCGGGTGACGAGACGGACAACGATAATCGCGGTGCCCAGGCCGATAATCGCCATCTGGACAAAGAGCAGGACCGATACAAAATAAGTCGAGTCCATGACTTCCTGGCGGATCACCCCGCGATCGGGTATCAGCCGGATTCCCCCCACTATTTTGGTTTCGTCAAACGGGGAGCGGATAGTACGGCTTAACTCGGCCCGGTTTTCTTCGGGCTGGCCGTCGCCCGACTGAGCGGCCCGGTTGGACTCGCCCGCCCGGGAGAGCACCTGATCGTCGGCGGTAATCGTCACCGCCGCCACCGTGCTGTTTTGCATGAGCCCGGCCACCAATTCGCCGGCCAGCTCCCGGTCCCTAAGGAAACAGGCAATCTGCAAAGTGCTTTCGACGGTGTCCAGGAGTCCCTCAAGCTGGCGATACTGGCGGTCGGTTTCCTGGACCGAGGCAAGCCGCATGGCAAGGGCCAGGAAGACCATGCCGAGCACGGCAACCAGCAAGAGGATGGCGGCTGTGCTGCGGGCCGCCAGGCGAGTTTTGATCAGGCGGATTATCATGGCGCCGTGTCCCGTTCCGTCAGGGCGAAGAGGTCGGCGAGCACGACAACCCGGTCGTCGGTGGCCCCGCGGGGGACATAGCCGATGGCGCCGCGATTGTTGGCGACGATTTCCAGTACCTCCTCCGGGGTCTCGATCTGGCGGGGCGGCGAGGCCCGGCCGGAAAACACCAGTCGGGCCCAGTAGGAGTTGATTTCCGGGAGGCGTTTGTTGACCAGTTGCCGATAAAAGGTCTCCCGGTCACCGGTCAGGTCCAGGGGTAGGGCGGTGATGCCCGAGGGCAGCTTCTTGAAACGGCCCATGAACAGATTGATCGCCGTATCCCTGTCCATGGCTTTGATACCGCTTTCGGGGTTGGCAATGAGTACCAGGCCTTCCTCCTGTGCGAGGCTCGTGGCGCACAACTGGCCTGCCAGGACGAGGATGAAAAAAAGGCGGCGCACCATGGTCAAAAAACGAAGTCGAGGGTGGCTGAAAAAATGGTGGCCCGTCCGTCCCAGTCGGGGTCGACGTCGCGCCAGAGCATCCACTGCCGGCCTTCCCGGCGCACATTGCTGCGGTCCACCTGCAATTTGACCGCCATATTGGGCAGGAAGTCATAGCGTACTCCCAGAGACAGGGTGTGCTGCCCGGGGTTATTGAAGCCCGCCATGGTGAAAGTGCCAAGAGAAGGGGGCAGCGGTGTGGTCGGTGGCGTAGCCGCACCGATATCCGAGCGGCTTTCGATCATCGAGAAGGTTATATAGGGGGTCCAATCGCCAAGGCGGTAACCCGCTGACAGGTAGCCGTTGTGGAAATCGGGCACCATGTCCGACTCGCTGTCGAGGTAGGTGTACATCAACTGGGACTGCAGCGGTCCGCTATCGAAAGCGATGCCCGCAGACATAAAATGGTAGGTGGCGTCGGCAGTGGCGCCCGCTGCGATACCGCTGAGCACTGGATTGCCGCTGGACTCGAGCATGTCGATCAGGTCGCCAAAGTCGCCCTTGATGTCGTACCCCAGTTCGAGGTGTGTGTAGCCAAGTCGGAACTGCCAGTCCCTGAGCTGGTAGTTGATGTGGCCCCCCACCAGCTCCGATCCGCTCACATCGGCATAACTGTCTTCGTCGATAGCAAGCTTGTCATCGGCTTTGCCGACGAACAGTTTGCCCCACAGCAGGCCCTGGCCCAGCGGCTTTCGCAGTACCAGGTCGGCGCCGTTGAGCTTGGAAAACTGCAGCAGGCCGTAGTATTCCACCGGCGGGCGCACCCAGAGGTAGGAAAAGCCCACGTCGCGGGAGTCGGCGAGCATGTAGACATCCCAGCCCAGGCGCCCGGCACGCAACTGGATGTGTTCGCTGGGACTGTATTTGGCAAAACCCCAGGCCAGTTCCGGGTCATACTCTCCGGTATAGTTGTAACGGCTGACGATCTGCACCGTGCCTTCGAGGGTGTCACTGGCCTTGAAAGTGGCCTGGAGACCCACTCGGGAATCGATATGGCCGCTGGTGCCGCCCCTGGCACCCTCGGGCTGATTGATGTCGCGGATAAAGCCGGCATTATCGGTGCTGTTGTAAGCTATGCCAAGGGTGCCGAAGCCCCTGATTGACAGGGCGCCCTCGTTGTCGAGCATGGAAACGGCATGGCCCGGGACTGCCGTCAGCAGTCCCGTGCACAGGAGTACCCGTTTCAGTATGCCCGGTCTCGTCATGGATAAATCCCAAGCCTGGTGTCGCGATTGATAGTTGATATGAGTGACGCTCGCCGGTTTTTTTATCGCCGTGGGTTTATTTTATGGTGTCGAGCCGGTCGCGAGTGTATCCAATGCCGGACCCTGCCGCAACTTGGGCGCTCCTCCTGTCTCGGTGCCTTTGCTGCCGGGGGCGGAGCGGGGGGTGAGACAACCAGAAGATAGGTGAATTTCACCCTCTTACCGGGCGATACTGGCGACAATCGGGAAAGCAGAGCACCCGGACGTTCGACCATTCGGGACTCTTATACGTACATGGGCGATCAATGAACCAGGAGAATGATTATGGATTTCCAGCTTGCCGAAGAACACCAGGCTTTTCAGGATACGGTGAGAAAATGGGTGGCCGCCGAAATTCCCAAGGACTGGGCCCGGGAACTGGAGGCCGATGAGCATAATTATCCGTTCGATCTCTGGGACAAGTTCACCGAGGCGGGTTTTCACGGCGTCGGTATTCCCGAGGAGTACGGCGGGCAGGGTGGCGATATCATCACCCAGATGATCATTGCCCGGGAGTTGGCGCGACCGCTCGGTGGCCTCGCCTGGATCTGGGGCATTACCTCCTTTGCCGGCTCCAAGTCCATCGGTGTTTACGGCACGGAAGAACAAAAGAAAGAATTCCTGCCCCGGATCGCCGAGGGCAAGCTCAAGGCCGCCATCGCCTTTACCGAACCCGGCGGCGGCACCGACGTGCTCGGCGCGCTGCGCACCCAGGGGGTCCCGGATGACAAGGGCTGGGTACTCAACGGCGAGAAAATCTGGAGTTCCTCGGCCCATGTCGCCGACTACCTGCTGGTGCTTGCCCGCACCAAAAAGGATGTGGAGAAGCGCCACCAGGGCGTGAGTCTGTTCTGGGTTCCCACCGATCAGGAAGGTGTTACCGTCACGCCCCTGCCCAAGCTGGGCATGCGCTCCATGGGCTCGTGTACCGTCCATTTCGAGAATGTTCGCGTCACGGAGGATCAGGTCCTGGGCGAACCCAATAACGCCTGGTATACCCTCCTGCCGACCCTCAACAATGAGCGCCTGATGGTTGCCGCTTTCTGCCTGGGCGTCATGGATGGCATCCAGGAGGACGCGCTGGAATACATGAAGCAGCGCAAGGCCTTCGGCAAGTACATCGGCGAGTTCCAGTCGCTACAGCACTATGTTGCCGACATGGCCTCCTGGCGTTATTCAATCGAGTTGATGATGCACCATTGCGCGTGGATGATGACCGAGGGCAAACCCTGTTACCAGGAATCGACCATGCTTAAGCTGCTGGCATCGGAGTACTGCAATAAAGCGGCGGATATGGGCATCCAGATCCTTGGCGGCATGGGCTACTCAGCGGAAACCGATATGCAGCGCTACTGGCGCGACAGCCGCCTGTGGCGCATCGGGCCCATCACCAACGAAATGTGCCGCAATGCCATTGCCGAAAGCCTGGGCTTGCCCCGGTCTTTCTGACCCGGTCTTTTTCGCCACTTCCAAAGCGCCCGCCACTGCCGGCATCTCCGGCAGTGGCGGGTTTTTTTGTGCCCGTCGCGGCGCAGGCTGAGGTGCGGATGTCGCCCGGGTATGGACGTAAGCGTCCCTGAGAGGGAAAATACACTTTTCAGACAACGAATTATTCATCCATCCATTCCCTGCATGTAAAGGATTTCTGTATGAAAGCACTGGTACTCAACAAGCCCGAGGGCCCGCAAAGCGCCGAGCTCACCGACGTGGAGTTGCCCGAGCCGGGTCCCGGCGAAGTCCGCATTGCCCTGAAGGCTGCGGCCCTCAACCACCGCGAGCTATGGGTGAGTATCGGCCAGTATCCCGGTATGCAACTGCCCTCCACCCTGGGTGCCGACGGCGCCGGCGAGGTGGATGCCCTGGGCGAGGGTGTCGATCAATCCCTGAAGGGCAAAAAAGTGGTTTTCTATCCCGCCGCCAATTGGGGTGACAATCCCGATTACCCGGCGCCGGAGTTCGGTTGTCTTGGCATGCCTTATGCCGGCACCCTCGCCGAGTATATCTGTGTCCCCGCCGACACGGTGGTGGCCATTCCCGAGGGCTTCAGTTTCGCCGAGGCGGCGGCACTGCCCCTTGCGGGACTCACCGCCTGGCGCTGCCTGGTGGTCAAGGCCAACGTCAAGAAAGGCGACAAAGTTCTGATCACCGGCATCGGTGGCGGGGTGGCGGGTGCCGCTCTTAGCCTGGCCGTGGCCATGGGCGCCGAGGTCTATGTCACCAGTGGTTCCCAGGAAAAAATCGACGAGGCCGTGGCCATGGGCGCCAAGGGCGGGGTCAATTATAAGGAAGAGAAGTGGGGCAAACCGCTGGCCAAAATGAGCCGGGGCATCGACGTGGTGGTGGATGGCGCTCCCGCTGTGTCGTTCAGCCAATACCTGCGCGGTCTCAACATGGGTGCCCGGGTAGTTATTTACGGTCCTACCGGCGGTCCCATTTTCGAGGTCAACGCCCCGGAAGTCTTTTTCCGTCACGCCACCATCTACGGTTCTGCCATGGGCACCCCGGAGGACTTCAAGGAAATGATGGCCTTTGTCGGCGAGCACCAGCTCAAGCCGGTGATCGACAAGGAGTTCACCCTGGACCAGGCCGTGGATGCCCTGATGTACCTGAAAAACGAGCACCAGATGGGCAAGGTCATTGTCAATATCTGATCCGCGGTCTGCTAGGAGGTAGTTGCCATGAACGATTTATTCAGTGTCGAGGGCAAAGTCGCCCTGGTTACCGGTGGTGCCCAGGGCATGGGGCGGATGATAGCCGAGGGCCTGGTGAAGGCCGGCGTACGGGTCTATATCACGTCGCGCAAGCCCGACGTATGCGAGCAGTCCGCCAGCGAACTGTGCGAGTTCGGCGAATGCGTTGCCATCCCGGCAACCCTGGACACGCCGGAAGCGGTGGTGGAACTGGCCAACCGGTTCAAGGAAAAGGAAGAGAAGATCGATATCCTGATCAACAATGCGGGCCGAACCTGGGGGGCGCCCCTGGAGGAGTTTCCGGACAAGGCGTGGGCGCCGGTGATGGCGGTCAACGTCCAGGGCCCCTTTACCCTGATCCGGGAACTGTTGCCGCAACTGCGCAAAGCCGGCGGCAATGAGAGCCCGGCCCGGGTGATCAATATCGGCTCACTGGCGGGAATGGTGCCCCAGCACCTTTCCGCGTATTCCTATGCCGCCAGCAAGGCGGCAATTCATCACCTGTCGCGGGAGCTGGCCGCGGACCTTGCCGGCGACAATATCACCGTCAATGCCATCGTACCCGGTTACTTCCCCACCAAGATGACCGCCCATATCCGCGAGGAGGAAGAGAAAACCCGGGAGCTTGTGGGTAATATTCCCCTGAACCGCCTGGGTAGCCCAGAGGATATTGTCGGGTTGTGTATCTTCCTGTCGTCCCGGGCCGGCGCCTACATCACCGGGGTTGAATTGCCGGTGGACGGCGGCATGTCCGGATGTAACTGAAAGCAAGGGGGCAGCGCGGTCTGCCGCACCAATAACAACGCGATCCCTGGCATCAGGGGTCGCCCAATCAAGACGAGGGTAGAACAATGAGAGCGATTGTTACGGGTTCCGCCGCCGGTATCGGCCGGGCCACAGCGTTAAAGCTTCATCACGACGCCAGGCAGCGTGGCGATAAGACCCAACTGATGCTGGTCGATCTCCAGGCCGACAAACTCGAAAGCGTGGCTAAGGAGTTGCGCGACGAGGGTGCCGAAGTGGAAACTTTCGGAGGCGACCTTACCGACGTTTCTGTGCCCGGCCGGGTGGTGGAGGCAACTGTCAAGGCGTTCGGCGGCATCGATGCCCTGATCAGCAACGCCGGCGTTATCAAGAACGGCAGCCTGATGGATATCGAGGTGGAGGATTACGAACTGGCCTTTAACATCAATACCCGGGCTACCTGGCTGCTGGTCAAGGCGGCCCGCCCACACCTGGCGGAAGCCAAAGGCGCCATCGTTGCCACCGGTTCCATTTCCGGGTTTCATCCCACGCCGCCCCTGGGTGCCTACAGCGCCAGCAAGGCCGCCCTGATCATGATGGTCCGGCAGTTGGCCGTGGAGCTGGGGCCCGAGGGTATCCGGTGTAACGCCGTCTCTCCCGGTTCCACCCACACGGCCATGACCGATGCGCGCTACTCGCAGCCGGAGCTGGCGGCCGAAGCGGCCAAGAAAAACCCCCTGCACATGATCGGCCAGCCCGAACACCAGGCCGCGGCTATCGCGTTTCTGGCGGGCCCGGAAGCGGCCTATATCACCGGCGAGAATATCCTTGTGGACGGGGGCATGCAGAACATGCTGATGCCCGCTTCGGCCATGGGCGACCCCTGGAAACGTTGAGGCTCGGTTCCGTTTCCAGGCTGCTACCGCCTACGTGCGGGTGTGGCACCGTGAATTTGCGTCATCGCCTATTGCTAATAGGAGAAGCGGTGGTTTCTGCAGCGGGACTAGCCCTGATCGTGCCTGTGCTCAACCGAGCGGACTTCACGCCCCGGCAAAAACCTTGTCCCGGGACACGGGCTTGGATCTGAGTGGTGTCCAAATCCACATGGCCGAGGGGATCCAGGACCATCGGTTTTCACGCTGCCCTCCAAGATTGCCGGTGAGCGCGGCATTGATAATCAGGGAACGGATCGGAGGTTCACTCTGAGCGAGGCCCTGAAGATGCGTTCTTTCATGAGCGTGATCGTCGTTTTCTCCGCTGGCTCTCTTCTTCACTTCACCTGGGAATGGTCCGCTCGAAGCACCCTCGTCGCTGTCTTCGTCGCCACGAGCGAAAGTGCGTGGGAGCACCTAAAGCTCGCATTCTGGCCCGCTCTCGCGCTCACTCCGATTCAACGCAAAATCTACGGCCCGGCCCCTGGTTGGCTTCCAGCAACCGCCATCCGCTGCATGCTCCCTTCCTTCGCGATCTTGGCGCTGTTCTATGGGTATACCGCGCTGTTAGGGAATCACCATTTGACGGCGGATCTCACAATCTTTGCGATCGCGATTTTCACCGGAGAGTTCCTCGGTCACGCTGTGCTAGCTCGCGGGTTCGGTTCAAAGTTTCGGATGGCGCCTTTAGCCTTCTTATACTTGCCATGATTCTGTTTTCAACACTGCCTTTCAGGCCAGCGAGCTACTTTCTTTTTCATGAGTCATATTTTTCTCGACCGGGGCAGGCTTATATACCGCTATGTGGACAAACCAGGCTGCATTGTGTATGGCGTGGTCAATTAAGGTGAGGCGGCCGTGAATGGTCGAGCGAATACTTCAAAGTAGTCGATTTCTGGTTTATGTTGCTGTGTTTGCGACGGCAATATTGTCCCTTATGATTTATTTATCCTGCGCCAATATTGTTTTTCACATGGTTCAGGAGGTTGTTGTTAACCTGCCGTCTTCCGCAGACCAAGGGAAGACGCTGGCTGTTAAGCTTTTAAAGCTCCTGGATCTGCTTCTTATCGGAATTACCTTGCAAGTTATCGCTGTCAGCTTGTATCGGCTTTTTATAACACCAATTAAGGTTAAGGAGAGCCACGTACTCAATGCGCTACATATTGAAGATTTCCACGATTTGAAAATCACCTTGATTCAAGTTGCTGTGGTTATTCTGGTCATATTGTTCCTTGAGCATGCCGTTGAGTTGGGAGGCACACTGGAAACATTGTACCTGGGTATAGCCATAGGGATTGTTATGGCAGCTTCCACGTTCGCATGGCGCTGGATGAAATGACTGGAGATGACCGGCTTAGTAGGCACCTCGCCATTGACGACGGCCATGGCCGCGGGAATCTTTGCCGCACCGGCGTGCGAGTTGCTGGACAGACGAACCCTTCGAAGCCACAGCGAAGCTCGCGAGGCGGTCTTCGGGCTCATCGAGGGTTGGTACAATCCGCATCGTCGAGAGTCGGGAAATGACCAGTTGTCACCTGTTGGTCGCGAGAGAAAATATTTTCAGGCCCAAGGCCTGAAAGTGTCGGCCGGAGCGGGTTGGCGCCAAGTAGATCGCTATCATGTGTATCCCAGGCGCGACTAATCTTTTAACAAGGCGCAGAAGAGCCCGGCTGACGGTCTCCGCTGTGCTTTTCCTTCGCAGGCATATGGGGAGTTAACATGAGTGAATTTATAGCACCTGTGGCAGCCTGGTGCGCCGCAATTATTGAAGCCATTGGAATCGGCGCTATTACATTGTTTGCGCTATATGCATTGTTTAACGCTGCAGCCAGGATGATAAAAAAGGATGATAACGAATCAATCTTCCAGGAATTGCGTCAATTGCTTGGTCGTGGGATTTTGGTTGGTCTTGAATTTCTCATTGCGTCTGACATCATTTATACAGTGGCAGTAGAGTTGACCTTTCAGTCAATCGGGGTTTTGGCCATCGTGGTGCTGATACGCACGTTTCTTAGTTTGACGCTAGAAGTAGAGATGTCCGGAAAATGGCCCTGGCAGAATAACCAGTAGTATATAAATTGGCGTATGGGGGTCTGCAAACAGTGAAAAAAACGCCTGCTGACAGCTAATACATCACCTTGATTCTGGTCTGACAATAGCTGCAACGCGGACTGACTTCTCCGCTGGCGCTTCTCCATGACAGGGTCGATTTGCCGATGGGGCAGGTCCGATCTAAGAGGTCAGGTCCGGGGTGGCGGCTGGTATTCACCTACAAATCATCGGAATCGAAAACCAGTCCTTTCGGTGTGGGGCTTCATGCCGCTATCAAAACCGCCAGTTCACCTGCGCCCCAAGAATATCGACTGAATTATCAAACGAGCCGGACAAGCGGCGGCCGGACGTTTCGTCCACGTCGGTGATCGAAGCCTCGTCGAAAAAAAGGTGGGCGTAGCTCATATCAATCGACAGGTTATCCGACAAGGCCCAGTTGACGCCAATGCTCAACCAGGCTCGGTCCTCGTCCGGAATGCGGGGGGTGGCATGTTCAGCGTCGGTCTGGGGCGCCTCGTCGAAAGCGATGCCGGCACGCCAGGTCCACGGGCTTTCGGTGGCGAGCGTGATCCCCAGCGCGTAGCGCATGGTGTCGTCGTACTGGAGATCGAGTGTGTCCACAATGACGCCCGTGGTTATGTTAACCACCTCTATATTGTGGATGCTACTCCACCGTGTCCGGGCGATATCGGCGTGCACGGTCCAGGCATCGTTCAACTGCTGGCTGAGGCTGAGTGTTATGGTGTCCGGCAGCTCCACCTCGGCCTTGATGTTTCCTTCCCGCGGGCCGAGTGCGCCGGCGCAGAGGGTGCCGGTGGTGGGTGCCGGTGGTGCGCCCGTGGGGAAGCCGGCGCCGGGTGTACAGGCGGCGTTGACGACGAATTCGGCATTGCCGCTCAATGTGAAATCACCCCCCTGGCGCCATAATATTCCCAGTCTGGTGCCCTCCGCGGGTTTGAAAAAGACACTGGCATCGAGAACAATATCGTCATCGTCCCCTTCGATCTTTACGCTGCTGTCGGTGGCCGGGTCGGGGGCGACGCCTAGCGTGGAGTCCACCTGTTTCTCCAGTGTCACGTCTGTGCGTTGGTAGTTGAGGCCCAGTCCCAGCGACAGCTTGTCAGTTAGTGCCCAGGCACCGGTGATGTTGAAATTGGTGACTAGCAGGTCGCTGCGGGTTGCCGCGTAACGGCCCACCCATTCATCTTCGTAGTTGCTTTCGAGGCCGAAGGGCGCGGTCACGCCGAAGCCCAGCGCAAACAATTCGGTCAACGGCATTACCGCATAGAGGTTGGATAGCAGACCGTATTCCCTGGTCCCGTCCTCGAAGCCGGGCCAGGTTGACCCTTCGTTACTGAAATCGGCATCGGTGACTGTGACGTCCAGACCGGCGGTCATCGCGGGCCGGTCCAGGTCGGCCATGGCCGCCGGGTTGAAAAATACTATTGTCGCGTCGACCGGGTCCGAGGCGGTGCCGGCGAATGCCTTGCCCAGTTGTGCCGGGCTTTGTTCCATCAGCTGGAACGAAGCCGCCAGGGTGAAAACGGGCGCCGTGACAATGGCGGTTGCCAGTGCCAGTCGGGAACACTTTTTATACATCTGATCCTGCCTTCCATGTCAGTGACGTAGCATTCCGAGCCTAACAGAAACTTTCTGATTCTGCCCTTCGGGCCAGTCGGCGGGTATCCCGCGATTCCTGCTGCTGTGATCGTACCCGAGGGAATCTGTTACACCGAGGTGCATCGTATCGAAGGCAGGGGGACTCGCCATGAAGTCCGTCGCCGGGGAGGCGGGCAAACCCCTGAGTCTCGAACTGGGTGGCTGTTGCCGGCCCGGAAGGGCAGCCCAAACCGTCAGAGGTCATGTATTTCCAAAAAACCTCAGGTTCTTTCCGAGAGAGGCCCTTGTTAGCACGCCATGGTGGGCGCGGACAGGTCTGAGGTTGGTACTTCACCGGAGCGACGCGCTATAATCCCGCGCCTTTGGGCAAGCGTTGTTTATCTCTATGGGTACCTTTCAGCAGGATCTCGCCAGGCGGCGGACCTTCGCCATCATTTCCCACCCGGACGCGGGTAAGACCACCATCACCGAGAAACTGCTGCTGTTCGGCCAGCTGATCCAGGTGGCGGGTACGGTCAAGGGCAAGAAAAGCGACCGTCACGCCACCTCCGACTGGATGTCCATGGAAAAGGAGCGCGGCATTTCCGTCACCTCGTCGGTGATGCAGTTCCCCTACAAGGAGCGGGTGGTCAACCTGCTGGACACCCCGGGCCACGAGGATTTCTCCGAGGACACCTACCGGACCCTGACGGCGGTGGACTCGGTGCTGATGGTCATCGACTGCGCCAAGGGGGTGGAAGACAGGACCATCAAGCTGATGGATGTCTGCCGACTCCGGGACACGCCCATTTTCACTTTCATCAACAAAATGGACCGGGACGTTCGCGAGCCCATCGAGGTGCTCGACGAAGTGGAGGAGGTGCTCAAGATTGCCGCCGCTCCCATGAACTGGCCACTGGGTATGGGCAAGCAGTTCAAGGGGGTCTACAACCTCTACACCGATACCATCCACGTCTACCAGACCGGCATGGGCCACACGATCCCGGAAGATAAGCGCATCCGGGGACTGGACAGCGACGAGGCGAAGGCGCTGCTGGGTTACGATTACGACGCCATCCGCGACGAAATCGAACTGGTGCGCGGCGCGACCCCTGAATTCGACCAGGCAGCCTACCTGCGAGGCGAATTGACGCCAGTGTTCTTCGGCTCGGCCCTGGGCAATTTCGGCGTCCGGGAAATGCTCGACGATTTTGTCGAAAGGGCGCCACCGCCCCTCTACCGTGACGCGGACACGCGCCGGGTCGAAGCCGGCGAGGAAACTTTCAGCGGCTTCGTTTTCAAGATCCAGGCCAATATGGATCCCCGCCACCGGGATCGTATCGCCTTCCTGCGGCTGTGCTCCGGCAGTTACCGGCAGGGCATGAAAATCCGTCACGTGCGCCTGGGCAAGGATGTACGCATCGCCGATGCGGTGACCTTCAGGGCCGGGGAGCGCAGCAATGTGGAGGAAGCCATTGCCGGGGATATCATCGGCCTTCACAACCACGGCACCATCCAGATCGGCGATACCTTCACCGAGGGGGAGGAACTGAAGTTTACCGGCATTCCCCACTTCGCCCCGGAACTGTTCCGCCGCATCCGGCTGCGCGACCCCCTCAAGACCAAGCAACTGCATAAGGGCCTGCAACAGTTGTCGGAGGAGGGCTCGACCCAGGTATTTTTCCCCATCAACAGCAACGATGTGGTAGTGGGCGCCGTGGGCCAGTTGCAGTTCGACGTGGTGGCCTACCGCCTCAAGGACGAATACGGTGTCGACGCCCAGTACGAATCCGTCAATGTGCACACCGCCCGGTGGGTCTATTCCGATTCCGCCAGGGCCCTGGAGAAACTGAAGGACAAGGTACCGGAAAACCTGGCCATCGACGGCGGCGGTTATCTCACCTATCTGGCGCCCACCCGGGTCAATCTGAGCCTCACCGAGGAGCGCCATCCGGATGTGTCCTTCGAGGCCACCCGGGAACACTGATCCCTGGCGCCCCGGTTGCCCGACGATGACGACATTGCCGAATATTCCCGAAAGACACCGGGCCCACCGCCCGGCGCCGGTTCAGTGGCTGGGGCGCAGAATCCTGGACGCCGGCGGCTGGAACGTTGCCGGCCGCGTTCCCGATGACCCGAAACTGATCATTGCCGGCGGGCCTCACACATCGAACTGGGATTTCGTCTTCGCCATGGCCGCCATACTGGCTTTGGATATCCGCGTGCACTGGCTCGCCAAGCACAGCATTTTCAAACCCGTGGTCCGGCCGTTGCTGGTTGGACTCGGGGGCATCCCGGTAAACCGGAGCCAACCCGGGGGAGTTGCAGAGGATATTGCGCGCCGGATCCGCGAAGCGGACGAAATGATCATTGCCATCACGCCGGAAGGTACCCGCAGCCGGGTGGCGAGGTGGAAAACCGGTTTCCTGCGCATTGCCCGCGCCACCCCCTGCGCGGTGGTGCCGGTGACCCTCGACTTTGACCGCAAGGAAATCCGGCTGTGGCCGCCGGAGACAGCCAGCGAGGACCCGGAAGAGGACATCGAGCGGGTGCGGGCCATTTTTGCCCGGGCAATGCCCAAACGACCCGAAAACTTTTAATAATTTCCCGGCTGGATCAGGGTCAGGGCGTCCAGAAAGCGCCGGATGGCGGCCAGGGCCTCCGGTTCGTCGAGCATGGGGGCGTGACCCCGGTTGGGGATTTCCGCCGTCTGCAGGTCCGAACGCCGGGCCGCCATATCCGCCAGGCACTTACGGGAGAGAATATCCGAGTGCTCGCCCCGGATGACCAGCATCGGTACATCGGGCAGGCTGTCGAAAAGGGGCCACAGGTCCATGGCCGAGGCGGGCCCCGGGTCGTCGCCGGCCGGGGCGATGCGGGGGTCGTAGTTGCGGACCGGTTTGCCGTCGCTGTCCTCGTGGTAATACTTGCGCGCCAGCCGCTGCCAGTCCTCGTCCGTATAGTCCGGGAGGGCGATTTCGTTGATCCGCCGGGTCTGCTCCGCCGCCTCGGACCAGTTTCCGGGCGGCGTCTCCCGGCCCACGTACTGCTGGATGCGGTTCAGCCCCCTGGCTTCCACTTCGGCGCCGACATCATTGAGTATGAGTCCCCGGATTGCCGCCGGCCGTTCGGCCAGCATTTGCATGGCGATTATGCCGCCCATGGAGGTGCCGATGGGCACTACCCGCTCTACGCGTTTTTCCCGCAATAGCTGGAACATATCCTCGACATAGGTGGCAATCTGGTACCGGGCCGGTTCCGGGTCGTACTCCGAATAGCCGCGGCCGCGCTGGTCCGGCACGAGGATGTGGTAGTGGCCGGCCAGGACATCGCAGAACGCTTCGAAGTCGGCGGAATTTCGGGTCAGGCCGTGCATGCACAACAGGGTGAAAGGCGACTCGGCCCGGCGGTATTCCCGCGCGAACAGTCGTAAATGGTCGCTGCTGTTATACCAGACAGGATGGAAATCGGTCATGGCAGGCCGGCTCCGGGAATACTTTACAAAAGTATAGCCGGCCTCGGGCGTTGACCGGAAACGATTGTCTACCGACGCTTGATCTGAATACTGTCGATGCCGTTCTGCATGAGGGTGGAGCGGGCCTCGCTGAGATTGCGGGTGGAGGTGAAGGGCCCCACCAGGACCCGATGCCAGGTTTCCCCGGGGCGCAGGGATACCTTTTGCACGGAGGCATTCATGTTGAGCAACAGGAGCCTGGCCCGGAGGCTGTCGGCATCGCCGGCGTTTTTGAAGGAGCCGGCCTGGAGAATAAAGACATCGCCGCTGCCGGTTTTGTCGGGACTTGCCGGCGATGGCAGGCCGGGAGTCTCGTCCCCCGGTGCTTTCGCATCGCCTTCCGACTCCTCCGGAACGATCACCTCGGTTTCCTTGAGCAGGGTATAGAAGTCGAAGCGCGGGCCTTCCTGCGAGGGTGTCGCGTCGCCATCGCCGTTCCCGGCCGTGGCCTGGTTATCGGCGGGCGCCCCGGTGTCGCTGAGGCGGACCAGGCCGGTGACCAGGACGCCGATCAGGATGCCGGCCAGCAGCCAGAGCCAGCCCGGCGCGCTGTTGCCGGCGGGTTTGCGGCGGGTATTGCGGGGCTTGCCCCGGCGTTTCGGTTTGGCGTAATCCCTGGTCATGTTTCCGGCGTTGTCGTCAATGCAGGGCGAATTGTAGGGCCTGGATCGGGTTGCCGCTACCGCCGAGGGCGGGATTTGCGGGTTTAAAGCGTATCGATGGGGTCCACGTCCACGGACCAGCGAACCTGCCGGGCCAGCTTGTCACCTTCGAGAGTCGTGCACAGGTCGCGCAACAGGCGCTGCAGGAGCGGCCGGCTGTCGCAGATGATGCTGAGCTGATACCGGTAGCGTCCGGCCTTTTTCTCCAGGGGAGAGGGCAGGGGACCCAGGTACTGGATGCCGGTGGAAGGGGGGTGTTGTGCCTCCGCCAGTTCCCGGGCCCGGGCGAGCAGCCCTTCGGCATCGGCGGCGTTGCCGTGCTCGCCGCGCAGCAGTGCCAGGTTGCGGAATGGCGGCATGCCGTTGAGCGCTCGTTCGGCCAGCAGTGAACGGGCGAAGCTGTCATAGCCCTCGGCGGTGAGGCGGTCGATAAGCGGGTGGTCGCAATGGTGGCTCTGGAGCAGCACGCGCCCGGCCTTATGGCCCCGGCCGGCACGCCCGGCCACCTGGATAATGGTCTGCCCCAGTCGCTCGGTGGCGCGGAAATCGGAACTGAACAGTCCGGCGTCGATATCGAGTATCGCCACGAGGGTGACGTCGGGAAAGTGGTGGCCCTTGGCGAGTATCTGGGTGCCCACCAGGATACAGGGCTCGCCGGTGCCGACTTCCGCCACCATGTCCGTCATGGCGTCCTTGCGTCGCGTTGTGTCCCGGTCGATACGCAGCACGCGGGTGTCGGGAAACAGGGAGCTCAGGAGCGCCTCGCCCCGCTCCGTACCCTGTCCGAGAAACTGTAGCGAGGGGCTGCGGCACTCGGGACACCTGACGGGAATGGCGGCGGCATACTCACAGTGGTGGCAGCGAAGCCGGTTTTCGGCCCGGTGGCTGGTCATGCGCCGGTCGCAGCGGGGGCAGAGCGCGGTCCAGCCACAGTCATGGCACATAAGGACCGGTGCGTACCCCCGCCGGTTGAGAAATACCAGCACCTGGTTGCCCGCCTTAAGCTCTTCGCCGATCGACTCGATTAATGGTGCCGACAGGCCGGTGGTCATCGGCAGATGACGGATATCCACCAGCTGCCAGCGGGGCTGCCCGGTGCCGTCGGGCCGTCGATCCAGGCGCAGGTGCCGGTAGCGCCCCCGGTCGGCGTTGTTGAGTGTTTCCAGGGCCGGAGTCGCCGAGCCCAGTATCACGGGTATCCGCTCCCGGTGGGCGCGCATTACCGCCACGTCCCGGGCCGAATAGCGAAATCCCTCCTGTTGTTTGTAGGAGGCATCGTGCTCCTCGTCGACGATAATCGCCCCGGGCGCGCTCAGGGGCGTGAATACCGCCGACCGCGTGCCGATGACGATCCCCGCCTTGCCGGTGCGGGCCGCCTGCCAGGCCTCCAGGCGCTGCCGCTGGCTGAGCCCCGAATGCAGGACCGCGATACGGCACTGGAAGCGGCGCCGGAAACGGCCCAGGGTCTGGGGTGTGAGGCTGATTTCCGGAATCAGGACCAGGGCCTGGCGGCCATAGCGCAGGATTTTCTCGATGACCTGGAGATAGACCTCCGTCTTGCCGCTGCCGGTTTCCCCCTGCAACAGGTAGGCGCCGTAGCCGTGCAGTTCGATGGCATCGAGAACGTCCTGTTGCCCCGGGTAAAGGGTCAACGGTGACTCCTTCAACGACCCGGCCGGCGGCTCGACGGGTTTGTCGTTACCCTCCTGCGCCTGCGTGCGAGGCTCGATCAGCTTCTTGTCGCGCAAGGCGCGCAGGATGGCCGAATCGATACCGGCCGCCCGAATGGCTTCCCGCGCCAGGGGGCCTTGCCGCAACAGCCCGAGCAATTCCTGCTGCCGCGGGGCGCGGGCCAGGGCGTTTTCGGCAAGCCCCCGGCCGTGAACGCTGAGCTGCCAGTATTCCGCCGGTGTCGCCGGTGGCTCGCCCTTGCGCAACAGTACCGGCAGGGCCGACATCAACGCCTCCCCCGGGGGGTGCTGGTAGTAATCGGCAGCCCAAAGGCAAACCTGGAACAGTGCCGCCGGCATCAGGGGCCGGTCATCCAGCACCGCCGCGACGGGGCGCAATCGGGCAACGGCCCTGTCCTCCACCGGCGCGCTGGCCACCACCAGCCCGACGAGCCGGCGTTGACCGAATGGCACCAGGACCCGGCAGCCCGGTTGCAGAGGTTCCTCTCCCGCGTCCTCCGGGGGCAGGTAGTCGAACAGGCGCCGCAATGGCGAGGGAACGGCGACCCGGTAGAGGAAGCCGGCTGTCATGCCCGCTCCCCGAAGACAGTGGTTATGGGTTTCAATGGACTCGACCGATGGCACGGGGTTTTCGTTGATGCCGGGTGCGGGCCAAATGCCTTGAAAAGAGGAGGCATTCTGGTAGTATTCGCGATCCGTTGACCATAGCGTACGGTGCCCGGCAAAGCAGGCAAGTTAAAGGACCGGGTGGCGGTATGCAAGTATTGAGGAATACCCATGAAGGCTGATACGCATCCCAATTACGGCACGCTGTCCGCGACCTGCAGTTGCGGCAATGTGATCGAAGTCGGCTCCACCCTGAGCGACAGTATCCATATCGACGTTTGCTCCCAGTGCCACCCCTTCTATACCGGCAAGCAGAAGATCGTCGACTCCGGCGGTCGTATCGATCGCTTCAAGCGCCGGTTTGGTACGCGCACCAGCAAGAAGTAATTCCCAAACGCGCTTTACCGCCATAAAAATGCGCGCCGAAGCAGCTCTTTCCGTGAGGGCTTTATTCGGCGCGCATTTTTTTATACTCCTGTGGCTCTGTACCGGGGGCGCCCATGTCCGGGCCCAGGCCGGTGCCGACTGTCGGGCACCGGGATCGGGGCAGTGGGCCATTGTCCGTTCCGTCCACGATGGTGATACCCTGACGCTGGCCGATGATCGACGGGTTCGCCTGATCGGCATCAACGCTCCGGAACTGGGCCGCGATGGCAGTCCTGCCCAGCCTTTTGCCCGTGCCGCGCGGGACCGATTGCGGGAATTGCTCCCGGACAGGACACCCGTGCGTCTGGTGTTGGGCGCCGAGCGCAGGGACGACTACGGCCGCTGGCTGGCCCACGTCTACCAGGCCGACGGGTCCAGCGTCGAGGCCGCCCTTCTGCGCCAGGGACTTGCCTGGCATATTGCGGTGCCGCCCAATCTGTCTCAGGCCGAATGCCTGGCGGCTGCCGAAGCGCAGGCACGGCGGCGCGAACTGGGACTCTGGGGCCCGAACGGCATTGCCCCGGTGCCCGCGCAAAGGGTGCGCCGCGGCGGCTACCAGCGGGTCCGGGGCATCGTGGAACGGGTCGACTTCCGTCGCTCCTGGTGGCTGGACCTGAAAGGCAATGTCGCCGGCGTGATCCGGCCCCGTCACCAGCACCGTTTTACCCGCGCAGCGCTTGATGCCCTGGCCGGCAAGGAAATCGAGTTGCAGGGTTGGGTCTACGAAAATCGGGGTGACGCCGGCAAGCCCTGGCGGGTCAATATCGAAACGCCGTACGCCCTGATGGAACCCGGCGGCCGCTGAATAAAGCCGGATCCCCTTCGAACAGCCGGTTCTGCTAACCTGTTGTCGAGTTTGACGGGAACAGACGGTGCGGCCATGAGCGACGATATCCAATACCCCCTGCACGGCTCCTGCAACTGCGGCCGGGTGACCTACCAGGTTTCCGAGCCCTTCATCAGGCAGGTGGCCTGTCACTGCACGGACTGCCAGAAACATACCCAAAGCGCTTTTTCCCTGGTGGGCATCCTGCCCCGGTCGGGATTCCGGCTGCTTTCGGGCGATCTCGCCAGCTGGCGCAAGACCGGCGATTCCGGCAATCCGGTGGATTGCTATTTTTGTCCCGTCTGCGGCAATCGCATCTATCACGACAGCCCCGAAGGGGCTGATTCGGTTCGCCTGAAGCTTGGTACCCTGGACGATACCCGGGTGATCAACCCGCAAGTCCATATCTGGACCCGCAGCAAGCAGGCCTGGTATCAGATCCCCGCCGGTGTGAAAACCTACGAGACCCAGCCGCCGGCAAAATCCTGACACCGGGATCGGGTGTTGCCGGCCCGCTCCCCGACCGACCGGTCCGGTTGCGGCAAACCCTGGGATGGCGATTATTGTGCGAGATTGAGCGTCTTGCGGATTTGCCGGCTACACTTTTCGGTAAAGTGACAACAGGGAGGCAGCATGCTCAGTATCAATGCCGATATCGTCTGCGAACTGATCGATCTGGCCCGCGAATTCCACGCCCAGGAGCAGGTGGTTATCCCGGAGACCCCCGGCAACCCCAGCGAGGACTGGGCCGCGCAACTGCTCGCCCATCACATCGACGACACCACCCTGCAGCAATTCCGGACCAAGGTCGCCGATCTGGAGCCGGACCAGCAGTGGGAACTGGTGGCGCTGCTCTGGCTCGGCCGTGAAGACTATACCCTGGAGGAGTGGGACGAAGCCGTGGCCCTGGCCCGGGACGAGTGGACCCCGGAAACCGGTGACTACCTGATCGCCCATCCCCTGCTGGCGGATTTCTGGCGCGAGGGGCTTGAACTGCACGGTCACAGTTGCGAGTAGGGCCCGTCGCGTTTTACTCCAGTAGCGTCGTGGGCGAAACCCGGACCACCCGGCGGGTCCCGGCATAACCGGCCAGGCCGATGGCTAGGGCCGCCACCGGCACAGTCAGCCAGGGCAGCAGCCCGAAGGGGTAAGCCATGGAGAAAACCTGGCGGTACAGGATGTAGCCGGCCAGTTCCGCGCCGACTACCGCCAGCAGCCCGGCCAGGGCGCCAATCAGGCCGAACTCCGCGACAAAGGCCCGGCGCAGGTAGCGTCGGCTGGCCCCCACCGCGCGCATCAGGGCGCCCTCCCGGAGCCGCTCGTCCGCGGTGGTGAGTATGGCCGCGAACAGCACCGCCAGGCCGCCCAGCAGGACGAACCCCATCATCATTTCCACCGCCAGGGTTACCTGAGCCAGGATCTCCTGGAGACGACCGATCAGCGCGTCCACCTCGATCAGGGTCACCGAGGGAAACGTCGACAGCAGGCGCCGCACCAGTTCCCGCTGGTCGTCCTCCAGGCGGAAGCTGGTCAGGTAGGTGGCGGGCAGGTCCTTAAGTTTCTCTTCGGAGAATATCAGGAAGAAGTTGGGGGAAAAGGATTCCCAGACCACGGTACGCAGGCTGGACACTTCGGCCTCGAAAACCCGGCCGCCGCTGTTGAAGGTGAGTGTGTCCCCCAGCGTTACACCCAGGCGCTCGGCATAATCCGCTTCGATGGAGACGCCGTCGCCGGTGGGTGGCCAGGCTCCGGCGATGATTTCGTTGTCGGCGGGCAGGCTGGCGGCCCAGGTCAGGTTGAGTTCACGGTTGCTGTCGGTTCGTTCGCCGGGTCTGACCGGTTGCCCCTTGATGGCGGTGAGCCGGCCCCTGACGATGGGGTAGAAGGGCTTGCGCAGGCTGGCCTCGTCGAGCACCTCCCGGAATGCCGGCAGATCCCCGGGCAGGATATTGAAGGCAAAATAGTTGGGCACCTTTTCCGGCAATTGCAGTCGCCAGTCCCGCAGCAGGTCAGTGCGCAACTGGCCCACCAGGAGAATGACCATCAGGGCCAGGCCAAAGGCGAGGATCTGGCTGGTACTGGTACCGGCGTGACTGGCCAGGTTGCGCAGGCTGCGCCCCGCCAGTCGGTGCCTGGCCAGGGGGCTGCGACGCAGGCGCTGGAGGAGTCCGAAGATAAGCCAGCCGGCAGCCATCAGGGCCAGGACGGCCATGGCCAGAATCAGCAGGATATCCTGAACATCGTCGAACAGCAGCCAGACAACCGCCATCACCGCCAGGCCGGCGGTGCCGTAGACCAGTCGCCCCGTCAGGGGCATGGGCTCCAGGTCCCGGCGAAAGACCCGCAGGGGGGGCACCTTCGCCAGGCGCAGTACCGGCGGCAGGGCGAAGCCGGCGGTAAGCAGCAGGGCCGTGCCGCCGGCCGCCACCAGGGGAAGGAGTCCCGGCGCCGGCAGGGGTGTCGCCAGCAGGGGTTCCAGGCCCTTGGCCAGCAGCCAGTGCAAAGCCCAGCCGGCCAGGCAGCCCGCGACCACGGCGCTGGCGGTGAACAGGGCCAGCTGGTAAAGGTAGAGGCGGGTGACCTCTCCCTGGCGGGCGCCCAGGCAGCGGAGCATGGCGCTCAAATCGTAGTGGCGCTCGCTGTAGCGCCGGGCGGCCAGGGCGATGGCAATGGCGGCCAGGACAATGGCCAGCAGGGCGGCGAGCTTGACGAACTGGAGCGCGTCCACCAGGGCCTCGGTGGCACCCCCCTCCCCGGCGAGGGGAGCCATGATCCGGTGGCCGGTGGTCATCAGGGGTTCCAGTTGCGCCCTGAGGGCCGGCGCATTGTCCCCGGCAAACAGCGTCCGATAGCGCACCCGGCTGCCCGGCCCCAGTACCTGGGCACGGTCCAGGTCGGCGGCGTTGATCAATACCCGCGGTGCCAGCTGGAAAAGATTGTTGCCCTGGTCGGGCTCGTAGGTAAGCAGCTTTTCGAGACGCAGGGTCATGGCGCCGAACTGAACCTCGTCGCCCAGCTCGGCGTTGAGCCGGTCCAGAACCCGGGGATCCACCCAGGCGCTGCCGGCGGGCGGAATACCGGCGGCCGGGCGCGACGGGCCGCCCCGGCTTTCGGCCACCCGCAAGCGGCCGCGCAGGGGGTAGTTGTCGGTGACTGCCTTGATACCCGCCAGCAGCATGTCGTCGCCGTGGAAAAGGACCGAATCCAGGGTATAGATCCGGGCCGTGGCCATACCCAGTGCCCGGCCCATTGCCAGCCAGCTGGGGTCCGGTTCCCGGGTGCTGCGGATCACCAGGTCGCCGCCGATCAACTCGGCCGATTCCCGGGCCATGGCCTTGGTGAGGCGGTCGGTAACCAGGCCGATACAGGCCACCGCGGCCACCGCCACAACCAGCGCGAAGATCAGGGTGCGCAGCTCACCGGCCCGCCAGTCCCGGCGCAGCAGCCGTTGGGATAGACGGAAAAGGCGCATCAGGCTGCTTCCGTCAGTCGGCCGCCGTGCAGGCGCAGGTGCCGCACGCAGCGGGAGGCCAGGTTTTCGTCGTGGGTCACCAGCACCAG
>DGNJ01000014.1 GCA_002388905.1 Cellvibrionales bacterium UBA4495
GTAGTAGGCCCACCAGCTGCCCAGGGCGATGCCCAGGGTGAGAAAGCCCCAGGCGGTGTTGGTCCAGAGCCGCGTCCAGCGCGCCCAGGCCGCGTCCAGCCGCCCCCCCAGAAGGGCGGCAATGGCAAAGGCGAAGGGCACGACAAAGCCCACGTAGCCCATGTAGAGCATGGGTGGATGAACGATCAGCCCGAAATCCTGCAGCAGCGGATTGAGGTCGGCGCCATCCGGGGGATGGAACGGCAGGGCCCGCTCGAACGGGTTCGAGGTGAGCAGCAGGAACAGGTAGAAACCCACCGCCACCAGGCCCATGACCGACAGCACACGCGCCAGCAGCGTCAGGGGCAGGCTGCGGCTGAGGGAGGCAACGGCCACGGACCAGCCGGCCAGAATCAGGGCCCAGAGCAGCAGCGAGCCCTCGTGGGCGCCCCACACGGCGCTCACCTTGTAATACCAGGGCAGCAGGGAATTGGAGTTGTTGGCCACATAGAGCACGGAAAAATCGTCGCCCAGGAAGGCCAGCGCCAGACAGACGAAACTGATCAGGCAAAACAGGAACTGGCCCTGGGCCAGGGGTCTCGACGCCGCCGCCCACAGCGGCCGTCCCGTGTAGGTGCCGACCATGGGCAGCAATCCCTGGCACAGGGCCAGGAACAGGCTCAGGATCAAGGCGAAATGGCCAATCTCGGGGATCATTGACTGCTCTCCCGGGCTTTACCCATGGCTTTCTCCATGGCATCGGCCACTTCCGGCGGCGTGTAGTTCTCGTCGTGCTTGGCCAGCACCTGGGACGCGATAAAGCGGCCCTCCGGACCCAGCTCGCCGGTGGCCACCGCCGCCTCGCCCTCGGCGAAGAGGTCGGGCAGGATGCCGGCGTAGGTCACTGGCACCCGGGCCGCGCCGTCGGTGAGCAGGAAACTGGCCTTGAGGTCCTCGGAAGCCCGCTCCAGGCTGCCCTCCACCACCATGCCGCCGACGCGGATGCGGGTACCGGCCGGGGCCTCGCCGCCCGCCACCTGGGAGGGCGTGTAGAACAGGTTCATGTTCTGGCGCAAGGCATAGGCGAGCAAGGCCGCTGCCACCGAGGCCGCGACGACGATAAACACCACCGCCAGCAGGCGCTGGCGTCTGACAGGATGCATCAGTAACTCGCCTCCCCGGTGCGCCGGCCGTCGGCCACCGTCCTTCTTTGCTGTCGTTTCAGATTCCCCAGAACCTGCCGCTTGCGCTTCAGGGGACTGATCACCAGCCAGGCCATGACCGCCAGGGAAACACCATAGGAAATCCAGACGTAAAACCCGTGGCCGCCCATGGCGACCAGAGCCTGGAAGCTGTCGAACTGGAACATCAAACCGCGTCCTCCCCAATCAGTTCCCGGACCCAGCGGGTACGGCGCTCCCGGTGAAGTATTTCGGCACGCAGACCGAGGATCAATGCCAGGGCATAGAAGCAGTAAAAACCGAGAATCATCACCACCAGGGGTTGAAACATGGCCGGGTGCATGGTCGGCGCCTCGGTCAACTTGATGGTGGCGGGCTGGTGCAGGGTATACCACCAGTCCACGGATTTATAGATGATAGGGATATTCACCGTGCCGACAAGCGCCAGCACCGCGCCGGCCCGGGTGGCGGCATCCCGGCTGGTATAGGCATAGTGCAGGGCGATGACCCCCAGGTAGAGGAAAAAGAGCACCAGCATCGATGTGATACGGGCATCCCAGACCCAGTAGGTACCCCAGGTGGGCTTGCCCCAGAGGGCCCCTGTAAAGAGGGAAATGAAAGTCAGGGCAGCACCCAGGGTGGCGGCCGGTCGCATGGCCATTTCCGCCAGTTTCATTTTCCAGATCAACCCGATGGCGCCGGCCACCGCCATCACGTAGTAGCCGGCCAGGGCCAGGAAAGCCGCCGGCACGTGGATATAGATGATGCGGAAACTGTTGCCCTGTTTGGCATCGGCGGGCGCGAAGCCGAGCCCCCAGACCAGGCCTGCGACGAGCAGTATCAGGGTCGCCGCGGCGAGCCAGGGCAGCCACTTGCCGCTGGCCTGATAAAACCAGCGTGGCGAGCCCAAACGATGAAACCATTGCGTAAAGGTCATATCGGTTCTCGTACCGTATCTCGATTAGTCATCCGTGCAGACCCACCCTCAGGGCGCCGGCGGCGGCAAAGGGCGACAGCATGACGGCAAAGGCCAGCAGCGCCCCGAGCACCGCCAGGGTACCGCCGTAGGCCATGCCGTCCACGGCCTGCTGCACCGCACTGGCACCGAAGATAAGCACCGGCATGTACAGAGGCATGACAATCAGCGACAGCAGCAGACCGCCCCGGCGTATGGCCACGGTCAGAGCCGCGCCGATGGCACCGAGCAGACTCAGGGCGGCGGTACCGAGAGCCAGGCTTGCCAGCAACGCGGGATAACCCGCTGGCGGCAGGGACAACATGATCCCCAGCAGCGGCGACATGAGAGTCAGCGGCAGGCCCATCACCAGCCAGTGGGCGGTAATCTTGGCCAGCACCAGCACCCACAGGGGCTGAGGTGCGACCAGGGCCTGCTCCAGAGTACCGTCCCGGTAGTCCCCGGCGAACAGGCTCTCCGCCGACAACAGGGACGCCAGCAGAGCCATGACCCAGATAATGCCCGGCGCCATGACGGCCAGCCGCGTTGCCTCGGGTGACACGCCCAGGGGCACCAGGGTGGCCACCATGACAAAGAAGATCAGGGGGTTGGCCATATCGCCGCGGCGCCGGTTGGCAAGCCGCAGGTCCCGTACCAGCATCGAGCGGAATGNNGCCCGTTACGGGGCGCGGCTGGCACGCCGGTCAGGCCGGGCTCAGGCTGCATAGCGGGCCATCTCCAGCCTGCGCACGCCGGTCAGGGCCAGGTCCTGGTGGGTAGTCACGACAATGGCGCCGCCGCCCGCCACGTGGCGGGCCATCAATGTCTGGACCGTGTCGATCCCGTCCCGGTCGATGGCGGTCAGGGGTTCATCGAGCAGCCACAGGCTGGCGCCACCGGTGAGCAAGCGGGCCAGGGCCACCCGCCGCAACTGCCCGGCGGACAGAGTATGGCAGGGGACATCCGCATAGTCCGCCAGGCCCACCTCGGCCAGGGCAGCGTCGATGCCGGTGGCTGCGCCCGATAGCGACACCAGCCACTGCAGGTTTTCCCGCGGCGTAAGACCGCTCTTGATCCCCGGCTGGTGTCCCAGATAAAGCATGTCCGCCCGGTAGGCCGGCAGTCGTCGCGACACGCTTTTTCCCCGCCAGTGGATATCGCCGGCACTGGCTGTCAGGACAGTGGCGAGAAGGCGCATCAGCGTGGTCTTGCCGCTGCCATTGGCACCGGTGACCTGGAGAATATCGCCGGGGGACACGGAAAACGAGACTCCCTCGAAAAGCGGTTCATCGTCCCGTTCGAAGGCAATATCGCGGCACTCGAGAATAATCGCGGAACCCAAAAGGCAAAGTCCGGTGTCAAAGGCCGCTATTATGCCAAAAAAATCCCGCCTTGCGGTTCCTGCAAGACGGGATCGTCGGAACGATAATCGCCGCAACCCGAATCGCGCCAGTCCGCGACGCTGTCGGGCCGCTTGAACTCAGAACTCGAAATCGTAGTCCTGGATAAGCCTCTGCAATCGTCTCTCCTCGAGGCGCTCCTCGAGCCGTCGCCGGGCTTCGAGCAGGGCCCCGGGAGAGGCCTTTATGGACGACTCTTCCGGGGTAACGTCCTGTTCTTCGGTGTCCAGATCATCCAGTTCGTTGTCATCATCGTCACGCATAGCCGGCACCTCTCTGTTTTTACCCGATAACGACGGTCAAACGGCCGGGGAAAGCACAAATTTTCCGGGGCCATTTCCGCGCAAAATAGGCGCAAAAACGGTTGGCGTCAACAAAAATAAATATATTATTTTCAGTTAGTTACAAACTTTCCGACGACTGGCGTAAGCCTCGAAACCGGCGACACCGGCAAGGCGGGGCAAATCCTCCGGGCGGTCGATATCAGCCAGCGTCGGCAACTCGCGCCAGCGCCAGCCCAGTTCGCGCAAGCGCAGCCGGGTCTGGGCCATCACCGACCCGGTTCCCCAGTCGATACCGGTAAAAAGGCGGCGCTCGGCGCGAGCCAGCCCCACCAGGTAATAGCCGCCGTCGCTGGCCGGCCCGAACACCGCATCCTGCCCCCCTGCCAGGGCTCCTAGCGCCGCCCCCAGCAAGTCCGCCCCGACGAAGGGACAGTCGCTGCCCACCATGACCGCGAACCGGGAACGGGACAAAACATGGTCGAAGGCGTTGTGCATGCGTTCACCCAGATCCAGGCCCCACTGACAGTGGCGGCCAGCGGCCGGTGAAAAGCGGCGAAAGAAGTCACTGCCCTCCTTTTCCGAGTACCAGATCTCCACCGGTGCCAGATGCGCGTCCTGCAATTGCCCGTGGGTGTATTCCACCAGCCGACAATGGAGGGCCAGGCAGCCTTTCTCGCCCAGCACCGGCTGCAAACGGCTCTTGACCCGGCCGGGCACGGGGCTCCTGGCAAACTGCAGGAGTCGCGAGTCGGGATAGGCATAATCCACCATGGTCAACGGTAAAGCCTCGCCAGCCGGTCGCCCGGGACACCGAGGAAATAGGCAAGCCGCAAGCTCCACATCAGCAGGATTGTCCGCACCAGGCCCCGCTCCTGCCAACGCCGGCTCGAGGTAAACACGCAGGCACCGGGATCGACGGGTCTCCCCGCGACCGCCTTGAGGGTCTTGCAATAGGCGACATCTTCCATCAAACGGATGGGTGGAAAACCCCCGGTTTCCTCGAACAGGCTGCGCTTGACAAAAAGCGCCTGATCGCCGGTTCCGATACCGCTCACGCGGGAGCGCAGGTTCATCATTGCGCCGATGATCCGATAGGGGAGACCGGGATGACTGAGACGCACATCGAAAAAGCCCCAGGACGCGCCAGCCACCGGGGTCAACCAGGATTCACCCGCCGGCGGCCGGGTGTCGGCATGGAGAAAAAGTAGTGTGTCGCCCCGGGCGTGAGCGGCGCCCATATTCATCTGGCGGGACCGGCCGGGCAGGCAAAGAAGGACCGTATCGGCCAGATCGGCGGCCAGCGCCGGCGTATCGTCGCCGCTGCCGCCGTCGACAACCAGTATTTCCACAAGGCCGGCCCGGCGCATGGCCTGCAGGGGCTGCAACGTATCGGCCAGGTTCTCCTCCTCGTCGAGCGCGGGCACAATAATGCTCAGCATGGCGAGATCCACAATGCGCGCCACCCCCGGAAGACGAGAGCGCCGGGGCGGCGGACGTGCAGCCCCGTATCAGGTTTGGCAGCGAAATGGCGGGATAGCTGCATAGGCCTTGTCCGTGACCTTGTCCTTGAATTGGGCACTCGAACATAGCAGAGCCCCGCCGTTAATGGAAAGCACCTGTGGACGCAATGCAAACGGGGCCACGGCCGGCTTTCGACGGGGTTCTCACCACCGACTCCGAATGACCTATACTACCGTTCCCGACTCTCAACGGCTCGGCATTGAGGAGAACAACCATGGGAATCGCCCGGATCGGCCTGCTCCTGGCCCTCGCCACGGCGCTGGCCGCCCACAGCGCGGAAGAACGGATAGCGCTCTTTGCCGGCGGCTGTTTCTGGTGTATGGAGCCCCCTTTCGACCGTTTGGACGGCGTCACCGCCACTATTTCGGGCTACACCGGCGGGGACCTGGAAAACCCGGACTACGAACAGGTTTCCGCCGGCAACACCGGCCATGCGGAGGCGGTCAAGGTGATCTACGATCCCGGGAAAGTGAGTTACCGGGAGTTGCTGTCGGTGTTCTGGCGCAATATCGATCCCCTGGATGCCGGCGGGCAGTTTTGCGATCGGGGCAGCCAGTACCGCAGCGCCATCTTTTACAGTAACGACGACCAGCGCCTGGCCGCGCAACAGAGCATGCGGGCACTGTCGGAAAGCGGAATTCCCGACGGGGATATCGCCACCGAAATCCAGCCCGCGGACGCCTTCTATCCCGCGGAGGCCTATCATCAAAACTATTACGAGAAAAACCCGCTGCGCTACAAGTTCTACCGCTACCAGTGCGGCCGGGACAAACGACTGGAAAACCTTTGGGGCGACCGGGACGACGATTTCTTCCGACGCCTGACCGGGGCGGACGGCGACACTAATTGACCACGAACATATCGCCGCTGACGTGGCGCAGGATGCGCTCTGCCGTATTGCCCACGAAGAACCCCTTGACCCCCTTGTTGGCAATGGTGCCGAGCACCAGGATGCCCGACTCGGCCATGGCCTTCTCGAGCATGGCGTCCACCGGCCCGGAGACGACCTTCTCCTCGTCGACCGGTACGCCCAGCCTGGCAATGATGGCCCTCTGCTTTTCCATGGCGGCCTGCTCTGCCTGGGACCGGAAGTCGGTGATCAGTGCCGCGGCCGATATATCGGCGTAGATATAGGCCGGATCCGGGACCACGCTGATCACCGTCAACGGCAACTTCATGGCATCCGCCAGACCGCGCGCCTGGTCCAGCAGACGGCCGGTCAGCGCCTGCGCCTCGTCGTTGTCGTCCAGGCAATCCACCGCGGCCACCACCCGCCTGACCGGGTGGTCGTTGCGGGAGATCAGCATCACCGGACAGGCCGCGTCCCGGAGCAGGTGCCAATCGTCGGGCTTGTGGAGCAGATCCCCCAGTACCGAATGCTGATCCATGGCGATGACAATCAGGTCCGCCGAGGCTTCCTCGGCCTTTTCGGCAATGCCCCGATAGGCCTTGGGTTGCCACTCCACTTCGTAATCGACATCGAGATCGGCGAGCATTTCGTTCATGCGGACGCGGTTGTCCTCAATCAGTTCCTCGCGCAGTTCCCGGTAATTGTCGAAGCCCACATACCGGTTTAATTCCTCGAGCTGGTCGTCGACCGGGCGGTAGACCCGCAGGCGTGCACCGTAAGCCCGAGCCAGCAAGAGCGCCCGGTCGACGACCTGCCCCGCCAGTGACCAATCGGTAATGGCGGCAAAAATGGTGTTCATGGCTCCCCCTGCAATGAATCGGCTGGCTTACTCTCTATTCCTGCGATTAATTCACGACAGGCCCGCCGGGTCAAGCCTACCCCCGCTCCTTATAATCGAGATCAATTGGCGGCGCTTTAGCGAAAAAACCGCAACGGGCGGGTTGATATACGTCATATGGAAAGCCTCGATGCCGCTCTATGGTATCTCCTGTCAACTGTCTCGACCCGTTGGGGGACCGGATCATGACCAGTATTCAGGACTACCAGGGTTTGGAACATGCGGTGGAGTTCCTCACCCCCCGCCTGGCCTGCGCCAACCACCTGCCCTTTGTTTGGACGGGGCGGGAAACCGAGCCCTCCCCCGCAGGGGTATCCCTGCTTTGCCCGTCACGGCCCTGCGCCGGCTTTGCCGATGCCATCACCACCGAAATGAGCCTCAAGCGCGAATTCCTGGCAGCCGGGCAAACCATCGAGTCGCTTCTGCTGCGAGGCGACCCCATGCGCCAATTCAATGCCGAGCAACTGACCGAGCTTGTCTTTCGTTTTTGTACCGGTTTCGATCTCGCCGACACTGACCTGGGCTGTCGGAGCATCGCGTTGACTCCTGAATACTGTACCCGGACGAACCTGGCTTTGGTAAAGGGTCTGGCATTCAATTTCGTCGAGCTCCACCTGGATGCCAGCATCGCCGGACCGGACCGAAGCATTGCTCCCATGGAACGCGCGGCCACATTGATTGGCGAATTCGCCGGCCTCGGCCTGCATTGCCGCATCAGGCTGAGCGCCGATACCGATGGCGGATTTATCGAAAGACTGACAACCACCCTCATGGCCTGCGACTGCCGTGAAATCGAGTTCATCCCCTCTCCGCCACCATTGAGGCGTGGGGGGAATTACCGTATTGGCCGGCCTGTCCGGCAGCGGATCGCCAGGTTACTCCAGGAAGCCGGCTACCGGCTGCGGGGGGACAGGGATTTCACCAACGAAACCGGACCGGGCAACGGTCTGCGCTACGGCGAATGGGGGTTCTATGACGGACGGATACAGACCTGGCTGGGCCTGGGCCCGGCGGCGACAGGCATCGTCAGGCGCCACCTTTACCGGAATGCGCGGGATATCGATGCCTATCTGGCAAAAGTGAAGGAGGGGACCCAGCCCGTCGCCGAATGGAGCGAGGCACCCGTGTTGTCCGAGCCGGCCTGTGAAGCGGCCCAGCAGTTATTCTGTTACCACCGTTTGCCGGGCAATACCGACCCGGAAACGATGGCGAACCTGGAGAAACCGATGGCACGGGGCTGGTTGCGAACAGAAGGCGACTCCTACAGCCTCACCGATGCCGGTATCGACAACCTGCGGACCCTGTGCAGGGACCTTGCCCACCGACGACATCCGCTGGATTGATGACCGGGGCCGGGACAACGACTATAATCCCCCGGAGTTAAACCCCAGGGGGATAATCATGGAAGCGAAATGCCCGCACTCGGCGACGACCGTCAATTGCAACGACTGCCGAATGAGCGCCCTGTGCCTGCCCATGGCATTACAGGCGGATGAAATCGACCGCCTCAACCGCATTGTCGAGCGGGGTCGCCCCCTCCAGCGAAACGAATATATCTACCACGCCGGGGAGCCGTTCAAATCGATCTACGCTGTCCGCAGCGGGGCCGTCAAGGGTTTCACCGTCAACGATGAGGGTGTCGAGCAGGTCACCGGTTTTTACCTGCCCGGCGAAATTTTCGGCATGGACGGCATCGGCCACCCGAATCACATCAATTCCGCCGTGGCCCTGGAAACCGCCGCCATCTGCGAGATCCCCTTCTCCCGACTCGAGGAACTGAGCACCCAGATTCCCTCCCTCCAGCGCCACTTTTTCCGGCTGATGAGCCGGGAAATCACCAACGATCAGCAGCTCATCACCATGCTCAGCAAAAACAGTGCCGAGGAGCGGATCGCCACCCTGCTGACCAGCATCTCGGCCCGCAATGCCCGGCGCAAACTGTCGGGCAGCCGCTTCCGATTACCCATGTCCAGGGCCGATATCGGCAACTATATGGGCCTCACCGTGGAGACAGTGAGCCGGGTCTTCAGCCGCTTCCAGAAGCAGGACATCCTGTCGGTGGACAAGAAGGAAATCGAGATACTCGACCTGGACAGACTCCGGTCCATGGCCAACACCTGACAACCGGGCGCCGCCGGACAAAAAAACCGCACCCCAGGGATGCGGTTTTTCGCTTTAACGTCTCAAAACCGATAGGCGAGGTTCACCGCGTAAACCAGCGGGTCCACGTCCACATCGGCGTCGAGAACGACACCGCTGTCAAACTCGAAGGTGGCCTCGGTATCAATATCCAGATACCAGATTGCCGCATTCAGCGTCCACCTGTCATCCAGAGCCACGTCAATACCCATCTCCAGGGCCAGGCCCCAGGAGTCGTCCATCTCCAGATCACCGTTGCCGAGCACGGCCTCCAGCTCCGAATCGACGGATTCGCTGAAAAAGGTCGTGTAATTGATACCCGCGCCAATATAGGGCTGGAAACGCCGGTTATCCGGCAGTGGGTGGTATTGCAGCGTCAGTGACGGGGGGAGATGCTTGATGCTGGCGGCATCCACTCTGCCCAGCCCCAGGGCGCCGGTGTCCGCATCCACATCATGCTCGAAGGGCGTTGCCGCCAGCAGCCCCAGGCCCCAGTTGCGATTGAGCATATAGGTCAAAGTAATACCCAGTTGGGTATTGTCGTCGACACCGGCGCCGGAACCGGCGATCGCGCCGACCCCGGCAATGGACAGCGCCGAGCTGTCCTCCCGGGGCGCCACCGTGGCCGCCCCCATGCGAACGATCAGGTCGCCCGCCTCGTAGGCACTCGCCCATTGGGGGATGGTCGCGGTACAGGCGACCAGGACACCGGACATGAACAACTTCCGTCTCATGCTTTTCTCTCCTGTTGTGGTTGTCCGGTTATTGGAGCAGGCGCAAAGCCGCGGGCAGTTGATCCAGATTAAGGGAGGCAGGCGAGGCAATTGATGCAGATTAAGAAACCGCAAATACCGGCACAGTGAGGTGCGCCGCAAGCGCGGGGGCAGGAAATGACGGGGGCGCGGGAGGCGCCCCCTAAGGGATTTATTTTACCTGGATGGTGATGGGCTTGGACATCACCGGCGGGTCGTGGGGCCTGTGCAGGTAATCGCCGAGGATCAGTTGCAGGGTGTGTTCCCCGGGCGCCAGTTCCAGTTCCACCTGGGTCTGGCCGCCGCCAAAATGCAGGTGATTGTCATCGGAGGGAAGCGGCTTGTCCAGGTCGGGCAGTTCTTCAACGTCAACGAGCAGATGGTGGTGGCCGGTCCCTTCCCGCTCGACACCCGCGGGCGCGACACCGAAGTTGGCCAGGCCAAACTGGACCAGGACGGGACTGGAGACGACCTGGCCATCGGCAGGCGCGATAATATAGGCATTGGGCTTGCCGGCCCGGTCGCCCGCCAGGGCGGCAACGGCGAGCAGGCTGGTCAGGACGGCGGTGACGAGGGATCGTTTCATGGCAGCTTCCTTATTCCCGGTGGTTAATGATTCGAAATACAGTGCCTCAGGAGGCCTTGTTACCGCCCAGGCACCTGGGCGAATCCGGCGCTTTACCGGACCATTCGTCCGGCGTGTAGGTATGCATGGCCAGGGCGTGGACACCCTTTTCCAGTTCCTCGCTCAACAGGCTGTAGATACGCTGGTGGCGCTTGACCGCGCGCAGCCCGTCGAAAGCGTCGCTGGCCACAACCAGCTTGAAATGGGTCTCGGAATCGGCGGGCACATTATGCATATGGCTTTCGTTGACCACTTCCAGGTGCACGGGAGAAAGCGCCGCCTGGAGTTTGTCGCGAATGGATGCTTCGATGGACACCTCGATCCTCCTCAACTGCGTTGCTTTGCACAGGATAACACCTCTGCGCCGGATTGCAGGGTTGCGGATTTTACCCGGCTCGGCCGCACCGCCTGGGAAGACGGCGGGCTAGCTAGCGCAGATTGGCGTTGATCGCCTGCAGCGCCCGGCCGCCGGGACAAAGATCATCCTCGTTCAGGTCCCGCAGGGGCTTCTTGACAGTGGACTGCAGTTCGTGGAAATCCGAGCAGTCGGGGTCCAGGTAAATCAGGCCGGTGAGAATTTCACCCTTTTCCTTGTGGTTCTGAATTGCCCGGACGGCCTCATTGCGATCCTGGGTGTTGAAGTCGTTACCCTGTTTGTACAGGTGGATGACCGAACCGTCATGAAGCGTTACCTCCCGGGCGTAACCGGGTTCGTACTCGGCGGTGATTTCCTGCCTGACGGGGACAAAGTCCATCTTGCCGGTCGCCGCCATGTGCTCGCGCACGTACTCGTAACCCTTGGTGGACTGGGGGTTGTTGTTAAACGTCACACAGGGGGAAATGACATCGATAAACGCGAAGCCGCTATGGGAAATGGCGGCCTTGATCAGGGGAACCAGTTGCTGCTTGTCGCCGGAGAAACTCCGGGCCACGAAGGTGGCGCCCATCTGCAGCGCGGTGGTGCACAGGTCGATGGATTCGTAGGGATTGGGGACGCCCTTCTTGCTGGCCGAGCCCACATCGGCGGTGGCGGAATCCTGACCCTTGGTCAGACCGTAGCAACCGTTGTTCTCGACGATGTAGAGCATGTTCAGGTTGCGCCGGGCAACGTGGCCGAACTGGCCCAGACCGATGGAAGCGGTGTCCCCGTCCCCCGACACGCCGATATAGACCATGTCCCGGTTGGCCAGGTTGGCGCCGGTGGCCACGGAAGGCATACGGCCGTGCACGGAATTGAAACCGTGGGACTGCCCCAGAAAATAGGTGGGCGTCTTGGAGGAGCAGCCGATTCCGGAAATCTTGGCCACCTTGTGGGGCGGCACGGCGATTTCGTAGCAGGCCTGGATAATGGCGGCGCTCACGGAATCGTGGCCGCAGCCGGCACACAGGGTGGAGAGACTGCCCTCGTATTCCTGGCGCGTATAGCCCAGTTCGTTGCTGGGCAGATCGGGGTGACGGAAGTTGGGTCTGATATAAGTCATGGTGTTAACCGACCTTGCGGCGAATTTTGGTCACGGTCGCGCCGCCTTTGAGCTGGCGGATCTGGCGACTGATGTTGCGGGCGGTAATGGGCATGCCATTGTAGTGGCGCACCAGGGCGAGCTTCTTGGGATCGATCTCGCACTCGATAATCAGCAGCTTGCGCAGTTGGCCGTCGCGGTTCTGCTCGACCACGAACACCCGCTCGTGGTTGGCGATAAAGTCCTCCACTTCCCGGCTGAAAGGAAAGGCCCGGATACGCATGGCATCCAGATGGATACCTTCCCCGGAGAGCATGTCCAGCGCTTCCCGGGTGGCGTCGGCGCTGGTGCCAAAAAAGAGCACGCCCTCGCTGGTGGTCTCGGCGGCAGGCGTAATCTCGGGCGCGGGCACGTACTCCTTGGCCGTTTCGAATTTCCTGAGCAGGCGCTCCATATTGCGCACATAGACATCGCCGTCCTCGGTGTAGACGGCATATTCGTCCCGGGAAGTGCCCCGGGTGAAGAAGGCGCCTTTCTTGGGGTGCGTGCCCGGAAACGTCCGGTAGCAGATACCGTCGTTGTCCATATCCACATAGCGACCAAAACGCTCGGTCATGGCGTCCAGCTGTTCGGCGCTGAAAACCTTGCCCCGGTCGTATTGGCGGCTGTCGTCCCACTCCAGGGGCTCGGAGACATTGTCGTTCATGCCCAGGTCCAGGTCCGTGAGCAGGATTACCGGCGTCTGCAGGCGGTCCGCCAGATCGAAGGCCTGGGCGCCCATCTCGAAACACTCCTTGGGCGTCGAGGGGAAGAGCAGGACATGCTTGGTGTCGCCGTGGGAGGCGTAGGCGGTGGCGAAAAGGTCGGACTGCTGGGTGCGGGTGGGCATACCGGTGGATGGCCCGGCCCGCTGAACGTCGAACAGCACCGCCGGCACCTCGGCGAAGTAGGCCAGCCCCAGGAACTCGCTCATAAGGGACACGCCCGGCCCCGACGTGGCGGTAAACGACCGGGCANNGCCGAGCCCACCACCATGCCGATGGCCGCCAGTTCATCCTCCGCCTGGGCGATGGCGAATTTCTTGTCGCCACTGCCGGCGTCGATGCGAAGCCGGTTGGCGTATTTCTCGAAGGCGTCCACCACCGATGTAGAGGGCGTAATGGGATACCAGGCGGCAACAGTGGCGCCGCCGTAGATTGCACCCAGCGCCAGTGCCTCGTTGCCCTCCATAAGGATCTTGTCGCCCAGGGCATCACACCGCTTCAGGCGGATGCCCAGGGGGCAATCGTAGCTTTCCCGGGCGTGCTGGAAACCCAGCTCCAGGGCATGGATATTGGGTGCGATGAGCTTCTCCTTGCCCCGGAACTGCTCGCTGACCAGATCCTTGAGCACGCCAAATTCAATGTCCAGCAGGGCCGCCAGGGCACCCACGTAGATCACGTTCTTGAAAAGCTGGCGCTGTTTGGGATCGCTGTATTCCTGACGACAGATCTCGGTGAGGGGGATCCCCACAAGGTTGACGTCGGCGCGGTGCAGACGGAGGTCGAGGGGCTTGGTGCTGTCGTAAATGAAGTACCCGCCCGGTTCCAGGGACTCCATGTCCTGCTTCATGCTCTGCGGGTTCACGGCGACCATGATGTCGATGCCGCCCCGACGCCCCAGGTAACCCTTCTCGCTGACCCGCACCTCGTACCAGGTGGGCAGGCCCTGAATGTTGGACGGAAAGATATTTTTGGGGGACACGGCGATCCCCATGCGGAAGACCGCCTTGGCGAACATGTTATTGGCGCTGGCCGAACCGGTGCCGTTGACGTTGGCAAAGCGGATTACGAATTCGTTGACGGACTCTAAACGTTTCATAGGGGCGCGGCCTTGGTCACTTCGTAGAGAAATTTCTGCATATCCCATGCCGAGGTGGGACAACGCTCGGCACAGAGGCCGCAGTGCAGGCACACATCCTCGTCCTTGACCATCACCCGGCCGGTGGGCAGGTCGCCGGAAACATAGAGGTCCTGGTCGGTATTGCGGGCCGGTATCTTGAGGCGCTCCCGGAGTTCCTCTTCCTCGCCGTTATCAATAAAGTTGATGCAATCGGTGGGACAGATGTCCACGCAGGCGTCGCACTCGATGCAGCGGCTATCCGAAAACACTGTCTGGACATCGCAGTTGAGGCAGCGTTCGGCCTCCCGGAAAGCAGTGGCGGCATCAAAGCCCAGTTCCACTTCCAGTTTGCGGTCCTTCAGGGTCAGGCTCTTGTCGGCATGGGGCACCTTGTAGCGGCGATCGTCGTCAATCTGGCTGTCGTAACTCCACTCGTGAACACCCATCTTCTGACTGACCAGGTTGGTGCCGGGAGCCGGGCGCTTTGCCACATCCTCGCCCCGACAGAACAGATCGATGGAAATTGCCGCCTGGTGGCCGTGGGCCACGGCCGTAATAATGTTCTCGGGACCGAAGGCCGCGTCGCCGCCGAAAAACACCCTGGGGTTGGAAGACTGGAAGGTGGTTTCATCGATCTGGGGCATGCCCCACTTATCGAAGACGATGCCGATGTCCCGCTCGATCCAGGGAAAGGCGTTTTCCTGGCCAATGGCCATAAGCACTTCGTCACAGGGATAGAATGCCAGGTCCTCGCCGGTGGGCACCAGGTTGCGACGGCCGTTTTCGTCGTACTCGGCACGCACTTTCTCGAAACGCATACCCACCAGTTTGCCGTCCTCCATGACAAATTCCTTGGGGACGTGGTTGTCGATAATGGGAATGTCCTCGGCAATGGCGTCGTCCTTTTCCCAGGGGGAGGCCTTCATGTCGGCAAAGGGGCTGCGCACGATGACCTTGACGTCCTCACCACCCAGGCGCCGGGCGGTGCGGCAACAGTCCATGGCGGTGTTGCCGCCGCCCAGGACGATGACTTTCTTGCCGATCTTGGCGGTGTGCTCGAAAGCGACACTGGCCAGCCAGTCGATACCGATATGGATAAAGGGGTCGGCTTCCTGGCGATTGGGCAGGTTCTTCAGGTCCCGGCCGCGGGGAGCGCCGGAGCCTACGAAGACGGCATCGTAGTTCTGCTCCAGAAGCTCCTTGAGACTCTCCACGTAGGTATCGAAGTGCGCCACCGGGCCCATGTCGAGGATATAACCCACTTCCTCGTCGAGCACTTCCTCGGGCAGACGGAATGCGGGTATCTGGCTGCGCATAAAACCGCCGCCGGCCTTCTGGGCGTCGAAGATATCCATCTCGTAACCCAGGGGCGCCAGGTCGCGGGCCACCGTCAGGGAGGCGGGACCGGCACCCACCAGGGCAATGCGCTTGCCGTTCTTCTTCGGGGCCTTGCCCGGCAGCCGGCCGGCGATACCCTGCATGCTCTTCTCGTCGGCGGCGACGCGCTTCAAGCGACAGATCGCCACCGGTTCCTCCTCGATCCTGCCCCGGCGGCACGCCGGCTCGCAGGGGCGGTCGCAGGTGCGCCCGAGGATGCCCGGGAACACGTTGGACTCCCAGTTGATCATGTAGGCATCGTCGTAACGACCCTGGGCAATCAAGCGGATGTATTCAGGAACGGGTGTGTGGGCGGGACATGCGTATTGACAGTCTACTACCTTGTGGAAGTATTCCGGGTTCTCAATATTGGTTGGCTTCAAAAATGACTCCCCTGGTCGCCGGTACAGACAGGAAATATGGTTCTGGCCGACCATAGCTCATGGAGCGCGATTTATACCGAAAACGCCGCTGAAAGTAAATGTTAAACAGGGCATAAGTGACCTTTTCGGCAAAGTTTGTCCGTTTTGGTCACGGCTTGCGGGGCCCCGGCTAATCGCCGCCCCGGAAACCGCCCGGAGCGGTCAACTCCCGGACGTGGAGGGCGCCGGTTCGGCAAGCGGGTTGCCGCAGGAAAAACAGTAGCGGGCATCGGGCTCGTGACCCGGGCGGCCACATTCGACACAGCGGTTGGTGCGCCTGGCCTCCTCCCGCATCCGGTGGCTCTCGTTGATAAATTCCGCCGACACGATGCCGGTGGGAATGGCGATAATCGAATAGCCGGTCAGCATCGCCACGGTAGAGATCAACTGGCCGAAGACGGTCTGGGGGGTAATGTCCCCGTACCCCACGGTGGTGATGGTAACCACCACCCAGTAGATACTCTTGGGAATGCTGGTGAAACCGCGCTCGGGCCCTTCCACAAGGAACATCAGGCTGCCGAAGACGACACTGATCACGATCACCCCCCACAGGAAAACGAAAATCTTGCGCCGTGCCTGGAAGATGGTCCGAATCACCATGTTCGCTTCCTCGCTGTAGCGGACCAGCTTCAGAACCCGGAATATTCGCAACACCCGGAGCAGTCGGATAATCAGCAGATAACTGGCACCCGTCAGGAAGATCGACAGGTAGGTGGGGACAATCGACAGCAGATCGACCAGACCGTAAAAACTGAAAATATAGCGCAGCGGTCGCGGCGAGATATAGATGCGCACGAAGTACTCAACGGTAAAAAGCAGGGTAAACGCCCATTCCAACGCGTACAGCCAGTTCCCGTAGGTGCGGTGGATCGCCGCCACCGAATCGAGCATCACCGTGGCGACACTGAGGAGGATCGTGTAGATAAGCACCAGGTCGAAGCCCTTGCCGGCCGGCGTATCGGTGCCAAAGATGATAGTGTGAAGTTTTTCCCGCAGACCCGATGCAGCCATACTCCCTCCCCCTGAGCCGTCGCCGGCAAATTGACGCGCCGGCTGTGTCGACAGTATAAGCTAACCGATAGCGTGCAAGAGAACCCCCGCCATGGAGCCTTCCCACTCCCTCAAACGGACCCTTGGCCTGTCCCGCCTTGTCCTCTACGGCGCCGGCACCATACTGGGCGCCGGTATCTACGTGCTGGTGGGCGAAGTTGCCGGCGCCAGCGGCAATTTCTCGGTACTGGCATTTCTGCTAGCCGGCATCATCGTCGCTTTCAGCGCCTACTCGTTCGCGCTCCTGGCGCGGCGCTATCCGGTCAGCGCGGGGCCCGCCGCCTATGTCCATGAGGCCTTCCGGCGACCCTGGCTCGCCACGCTGGTGGGCTATGCCATTATCGCCGCGGCCATCGTCTCCTCGGCAACCATTGCCCGGGGCTTCACCGGCTATCTGCTCTTCTTTGTCGATATCCCCCCGTGGCTGGCCATTGTCTTCTTCGCCGGCGTTCTCACTTTTATCGCCGCCCGGGGCGTCGATGTCTCCGTGGGCACTGCCGTCATCATTACCCTGATCGAGATTGCCGGCCTTTGCCTGGTGGTATATGCCGCGAGAGACAGTCTTCACCATGCCTGGGACAACCCGGGACACTTCCTCTTGCCGAAGGAAATCGCCGACTTGCGCGGCATTGCCCTGGGGGCCTTCCTGGCGTTCTATGCCTGTATCGGCTTCGAGGACATGGTGAACATGGCCGAGGAAGTGAAGAAGCCGGAAAAAAACCTGCCCCTGGGGATCGCCATCGTGCTGATCGTCACGACCCTGCTCTACGCGCTGGTAACACTCGCCGCCCTTACCGCGGTGCCCCGGGAATTGCTCGCCGGCTCCCAGGCTCCCCTGGCCCTGGTCATCGAATATAAAAGCACCCTGCCGCCCTGGATCATGGGCATCGTCAGCATGGCGGCAGTGACCAACGGTGCGCTGATCCAGATCATCATGGGGTCCAGGGTTCTCTACGGCATGGCCAGGCGCCGCCTGGCACCCGCGAGCATGGCCCGGATCCACCCCCGTACCCGGATACCGCATCTGGCCACCCTGTTCGTGGGTGGCTGCGTTTTGTTGTTCGCCCTGCTTTTGCCCCTGGCAACCCTGGCCAAACTCACCAGCGGCGTGATTCTGGGGATCTTCACCCTGGTCAATCTCGCGCTCATCGCCATTCACCGTCGCGAAGGCGTAAGTGGCTGGCTGAAAAACGGCGTCCCTCTGGTCGGTGCTATACTCTGCGTCTGCTTTGTCCTGGCCCAGTTGTTGATCGAATGAGCCTGCCCGATTCCACGGAATGCATCGAAATCGCCGGACACGGCGGCGCCGGCTCCCTGCGCCTGGCACGCCGCCCCCTGCCGCCCCCGGGCCATCGGGAAGTTCTGATCCGCGTCCACGCCGCCGGCGTCAACCGTCCGGATATTCTCCAGCGCCAGGGCCTGTACCCGCCCCCTGACGGAACTTCCGACATTCCCGGGCTGGAGGTCTCGGGCACCGTGATCGGCACCGGGCCCGGCGTTTCCCGCTGGCGGCAGGGAGACGAGGTCTGCGCACTGGTCGCCGGCGGCGGTTACAGCCGCCACGCCCTTGCTCACGAGGCCCTGTGTCTGCCCGTCCCCTCGCCCCTGTCGCTGACGCAAGCGGCGGCACTGCCGGAAACCTTTTTTACCGTCTGGTACAACCTGGTGGAACGGGGCCGTTTGCGGGAAAACGAGGTCGTACTCATCCACGGCGGCAGCAGTGGCATCGGCACCACGGCCATCCAGGTGGCCCGGGCCCTGGGAGCCCGTGTCTATACGACCGCGGGCACGGATGAGAAATGCCGGGCTTGCGAAACCCTGGGCGCGGAGCGGGCCTTCAATTACCGGAGCGAGGATTTTCTCCGGATCAAGCAACTCACGGACAGGCGTGGCGCCGATGTGATTATCGACATGGTGGGTGGGGACTATATCCAGAAAAATATCAAGTGCGCGGCCCCCGATGGCCGCATTGTCCAGATCGCCTTTCTCCAGGGATCCCGGGTGCAAGTGGACCTGATGCCGGTCATGCTCAAGCGCCTGGTCTTCACCGGTTCCACGTTGCGCAGCCAGCCGGTGGCGGAAAAGGCCCGCATCGCGGGAGCCGTTGAGCGCGAGCTTTGGCCGCTGCTCGACAGTGGCGCCGTCAAGCCCGTGGTCCATGAAATCCTGCCGTTGGCGGAAGCCGCCGAGGCTCACCGCATCATGGAAAACAGCGAGCATATCGGTAAAATCCTGCTCGACTGTCGTTCGGATCGCCATCAACCATGAGCAAGAATTCCCGTCTCGTCTATTCCACCGACAAGGGCCGCATCGCCGGCGAAAGCGAAGACAAGAGGCCGCCGGAGGGCGACGGCATTGTGCGTATCCGCCGGGAAACCAGCGGCCGCAAGGGCAAGGGGGTGACCACCGTGAGCGGCCTGCCCCTGGACGACAAGGCCATGGCCCAGGTCGCCAAGAAACTGAAGCAACTGTGCGGCACCGGCGGTACCGTCAAGAATTTCGTCATTGAAATCCAGGGGGATCATCGCCAGACATTAAAAGACGTGCTGGAAAAGCAGGGATACACAGTCAAGCTGGCGGGAGGCTGAAATGCTGGAACCGAAAACCGCGCCCTACGGAGGCTGGCGCTCACCCATCACCCCGGAACTGCTCACCCGGGGCACCCCGGCCCGGGATTTTCCGTGTCTGGTGGACGGTATCCTCTACTGGCAGGAATCGCGCCCCGCGGAAGAAGGCCGCGTCGCCGTGGTTGCCCGGGCCCAGGATGGTGTCGCCAGGGACGTACTGCCTTACCCCATGAGCGCCCGCAGCAAGGTCCACGAATACGGCGGCCGGGCCTGGCTGGTGGCGGAAAACCATCTCTTCTTCATACTCCAGGACAACCAGCGCCTGTACCGGCTGCCACTGGATGGCACCACCCCCGAACCCGAAGCCCTGACCCCCGTTGACGAGCATTCCCGCTATGCCGAGCCGGTGCTCGACGCCAGACACCGGCGCATTCTTTGCGTGCGCGAACGCCATTTCGAACCCGAGGCGAACCGGGAACCGGAAAACAGTCTGGTGGCGATTCCCGTGGACGAACCCGGCAAGGTCCTCACCCTGGTCACAGGCAGCGATTTTTACGCCTACCCCCGCCCCAGCCCGTCCGGCGACCGGCTGGCATGGCTCACCTGGAACCACCCGCAAATGCCCTGGGACGGTACCGAGTTATGGTGTGCCCCCCTGTCAGCGCACGGCGAGGTGGGCGAACCGGAGAAAATCGCCGGCGATACCGACGAATCGGTCTTCCAGCCAGCCTGGTCGCCGGCCGGCGAACTGCATTTTGTCTCGGATCACAGCGGCTGGTGGAATCTCTATCGCCACCGCAATGGCGACAACCAGCCACTGTTTCCCATGGAAGCGGACTTTGCCACACCGCTCTGGGCCCTGGGCATGAGCACCTATGGCTTCATCGACGAGCACCGGATCGCCTGCCTGTTCACACAGAGTGGCGACTGGCACCTGGGCCTGCTGCACGCGGATACCGGCAAAATGGACGCCATCGCCACGCCCTACTCGACCCTATCGAGCCTCAGCTGCGACAAGACCACCGCCGTCTTTATCGGTGCCGCCCCGGACCGCTCGGGGGAAGTGGCGGTATTCTCGCCCCTGTCGAAAGCGGTGAAGACGGCAACGCCCGCGGAGGCGGACGACATAAAACCCTGGATCAGCCGACCCCGTCCGGTAAGCTTTCCCAGCGGCGACGGCGACATCGCCCACGGCTTTTTCTACCCGCCCCGCAACCCCGATTTTCAGGCACCCGAAGGCGACAGGCCACCGCTGATCGTCATGTGCCACGGCGGCCCCACCGGGGCGACCAGCACGGCGCTCAATTACAAGATCCAGTACTGGACCTCCCGCGGTTTCGCCCTGCTCGACGTCAACTACCGGGGCAGCACCGGCTACGGGCGCGATTATCGTGAAAAACTGGCCGGCCAGTGGGGCGTCGCCGACGTCCAGGACGTGGCCGCCGGCGCCGCCTACCTGGCGGAAGAAGGCGCGGTAAATCCCGATCAAATGCTGATCCGCGGCAGCAGTGCCGGCGGCTATACGGTACTCGCTGCCCTCACCTTCACCGATACATTCCGGGCCGGCGCCAGCCTCTATGGCATCGGGGAACTGGAAGCCCTGGCGCGGGACACCCACAAATTCGAATCCCGCTACCTGGACAAACTGGTGGGTCCCTACCCGGAAGAGCGGGAGCGTTACCGGCAGCGTTCCCCCGTCAACCATATCGACCGGCTACAGTGCCCGGTGATATTTCTCCAGGGCCTCGAGGATAAGGTGGTTCCGCCCGACCAGGCCCGGCAGATGGTCGATGCCCTCAGGGCCAAGCGCATCCCCGTGGCCTACCTGGAGTTTCCGGACGAGGGCCACGGTTTTCGCAAGGCGGACAATATCAAGCGTGCCCTCGAGGCGGAACTGGCTTTCTACCGACGGGTGCTGGGCATCGATGCCGGCGAAGACCTGCCCGAGCTCGTCATCNNTCATCGAGAACCTGGGGAACTGACCGGTGTCCCGCTACCGGCCGCCGCAACCACGCAGTTCCCCCTATATCACCCCGGAGGGCGCGGAGACCCTGCGCGAGGAATTGCGCCGGCTTTGGAAGGAGGAGCGTCCCCGGGTCACCGCCGCGGTTCACGAAGCCGCCAAGAATGGCGACCGCTCGGAGAATGGCGATTATATCTACGGCAAGCGCCGCCTGCGGGAAATCGATCGCCGTGTCCGCTACCTGAAAAAACGCCTGGACGAAATCCAGATTATCGAGCGGGCTCCACCGGATCAGAGCCGGGTCTATTTCGGCGCCTGGGTGACCCTCGAGGATGAGGACGGAATTGCCAACACCTGGCGCATTGTCGGCGCCGATGAAATCGACAGCGCCAAAGGCTGTATCAGTATCGACTCGCCGGTTGCCCGCAAGGCCGTGGGCAGGGAAGTGGACGACGAATTCGAGATCCGGGTGGGGGACGGGCACAAGTGCTATGTGATTACCGATATCCGTTACGGCTGACAAAGCGCCTTGGCTACCGTATAGCCTTGTGCCCCGACTCGCCCCGATCAGCGTGATGATTTCTTTGCCGTCGGGATGTGGCGTTGATAAACTCGATTGCCGATCATATTGAGCGGGCGGCGGTATTCGCGAACCATCGGCGCGAAAACGTCACCGCGCACGGCATAAATAACACCGGTGGCTCCCGCTGCCGACCGATAACAAATCCGGGAACCAGGGGATAGCAATGGCATCGAGCAACGACATTCCCCCCGACGCGGGGGCAGCCTCCATCGAAAAGGACTTCTCGGCGGTCAGCGATACCTTCGGCAGCGCCATCGAGGATCCGCACTCCCTGTACCGGGAACTGCGCCAGACCAGCCCCGTGATGGAAGGGGACATCCTCGCCCGGTTCGATGTCCCATCCCAGGCCGATTACGCCAACAAGGGCCGACAGGTATACACCCTCTTCAAATACGAGGATGTAACCGCCGTCCTAAAAGACCCGCAGACGTACAGCAGCGGACTGCTCAACGAGGGCATCGGGCAATTCTTGGGCGGCTTTATGCTCACGGGCATGAGTAACGAACGGCACAAAATGGCCCGCGCCCTGCTCGCCCCGGCCTTTTCCCCGGCGGTGATCGCCCGCTGGCGCGAGACCGTCAAGAGCGTCGTCCGGGAGGAAGTCATCGCTCCCCTGGCACCGGCGGGAAAGGCCGACCTGATCCGGGACGTGCTCCTGCCGGCGCCGGTGCGCCTGATTTACGCAATACTGGGCTTCCCGGAGGACCGGGACCAGATAGAACAGTTCGCCGCCTGGGGCATGCGCATTCTGGTCGGGCCCCAGCGGGACCCGGAAAAGGCAAAAAAGACCATGGAGGCCGCCACCAGGGCATCCACGGATATCCACGAACATGTCATGGCCCTCACCCAACAGCGCCGCCGGGAAGGCGCCGAAGGCAACGGATTGCTCGACTACCTGATCCACGCCAATTACGACGGCCGGACACTGACCGACGACGAGATCAGTTCCTTCGTGCGCCAACTGCTCCCCGCCGCCTCGGAAACCACCACCCGCTCCTTCGGCAGCATGCTGGTGGCCCTGCTGCGGGACCCGGAACTCCTGGCCCGGGTGCGGGCCGATCGCAGTCTGGTGGCCAAAGTCATCGACGAGGGCATGCGCTGGGAAACGGCCTCCCAGTTCCTGGCGCGCCAGTGTGAAAGGGACGTGGAGATCCGGGGCGTGAAGATTCCCAGGGGCGCCGCCCTGTCCCTGGCCAGCGGCTCGGCGAACCGGGACGAGGACGTCTTCGAGAATCCCGATACCTTTGATATCGACCGCCCGAAAAAGCCCCACCTGGGTTTCGGCTTCGGCGCTCACCTGTGCCTGGGCATGGGTGTCGCCAGGATGGAAATGGAGATCATGCTCAACACCATGCTCGATGCCTGGCCCAACCTGCGCCTGGATCCGGCGGCGCCGGAACCGAAAATCGTCGGCGTCCAGTTGCGCGGCCCCAGGGAAATCCCCGTGGTCTGGGACTGATCCCGGCGGGCTTTCAGTAACCGGCGGATTCTCAGTAAAGGGAGCCGCTTTCGGGCATGGCCATGGGGTTGGTGTCCGCTTTCTCGCCGTTAATGGTCAACCCGTTGTTGCGGAAGGTCGGAGACCGCTCGATAAAATGATGGGGAAAGCCCAGCGCCGGCCTGCTGATTGCCGAGAGCCTTGCCAGATGTTCGTCCGTCAGGCAAACATCGAGACAGCCGAGATTGTCCTCCAACTGCTCCACCGTGCGGGCACCGATAATCGGCGAACTGATCCGGGGCTGGCGGCACACCCAGTTGAGTGCCACCCGCGCGGGCGTGGTTTCAAGTTCTCCGGCCACCGCTGCCACCGTCTCGATGATATCGAAACAGGAATCGTCCAGGTTTCTCATGCCCGCTGCCTGGCGGGCACTGGGCTCGCCGGCGTCTCCGCGCCGGTATTTGCCGGACAGCAGGCCGAAACGCAGGGGACTCCAGGGCGTGATGCCGAGGCCGAATTCTTCCGCCATGGGAAAGAACTCACCCTCGATGGTCCGCTCCAGCAATGAATACTCCAGTTGCAGCGCAATGGCCGGCTCCCAGTGGCGCATGGCGGCCAGCATCTGGGCCTGGGAAACTTTCCAGCCCGGCGTGTTTGAAAAACCGATATGGCGCACCTTGCCGGCACCGACCAGGTCGTCAAGGGCACGCATGGTCTCTTCGATGGGCGTGTGGTAATCCCAGCAGTGCATCCAGTACAGGTCGATATAGTCCGTGCGCAGGCGGCGCAGGGATTCCTCGCAGGACCAGACGATATTCTTGCGCCCACAGCCGCCGGCATTGGGATTGCCGCTTTGCATGTTGCCGAAAAACTTGGTGGCGATCACCATCTCCTGCCGGCGGGAAGGCTCCTCGCTTAAATAGTCGCCGATAATTTTCTCGGAGTGGCCATGGTTATAACTGTTTGCGGTATCGATAAAATTGCCGCCCAGTGCCCGATACCGGTCCAGGACCTGGCGGCTTTGCCGCTCACCGGCGCCAATGCCCCACTCCTCGCCGAAGGTCATGGTGCCAAGGCACAGCGGGCTTACTCTGAGGCCGGAACGGCCGAGCGTTAGGTAATGATCCAGTGCCATGTCAACTCCTCACTCTGGGATTCGAATCGATTTATTTTTTAACGCCGCGTCTTCCGACGGTTTACCCCGCCTTCGGAAAAGGATAACCGGCATCAGGCCGAACAGTCCGAGCATTGCCAGGTAGACAGTGCCGGACACCGGATCGCGGCTGGCGATATACCCGGCCGGGTCCAGGTTCCGCAACCCCGCTGCGAGCGAGAACTCGGCGATCAGGAGCATCGCCAAAGCGAGCAGGCCAGCGGCAAGGCGCGACATAACGGAATTCTCAAGCGCAAATCGGCGGACACTGTAGCGGGCAGCGAGAATGACCACCAGCAGCATTACCGGCATTTCCAGCAATTCAGCGTAACGCACTCCCACGCGCGGTTCCACAAATCCGACGCGGATAATGCCCATCAGAAAGCCGGCACCAAAAACAAGGATAAAATACAACAGGGCCGCCCCCGGAATCCGCACCCGACCCATCGTTTTCATAATAATACTCCCATCAACCGGATCATGGCGCGGCAGAAAGTCCTCCGCGGCCCGGCGCTGGTATCCCCTTTATTATGCCAATATAGTGCCTGTCAACAGGCAGCCGGTATCGATCAATCATAAACAGCCCGGAGACGCCATGCAGCCAACACTCCGCTATCGACGTTATGTCCTCGGCCTGTTGCTGACGGCCTATATCTTCAGCTGCCTGGATCGCCAGATACTCTACATTCTTATCGAGCCGATCAAGTCGGAGCTGGGCCTGTCCGATACCCAGATCGGCCTGCTGGGCGGATTTTCCTTCGCGCTTTTTTACGCCACCCTGGGCATGCCCATCGCCCTGCTCGCGGACCGCTATTCGCGAAAAACCATCATAACCCTGTCGCTTGTCGCCTGGAGCGGGATGACGGCCCTGTCCGGCGCCGTGGTCAACTTCTGGCAAATGCTGATAGCGCGCATGGGGGTCGCCGTCGGCGAGGCGGGCTGCAACCCCTGCGCCCATTCTCTGATTTCCGACTTTTATCCCACTGACAAAAGGGCCACCGCACTGGCGGTCTACCAGCTCGGCATTCCCATCGGTGTCATGCTGGGCCTGCTTATCGGCGGCTGGATAAGCCAGTACTTCGGTTNNTCTGGTCGGCTCGGTGGGTGTGGCGTTCGCCATTCTTCTCTGGCTGACGCTCAAGGAACCGCTGCGCGGCCTGTCCGACCGGAAACGGCCCGCGGAACATTCCCAGGAACTGTCGGCACCGACGTTTTTAGAGACACTGCGCCATCTCTGGGCACTGAAATCCTTCTTCCATATCGTCATAGGCACTTCCCTGATCGGGGTGGGGATCTATACCTTTTTCATGTGGTCGCCGTCGTTCCTGATCCGCAGCTACGGCATGACCAGCGGCCAGGTGGGCACCGCCCTGGCCCTTTTCAACGGCCTGTTCGGCGGCGCCGGCATCTACCTGGGCGGCATGGTCGCCGACCGGCTGGCAGTCAGGAATCAGCGCTGGTATCTGCTTTTGCCCTGCCTGGGCGCCTTCCTGGCATTCCCGTTCGCGGTGGGCATCTATCTTTCCGGAACCGCCGTCGGGAGCATGGCCTTCATGGGCTTCCCGGTGATGCTGGCACTGGTCAATACCGGGCCCTGCTACAGCCTGGCACAACGTCTCTCCCTGCTGCGCATGCGGGCCCTGGCCGCCGCCATCCTGCTGT
>DGNJ01000089.1:0-7058 GCA_002388905.1 Cellvibrionales bacterium UBA4495
ACGAAACCGGGTCAACTCCAAATTATATGTCGCATTCGTTATTTTTTAGTGTTTGCTCGTTGTCTCTCATTATTGATGAGAAAGAGCACTGAGACTCACTAAGCTTTTCTTCTAATACCTAAACATTCTAATTGAGTTGGTGGGTTGAGTTGCGCTCATTGTCATTTTTTCGTTCGATGGAATCTGCAATTTTATCCCATATCTCAATCACTTGTGTGTAGTTTTGTTTCGAGTATTCTGTCTCAATTGTCGTTGCCAGCGCAGAAATTTCGATATCGTCAAAACATACAGAATCATAATGGTTCTGCGACGTCTTGGTTTTTAGAATTGCTTTCTCCATCTGCTCCAATTCTTTCCTCGTTGTATTCCATGATGCACCGACAGGCTCTAACTTCCATTTTTCCCAACTAACTAGTAACGGATTGTTGTTTCCGGATATAAAAACCAGTTCTCTATTTACAGGGTTTTGGATGGCCAGCGGTATTTCGTTTAGCAACATGATAAGCCTTGGAAACAGGTTTTCAAAACGTTCGATTTTTTTAAGGGTATCTCTTTCAGAGACGAGGCGAAGCCTGTGGAACATGTCTAAGTTTAGGCGCTGGGGGAGCGTGTGCCTCGATCTCCGATATCGCGCTTCGATTGCCTTGGAGGGCCTGCTTAAAGAAAGTGCTTTTTTTATATTGGTTAACCAGTCTTTAACCTCTATAGATTTCAGTTTTAGACAGTCCGTTATGTCAAAAACATGGCAATGATAACCGTCAAGGCTGGTCGTCAGCGTCAAGGGAGGTGCTGGTAGGTGTTCCGGCCTGTCAATCAGCAACGTCGCCTCATGCATGGCCTGAGCTGTTCGTTTTTTATCGAAGAGCTTTATTAAGAATCGTTTTCTTTGCGTGGGGAGTGATACATCCAGAAACAAGACATCTCGGACTCCGGACTGAAGCCACTTTATATCAGGGTTTTCTTGCGTTCCTTTCAAGCATTTGCCGAGCACACTTTTAACCCAGCCATTTAAATAAGGGGCGTCGAGAAACTGCCAAACGCTTCTGGTTTTTTCTGGTTCCAGCGGGACAAAGGCGTGGTCGCGGAAAAATAGCGAATTGATTTTCTCTTTTTGTTGGTTCAGGGAATGAAGATTTCTTATCAGGACGCCCACTCTTGAGAATATTTGCCGGCTCAGGACGATGCCGATTAGTGCCACCAAAAAACCTGGCGGGTCCATATACAAGAAATCCACGACGATTGTCACAAATACAACAAAGAAAACCAGGTTGGTCAGGCCGCCGACAAGCGCGGGCATTGCCTCTTTGATCCTTTCTTTCAGTGCAGTGTTTGTGTTCCAGCATATTGTTATGACGCTTAATACGATTAAGCCGCCTGCCAGTATCGCTAGGCCAGCCTCTCTATAGAGAAAAGTGATCACTGTAATACCGAGCAGAGAAAACGTAAAACTTGCTAATGCTTCGGCATATTTTTTGTAAACTTCGGAAGCTATTTCATTTTGGTTTTCAAAAAGAACGATTTTTTCGCTTTTCGCCAATAGCTTGGCCGCGCCGTTTTCCGAGACCCGGTTAATATATTTCGTCGCGAGTGCTTGAAGTGCGTAAAAAGCAACTGCAACGACGCTGAGGCCGACAATCAGATCATCGCGCTCGAAGACCGCAAGTTGAGGTGGCATAAACCGGGGCATGCCATCCGATCCTAGAAGCATCACGATTTTTAATGGGAGTAGCATTGCTGCCATCAGAGATACTTGGGCAATCAATGTCAAAATCACGATGATAGCGGTCGCTATGGGAGTGATCCGAAAGAAATGAGCGCCAAGAGATAATGACCAGTGGATTGTCTCGGCGACGTTTTTCAGCATAGGGGTTTTGGCTCTCTGTAGTAGTCGCTGTTAATATTCTAACGATCAGTGGTAGCCGGTGATTATATCGTATCTTTGTTTTGCTGTGAGGGACACTGGTTGGTTTTGGCCGAAAAAGGATCAACTTGTGGATTTATTCAGGTTTGGTTGAAGCTTTCTGGGATATTATGCCCTGCTTAGTTGATAAGGATTGGTAGCGTGGGGGCGGAGAAACAGTTGTTTATCCTGGGCACACGCGGCGTGCCCGCTAGTCACGGCGGTTTCGAGGCCTTTGCGGAAGCGCTTGCCCTCTATCTGGTGGGTCGTGGTTGGAAGGTTACGGTTTACTGTCAAGAGGAGGGGAGGGCAGGTGTCCGCAAAGCAAGCTGGTGCGGTGTAAACCAGGTGGTGATTCCCGTTCACCTCAAGGGGGCTCCGGGTTCCCTTTTGTTTGACCTCAAATCCGTTTGGCATGGCCTCTCCCGACAGGGTATATTTTTGCTTCTCGGCTATAATTCTGCCCTGTTTAATCTATTGCAGCGTCTTCGGCGCCAAGTCCTGTTGATCAATATGGACGGTATTGAGTGGCGGCGGGACAAGTGGGGGCCTTTGGCAAAAGCCTGGTTCTGGCTGAATGAACGGATCGGGTGCTGGGTAGGTAGCCATCTGGTGGCTGACCACCCCTCAATTAAGGAGCATCTGGCTAGCCGCGTTCGAAAGTCTAAAATCACAATGATTCCCTATGGGGCGGATGAGATCCTTGAGGCAGATGCAACGCTGCTGGAGCCTTTTGGATTGGAGCCGGATAGGTACTCCTTGGTCGTGGCCCGTCCGGAGCCGGAGAATTCCTTGCTGGAGATCGTCTCTGCATTTAGTTCGCAGCGGCGGGACCACCGCTTGGTTGTGTTAGGTAGATTGGAGCCCGAGCGCAATCGCTATCACCGCCGGGTTATGGCGGCCGCGAGCAGTGAGGTGATGTTTCCCGGTGCGATTTATGAGGCTCCGGTCGTACAGGCCTTACGCTTTTTCAGCCGGCTCTACCTGCATGGTCATCGGGTTGGGGGGACGAACCCGTCATTGGTGGAGGCAATGGGCTGTGGCTGTGCGGTGCTCGCCCATGATAACCCATTCAATCGATGGGTGGCTGCGGGCGGCGCCACCTATTTTCAGGATGAGCAAGAGTGTTCGCAATTGTTGTCTATTTTGCTGGAAAGTGACGCCAAAGTTCGTGAATTGGCTGAAAAAAGCCGACAACGATTTCGGGAGCGGTTTACCTGGGATAGGGTACTTGCTGAGTACGAGGCGCTGCTGTTGAAATGGTATCCGGAGGGGGAGTGAGGGATTGCCGTTGAGGGGAGGTCCGGCGGTCTATCGCGGTCGGGGACCGCTCCTACAGTAGTGAGGTTTATTTCCCGTTGTGGAGTTTGCTACCGGTGTGGGAGCGATCCTTGATCGCGATGGGGTTGGCTTCAGGTGCTGTTGGTTTATCGCGGTCGAGGACCGCTCCCACATTAAGGGATTCCTCGGGTGCTGGTTACAGTTCGCAGTGGTCGATGATGCGCCGGGCGAAAGCCTTGAAATCATCCAGTTGATGGTGGCAAATGGCGTGGACGATGGCCCAGTCGACGGCTCGGTAGTTGTGAATCGCGATATTGCGGAACCCCACGGCTTTGCGCATGGCCGTGGCGGTGTTTTCGTCGATAATGCCCTGGTTCGCCATGAGTGAAAATACTTCCCCCATGGTGCCCGGCACGGTTTGTTCGCTTTCGGTGATCAGATGGCTGCCGATATCGACGCACAGCTGTACCGCCCGGGTCAGGTTGAGAACGAGGATATCCTGAAGGTCCGGGTCCTGGGTCAGGGTGGGAACACTGGCTGGTCTTTTGCTTTCCAGCCGAGCAATGCAGCGGCGAAGGGATTCCAACTTTCTTTCGATGACTACTGTGTCCATGCGTCCCGTCGTTCCTTGAGGATCCGGGCCTGGTAGGGGCCGAAGTCGGCGGCATCGATCAGGTGGCGGCTGAGCAGGTCGCCGTGAAGGGTGGCGCTCCCCAGCAGGCGCCGTCCCTTGAGGACTTCTCCCAGCAGGGGTTCGCCTGCCGTGGCGATATCGACGAGATCCACCGGTCTGCCGGTGGTCTCGGCGATTTCGCCAATGATCGCTGTCTTTGTCTCGGCGGAAAGGGGGCTGTCCGCCAGTACGGCGATATCGATATCGCTGGACGTACGCGCTCTGTCCCGCGCCAGGGAACCAAAGAGATAGGCCAGGCGGACTTCGGGGTGGCGGGCCAGTATTGAGCGCAGTTGTGATTCCAGTTCAGTGGCCATGGCGGAATGTCGGTGCCGGTTGTCAGGGGATTGTACGCTGAAGAGGCTTGGGGATAAATCGTCGGGTTGGGGCTGCTCGCGAGCAGCTCGGGAGAAGGATGCCGGTTGGGCGTATCGCGGTTTAGGACCGCTCCCACCGGGGGCTTTGGTTCCAGTGGCGGGGTCTGCTACCGGTGTGGGAGCGATCCTTGATCGCGAGGGGGGTGGCGTCAGGTACCGGTGGCTTATCGCGGTCGAGGATCGCTCCCACAGGGAAGTTTATTCCCAGTTGTAGGGTCTGCTACCGGTGTGGGGAGCGATCCTTGATCGCGAGAGATTGGCTTCAGGTGCCGGTGGCTTTTCGCGGTCGAGGACCGCTCCCACATTAGTGAGGTTTGTTTCCAGTTGTGGGGTCTGCTACCGGTGTGGGAGCGATCCTTGATCGCGAGAGGGGTGGCTTCAGGTGCCGGTGGCTTATCGCGGTCGAGGACCGCTCCCACAGGGAAGTTTATTCCCAGTGGCGGGGTCTGCTACTGGTGTGGGAGCGATCCTTGATCGCGAGGGGGTGGCTTCGTGCCGGTGGCTTATCGCGGTCGGGGACCGCTCCCACAGGGAAGTTTATTCCCAGTTGTAGGATCTGCTACCGGTGTGGGAGCGATCCTTGATCGCGAGAGATTGGCTTCAGGTGCCGGTGGCTTTTCGCGGTCGAGGACCGCTCCCACATTAGTGAGGTTTGTTTCCAGTTGTGGGGTCTGCTACCGGTGTGGGAGCAATCCTTGATCGCGAGGGGGTTGGCTTCAGGTGCCGGTTGGTTTATCGCGGTCGGGGACCTCTCCCACAGGGGTATATTTCCTGCTGGTGGGATTTGCCGGCGGGTCGCGGCTTGACCTTCCTTTATGGTATGAAAAGTTAACCTTTTTGGTTTAAAATCAAAAAATTCAACTAAATTAGTTTAATGCATGAGCTTTTGGCTTGCTCTGCTATATTCAACTGATATAGTTTATTTAATAAAAATTCAACTGTTAAGGTTGGTTTATGCGGTACCTGGCTTTAATCGGCGATATCCGGGAGTCCCGCGGGGTGGAGAATCGCAAGGCCCTGCAGGAGCAGTTGCGGAGCGCGCTGGTTGATTTGAACAACCAGCATGGCAGTGAGCTAGTCTCTCCATTTACCTTGACGCTGGGCGATGAGTTCCAGGCTCTTTTCGGCAGTGCCGGGGCAATCTGGCAGTGCCTGTTTGCCATTCAGGCGCAATTGCACCCGGTGGCGGTCCGCTTTGGCTTGGGGGTGGGGGAGATCACCACCGGGGTCAACCGGGAATCTGCCCTGGGCATGGATGGCCCGGCCTTTTATCGGGCCCGGGATGCGATCAATATGCTTAAGGAAACGGAAGGCGCTTACCGCACGGAGGGCCTGGGCGACCAGAAACTGGTGAACCACAGCCTGGAATTGCTCTCCGGCCTGCAGTCCAAGTGGCACCAGAACCGGTTCGAGGTGCTGTACCGGCGCCTGGCCGGTGAGCCGGTGGATGCCATCGCCGAGGCCCTGGGCATCTCGAGGACAGCCGTTTACAAGAATATCGCCGAGGGCTTCCTGAACCCCATCGGGGGAATGCTGGCGGATATTGCCGGCATCATGGACCGGGCACTGGAAGGTTGATATGTCGCTCGCATACCTGGCTTACTGCAACTGGCTGCTGCTGACCCGGCTGATCTATCTGCGCCGGGACGGACCGGTGGGTCTGACCGGTGCTTGGCTGGCGGCATTCCAGGTGGCCGGGGTGGCGGCGCTCTTCCAGTGGAACGGGGCGCTTTTCGCCGCCGTGGTGGCTATCATCCTTTTTACGGGCTTGTCCGGCTGGCTGGTGGAACCGCGCGGCAATGTGGGTGTAATCCAGCTGGTTGCCCTGCTGGGACTGCTGGCCGCCCCGGTGATCTCTGGCAGGGAACTGGCACTGAACGGCCCTGCCGCTGCCGGGGTGGACGCTTTGTTTGGCACCGATGCCAACGCGGTTCGGCTCTCGGTGATTCTCTTGGAATTGTTGTTGCTGGCCAACGAGGTGAACCTGCTGGTGCGAGTGGTGTTTGCCGTTTGCGGGCTGGTTCCCCACCGCCAGGACCAGTCCCTGGACGAGGAGGCATTCAACGCCGGCCGGGTGATCGGCATTCTCGAACGCTGGCTGATGTTCCTGGTGGTGCTGTGGTCGGACGACCTTAACGCCCTGGGCTTTATTGTCGCCGCCAAGGGCCTGATGCGCATGGAGCAGCTGAAGGAGCGGGACTTCGCCGAGTATATGCTGGTGGGGACCCTGCTGTCGGTGCTGTTCGCCGTGGTGGTGGCCAAATGGGTGACGGGGTGGTTGTGATCCGGATTGAATGGCCCGCCGCCGCAGCGGTAGTCAATCCGCTGGACGGTCTTTATAATCCCGTTAAAATTCCAACTCCCGTTCCCCATGAATCCACTGGAAATCCGCAGCCTGATCGGACTGGTCTCCCTGTACGCCACGCGTATGCTCGGGCTGTTTATGGTGTTGCCCGTACTGAGCCTGTACGGGTCGGATTATAGCGGCAGCACCACTTTCCTGATTGGGCTGGCGCTGGGGATTTACGGCCTTACACAGAGCCTGTTCCAGATTCCCCTGGGCCTGTTGTCGGACCGCATAGGCCGCAAGCAGGTGATCATCGGCGGCATGCTGCTGTTCCTGGTGGGCAGCGTGGTGGCGGCCCTCGCCGAGTCCGTCTATGGGCTGATTGCCGGCCGGGCGCTGCAGGGGGCCGGGGCCGTGGCCAGCGCCGTGATGGCCCTGCTCTCCGACCTGACCACGGAGCAGAACCGTACCAAGGCCATGGCCGCGGTGGGCGGCAGTATCGGGCTTTCCTTCGCCCTGGCCATGATCCTGGGCCCTGTC
>DGNJ01000089.1:7074-8008 GCA_002388905.1 Cellvibrionales bacterium UBA4495
CGCCGGCGTGGATGCCATATTCTGGCTGACCGCTTTGCTGGCGTTGGTGGGGGTCGGTGCGGTCCTCTGGTACATCCCCGCACCCGCCGCCAGCCGACGTATCACTGCCCGGGAAGCCCTGCCCGTGCCCAAGCTTTTTGGGCAAACGCTGACCAATGGCGAGTTGCTGCGCCTGGATTGGGGCATCTTCTCCCTGCATATGATCCAGATGGCCAGCTGGGTGTCGGTGCCGGTGATCCTCAAGGAGGTGCTGGGTTTCGGCATCCAGCAGCACTGGTGGGTGTACCTGCTCACCATGGGTGGCGGGTTTGTCGCCATGCTGCCGTTTATGCTCTTTGCCGAGCGCCGGCACCAGCTCAAGCCCATGTTCCTGGTGGCCATTGGCTTGCTCGGTATCGCGGAACTGGTGCTTTTTGCCCGCAGTGGACTTCTGGGCTGGTTTGTCGCCGGGCTGTTCCTGTTTTTTATGGCCTTCAATCTGCTCGAGGCCAGCCTGCCGTCCCTGGTGAGTAAAGTGGCGCCCAGTGGCAGCCGGGGCACGGCCATGGGCATCTACTCCAGCAGCCAGTTCCTGGGGACCTTTGCCGGAGGGTTGCTGGGCGGCTGGGCAGCCCAGCATTTCGGGGTCCAGGCAGTATTCGGGTTTTCCGCCCTGGCGGCGGTGGTCTGGCTGGTTGTGGCCGCCACCATGCCCGTGCCCCGGCACTGGGCCAGCCTGGTGGTTGAGCTGGAGGGCGACGAGCCGGCGGTAATGGATCTCAACGTGGCCGAAGCCGTGGCCGGCATCGAGGATGTGGTGGTGCTTCCCGACCAGAAGCTGGCCTATTTCAAGGTGGACAAGGCAGTGTTTGACCAGGCGGCCCTGGAAAAAGTGCTGGGGCGGCCATTGCCGGTCAGGGTCTAGGGGCCCGCTTTTTATACTGTGGGAGCGATC
>DGNJ01000092.1:0-18100 GCA_002388905.1 Cellvibrionales bacterium UBA4495
TATTTTCCGCATGGCCCACTAGTGTCCGCGACGCAAAGCCTCGATACGCTCTTCCAGGGGTGGATGGCTCATGAACAGCCGGGTGGCCGCCTTTTTCCAGCCGCTGGAGATGCCGAAAGCGGTGAGGGTATCCGGCATTTCGTTGGGGATGTGGGCACGGGTCTCGTCGAGGAGCCTCTGCAGGGCGCCGATCATGGCGCCGCTGCCGGCCAGCTGCGCACCGGCGGCATCGGCGCGGAACTCCCGCCAGCGGGAAAACCACATGACGATCATGGAGGCGAGTATGCCGAGCACGATTTGCAGGACGATCACGATCATGAAGTAGCCAATGCCGTGACCCCGTTCGTTCCTGAATACCGCCCGGTCGATAACGCTGCCCAGGATACGGGCGAAAAACAACACAAACGTATTGAGGACGCCCTGGATCAGGGTCAGGGTCACCATGTCGCCGTTGGCCACGTGGCCGATCTCGTGGGCCAGCACGGCCCGGACTTCATCTTTGTTAAACCGGTTGAGCAGGCCCGCGCTTACCGCCACCAGGGCTTTGTCCCTGTTCCAGCCGGTCGCGAAAGCGTTGGATTGCTGGGCGGGGAAAATGCCCACCTCGGGCATGCCGATGCCGGCTTTGCCGGCCAGTTCGGCAACGGTATCCACCAGCCAGCGCTGGTCCGGTGTTTCCGGGGTGGCAATGATCCGCGTGCCGGTTCCCATCCTGGCCATGGTTTTGGATAGCAGCAGGGATACAAAGGAGCCGCCGAAACCGAACAGGGCGCAAAACACCAGCAGGCCGGTGAGGTTGGTGTGGATACCCTGGCCGGCCAGGTACTGTTCCAGGCCCAGTACCCGGAAAATAATGCTGAACAGCACCAGGATGGCAATGTTGGTACCCAGGAAAAGGCCGATTCGCAGCACGGAAGTTCTCCTTGTCGGTGGCTGGAGGCAGAGATGGCACTCAATGGAGACTGCCTATAAGATGTGTCCGGTGTCGAAAAAATCAAGATGCCCGTGCGCTTTTGCCGGGACCTTTGTCGATGGAGCACGTCATGAACCACAGGATAACCCTTTGCGGCGTCTTTGGCCTGCTTTTGCTGCTGGCCGGCTGCGCCGGGCTCGGGCGTCAGTTTGAGGCACCGGAAGTCCAACTGGTGCAATTTCGTCCGTTGCCGAGCGAGGGGTTCGAGCAGCGTTTTGCCATGAAACTGCGGGTCCTGAACCCCAACGACAAGGCCCTGGAACTGGACGGGCTTTACTACACCGTGAAGCTGCAGGGGCACAAGGTGGTCAGTGGCGTCAGTTCCCAATTGCCGACCATTCCGGCCTACGGTGAAGGAACCGTCGAACTGGAGGCCGCCACCAGCCTGATCGGCGGTTTCCGGGTCCTCAGCGAGTGGCTCAGCGATCCGGGCCGGCCCGTGGCTTACGAACTGGAAACGCGCCTGAGTACCGGTTGGTGGGGGTTGCCCGTGACCGTCACCGAGAAGGGCGAAATCGCCGCGCCGGGGGCCCGGCCATGAGCGACGAGCGCCTCACCGACCTGGAAATCCGTATCGCCTACCAGGAGGATACACTCCGGAGTCTCGACACCACGGTGGCCAGGCAGCAGGCCGACATAGAGCGCCTGGAGCGAATGAACCGCGAACTTTACCAGCGCCTGCGGGAAGTGAGCGAACTCATGGAGGCGGGTAGCAAGGCCCCGGCCCACGAAAAACCACCGCATTATTGACGGCCTTCAGGGAGGGAGGTACTCCGGTTACACTGCCGGGGACGGCAACTGCCGGTCACGGGCCGGCCAGGATCGGTGTGCAACCATGAAATTCTTTCGCCTATTGGCTTTTATGGTGCTCGGCGCGACAGTGATGATCGTCTGCCTGCTCTGGGTAGCCCAGTTTTTCGGCATCGAGGATGACACCACGCCAGTCATCTGGCTGGAAAAGGGCGTTCAATACGACGAGTCCTCGGAGTCCGGGCCGCCGCGTCTGCCCGGCGACGGGCCCCGGCGATCACCGGCAGACGACGAGTAAATGCCGTTATGACCGCTTTTCCGGACACCCTGGCAGTCACCGGCAACAGCACCGATCATCTTGCCGATGTGGGGGAGGGCGTGTGCCTGCACCGGGAGGTGCTCGCCCCGTTCCGGGCCCTGGCGGCGGACGCCGCCGGCGACGGTATTGCCCTGCGGATTGCCAGCGGGTTTCGCAGTTTCGAGCGCCAGCTTGCCATCTGGAACGGCAAGGCCCTGGGCCGCCGGGCCGTCCTCGACGACGATGGCCGGCCCCTGATCCTGGCTTCCCTCTCCGATCGCGACAAGGTCTTTGCCATCCTGCGCTGGTCGGCATTGCCTGGAGCCTCCCGCCACCACTGGGGAACGGACCTGGATATATGGGATGCCGCCGCCGTGCCCCCGGACTATCGGCTGCGGCTCGAGAACTCGGAGTACGGTCCCGACGGACCCTTCCACCGGCTGGGGGCCTGGCTCGACGTTCTTGACACCGATTCCGATAGCCACTTCTTTCGACCCTACCGGGTCGATCTTGGCGGTATCGGGCCCGAGCCCTGGCATATCAGCTATCGGCCCCTGGCGGCGGCGTACGAATCGAAGTTGACACTCGAACTGTTGCGGGGCGTGCTGGAAAATACCGATATCGCCCTGCGTGAAGCCGTGCTCGATAATCTGGAGGAAATCTTCGAGCGCTTTGTCAGCGTGCGCGCCTGAAAAAAAGTAATGGCATTCCGGCCCGGTGCCGCCATTGCATCCATGCTCCGGATACGGGATAGTTCGGACTACCAATTTGCAGCTTCCCCTTTTCATTCATGGCAGAAAACCCCGATAACCTCTGGCAGGTGCTGAGATCCGAGATCGACGAGGTAACCCGGCAGGAGCCTGCCCTGGCGAGCTACTTCCACGCGGCGGTGCTGAGTCACGACACCCTGGAGTCGGCACTGGCCTACTCGCTGGCGCAGTTGCTGGGCAGCGAAGTGGTGTCCTCCCTGTCGCTTTACCAGGTTATTGAGCACGGCTTTGCCGCCGATGCCCGCATCGGCGAGCGGATGCGCCGGGATCTGGTTGCCTACTATGACCGGGATCCGGCCTGCGACCGCTATTACATGCCCCTGCTTTATTTCAAGGGTTTTCACGCTCTCCAGGCCCACCGTATCGCCCACTGGCTGTGGAGCGACGGCCGCCGACCCATGGCTCTCTTTATCCAGAGCAAGGTTTCCGAAATCTTCGGGGTTGATATCCATCCGGCGGCACAGATTGGCGGCGGCATCATGATCGATCACGCCACCGGCGTGGTGGTGGGCGAGACCGCGGTGATCGAGGACAACGTGTCCATGCTGCACTCGGTGACGCTGGGGGGTACCGGCAGGGAAACCGGCGATCGCCATCCCAAGATACGCCAGGGTGTGCTGATTGCCACCGGCGCCAAAATCCTGGGCAATATCGAGATTGGTGAAGGTGCCAAGATAGGTGCCGGGAGTCTGGTGATCAGGACAGTACCGCCCCACACCACCGTGGCGGGCGTACCCGGTCGGGTGGTGGGCGAGTTGCTCAAGACCGTTCCCGCCCTGGACATGGACCATCGCCTCAACAACGGCGGAGAGCCCCGGTGAACGGTTCGGTGGATGCGGGTCGCCAGACGCCGGGGGTTCGGGGGCTGCTTCGCCGGCGGCTGGTGGATGCCCTGCGCTACTCCCTGCAGGGCTTGCGGGCCTGTGCGCACAGCGAGGAGGCCTTTCGCACCGAACTTGCGCTGGCGGTCGTTCTGGTGCCCCTGGGCCTTTGGCTGGGACAGGGGGCCGTGGAGAAAACGCTGCTGGTGGCTGTGGTCTTCATTGTTTTGATTGTCGAGTTGCTTAACACAGCGGTGGAGATGACCGTGGATCGCATTGGCCTGGAGCGTGACAACCTGGCCAGACAGGCCAAGGACATCGGTTCCGCCGCCGTGTTCCTGAGTATGCTGCTGTTCCTGACGGTCTGGGGGATTCTGTTGTCCTGATTTGAAGGAGCCGGCAAAAACGGGACACAGGTACTCGACCTTTCCCCGGGTTTGACCAATAATCGGGACATGCGCTCTGCAAAGGGGGACATGGCGGATGGCTGATCAATACGACGTGATATTTCGGGGCGATGTCCTGCCCGGGCACAGCGTTGTGGCTGTGCGTGACAATCTCAAGGCACTTTTCAAGCTTGACGACGACCGCATCGCCCAGATGTTTACCGGCCGGCCCGTGGCCATCCGGCGGGGCATCGATAAGGACCTCGCCGACCGGTTCAGGGTGGCCATGGAAAAATCCGGTGCCATCGTCGAGATCCGGCCGGCACCGGCGGCGAAAACAACCGTCGAAGCCACCGCTCCCGGGCGGGCGGAGGACGAAGCGGCGACAGTCTCCGCACCCTCGTTCGATGTCGAGCCGGTGGGTGCCGACGTGCTCAAGCCGGGTGAGCGACAACCGGTCGAGGCGCCGGCCATCAGTACCGACCACCTGAGTGTGGAGGAACCGGGGGCCGACGTGCTGCGTCCTGACGAGCGCCGCGCGGTACCGGAGAAAGACATCGATACCTCACATCTGAGCGTCGAGCCGGAGCCTCGCTCCTGAACTGGCCGGCACGTGGTGCGGGGTTAACAGCTATTGCCGGATGGTGCCGTCACCGTTAATCTTTCCCCATGAGCGAGGATGACAGTAAGCTGTTCCGGGAGTTCGTGGGCGAGGTAAAACCCCTGAAGCGGGAACCCACCGCCAGCGGGTTCCGATCCCGCGAGCCTACCCCCGGTACCCTGGAACGTCGACGCGCTGCCGAGGAGCGAACGGCCGGGCGCGTCAATTTTCTGGACGATGTCGAGCGGATCGAACCGGTCAAGCCCTGGGATGAGTTGTCCTGGAAGCGGGATGGCGTCCAGCACGGCGTTTTCAAAAATTTGCGCCAGGGCAAATACCTGGCCGATACCCGCCTGGATCTGCACCGGCTCACCGTGGACCAGGCGCGCCGGGCCGTTTTCCAATTTATTAACGATTGCGTGGCATACGATGTGCGTTGCGCCCTGATTACTCATGGTCGGGGCGAGAGGCGCGACAATCCGGCGCTGCTCAAGAGTTGTGTCAACCACTGGTTGCGACAGATGGACCCGGTGCTCGCTTTCCACAGCGCCCAGCGCCGGCATGGGGGCACTGGCGCCACTTATGTGCTGGTACGCAAAAGCGCGGAGAAGCGGGAGGAANNCGTTTCAGTAAGCGCAAAGGGTGAAGCGGGACGGGCTCCGCTTTGGGGGAAGCCCCGTATCCTCTCGATTCGGAGACGAAAAATGACGTTCGACCAATGGTCCGGGGAATCGACTTTCCAGAATATGAGCGGCCTCGAGGTCCTCGGGGCCATGGTCCATGGCGATATCCCCCCACCCCCCATGGCGGCGGTGATCCCATTCCGTATTCACGCCTTTTCGGCCGGCGAGGTGGAAATCCGGGCCGCCATGGAGGAACGGTTTGGCAACCTCTTCGGCATGGCCTTTGGTGGCTGGCCCATGTCACTCCTGGATTACGCCATGGGCTTCGCCGCCGTGTCGATGCTGCCCGCCGGCGAGATCTGCCCCTCGGTGGAATGTGCAGTGAAATTCGTCCGCCCCATAAGAGCCACCAGCGGGGAGATACGCGCCACGGGCCGGGTCCAGTCCTGCGGCAGGTCAGTGATCCATGTCCAGGGAAGCCTGGAAGACGGCGCCGGCAAGCTCTACAGCCTGGGCACGTCCACCTGCCTGCGCACCGCTATTTAGGGCCTTGTCTCTATGCCCGCCAGACCAGAGGCACCGCCACCGGCGAAATAGTGCCCTGGAGATAGGTCTCGATCACCGCCCCGGGGGCAATGCCGAACTCGGGGATATGAGCAAGGAATTCCTCCATGGCGATGCGCAGTTCCCGCCGGGCCAGGTGGATGCCCAGGCACAGGTGCGGCCCCGTGGCAAAAGTGAGATGCTTGGGCTTGCGGTCCAGTATCACCTCATCCGGACGGCTGTAGGCCTCGGGATCCCGGTTGGCCAGGAAAGTGGGCACCATGACCATGTCGCCGGCCCTGATGGTGGCGCCGTGGAGGGTTTTGTCCTTGATACAGAGTCGCCGGTTGAGAATGGGCGAATAGGCGCGCAGCAGTTCCTCGATGGCGTCGGGGATCATGTCGGGATTTGCACGGAGCGTGGCCTGGTGGTCCGGATGCTCCGCCAGGTGACGGAACTGCAGGCCCATGCTGGTGGACACGGTATCCAGGCCGCCGATAAAGAGGTTGAAGCAAAAACCGGTGATTTCGTCGGCCGTGAAAGGCTCGCCGTTAACGGCAGCATCCCGGACAGCAAAGGTGAGCAGGTCGTCACGGGGGTTGACCCGCCGATCCTCGCACTCGTCCCACAGATAGGCATTGACGTTGCGGGTGGCCTGCTTGATTTTTTCCAGGTCCGGTTCGTGCAGCAGGCCATGTTCCCATTCCAGGAACTGGCCTACCTTGTCCTGGGGCAGCCCCATCAATTCGAGAAAAACCCGGATCGGGAATTCGAAGGCGAAATCCCGCATAAAGTCGCAGCCACCGCGATCGCGCAGGGCCAGGGCGAGATCCCGGGCGTAGGCGCGAATTTTGTCCTCGAGCAGCGCCATTTTCGCGGGCGTGAACAGCGGGTTGAGAAGCCGGCGGTAATCGCCCTGGCGCGGTGGGTCGTACATGGCAGGCACCAGCTCCCAGCTTTCGCCCAGCAGTTCGGCAAAGGGCGCCAGGCCACGGTTGCTGAAATGCTCGACATCGTGAAAAAGGGCTCTGATGTCCTGGTCGCGGCGCGGTACCCAGGCCCCGCTGACACCGTTGACAACGCGCTCCGCCCAGAAAACGGGAGGCTCGCGATGGATATCGGGTACGAAGGAATAGGGGTCTTTGGCGGTCTTCTCGCCGAGAATATACGGAAAGGGCCGAACCAGTTCCGCAGGCACATGGTCGGGCAGGGGAACGCTTGTCGATGTTGGCATGGCGGCCTCTCAGTCGTGTTGTTTATCGAATCCACACAGGGCGCATGCTTCGATCGGGTGCGCCGCTGTTATTATCACCGTTCTCAAGACACTAATGTAGCGGAACGGGAGATCCAACCCAATGACCTCAGACCGTTAATGCCCCGATTCCGGTCGGGGTTGCACCAGCCTGGTGCTTGCCGGGCGTCACGCCATGATCACCCCCTTCCGCCATGGGATCGGCCCAGGGCATTGAATCCAAAGCAATAAACCATTTTTATTCAATTTGTCCTGCCTCTGGCACGCTCATTGCAATGATCCTGTTGAAGAGATCATTGCACAATGATGGCATTCACGGCAGTCACAATTTGCTGAAATAGATCGCTAGGGTTCCGGCTCGACACAACCGAGGTCGAGTGACTGGTCCGAGAGCGATCGACCTTCTCCACGAAGGTTACACGGAGGGATAAAAGCCCGGGAGATTGTCAATGATCTCCTGTGCTTCAAACCGGTAACTTTCCTGGAGGAAAAACCATGAGAACCCTCGCTTCGCTCAGAAAACTCTTTGCCACCGCACTCGCCACGCTTGCCCTCAGTCTGTCCGCCACCGCAATCGCCGAACCCCTTAAAATCGGCTACAGCGACTGGCCGGGCTGGGTGGCCTGGGAAGTGGGTATCGAAAAAGGCTGGTTCGACGAAGCCGGCGTCGATGTCCAGTTTGAATGGTTCGACTACGTGGCCTCCATGGATGCCTACGCCGCCGGCCAGCTCGATGCCGTGGCCATGACCAACGGCGATGCACTGGTGACCGGGGCCACCGGCCGCAAGAGCGCCATGATTATCGTCAACGATTACAGCGACGGCAATGACATGGTCATTGCCGCGCCCGGCATCGACTCGGTGGCGGAACTCAAGGGCAAAAAAATCGGCGTCGAGATCGGTTTTGTCAGTCATCTGCTCTTGCTTAATGCCCTGGAAAAGGCGGGCCTGAGCGAAAAAGACGTGGAACTGATCAACGTACCCACCAACGAGACGCCCCAGGTCCTGGCGTCCGGCGATGTGTCCGCCATCGTCGCCTGGCAGCCCAGCTCTGGTCAGGCTCTTCAGCAGGTGCCGGGTTCAACGGCCATCTACACCTCCGCCGACGAACCCGGCCTGATCTACGACGTTCTGGCGGTATCCCCGGAAAGCCTGGACGCGCGCGGCGATGAATGGAAGACCGTGGCCGAGGTCTGGTACCGCATCGTCGACTACATTCGCGATCCGGAAACCCAGCCCGAAGCGTTGAAAATCATGGCTGCCCGGGTGGGCCTGGCGCCGGAGGAATACAAGCCGTTTCTGAAAGGCACCAGGATTCTCACCCTCGAAGAGGCTCAGGGTCATTTTGACAAGGGCGACGGGTTCGATTCGCTCTATGGCTCCTCGAAAATCGCCGACGATTTCAACCTGAAATACGAGGTTTACGGCGAACCCCAGGACGTGGACAGCTACATCGACCCCTCCATCACCGCCGGCCTTTGAGCCGCGCTCCCGTCAGTTGTTGAGGAGTCGTTGCGATGACGGCAGTCGCCGAACTACTGGCCCCCCGCAAGCCGCTGCCCGGCGGTTTGTCCCGGGGCCTGGTTGTCGCCTCTTTCCTGCTGCCGCTGATGATCTGGGCGGTGGTCAGTTATGTGCCTTTCGTCTGGCACCCGAAAGTGGAAGTGGTGGACCCGGGCTCGGTGTCCTATTTCCGCGAGGGTATGCTGCTCGACAAGGAGCGCTTTAACGAGGAAGCCGCAAAAGCCAGGGAGGCGGGGACTGCCGTACCCACGGGGGAACCCGCCAACCCGGTCTACCTGCCGGCACCCCACGAGGTCCTCACGGCGTTTTACACATCCTTTACCGCCGAGCCCACCCGGCGCAGCGAGCAGTGGCTGCACGAGAGCCTCTGGCACAGTATCCAGGTGATATTCTGGGGCTTTACCCTGTCGTCGCTGGTGGGTGTCCCCCTGGGTATTCTGTGCGGGACCTACAACGTCTTCTCCCGGCTTTTCGAACCCTTTGTCGAGTTCTTCCGGTACCTGCCGGCGCCGGCCTTCGGCGCCCTGGCGGTGGCCATCCTAGGCATTTACGACGGCCCCAAGATCGCCATCATCTTTATCGGCACTTTTTTCCAGCAGGTGCTGGTGGTGGGCAACACCACCCGCAAGCTCGATCTTTCGCTCCTGGAGGCGGCGATGACCCTGGGCGTCTCCCGGTTCAGGCTGCTCTGGAAGGTGGTGATTCCGGGCATCCTGCCGGACCTGTACCGGGATCAGCGCATCCTGCTGGGCTGGGCCTGGACCTACCTGATCGTTGCCGAACTGATCGGTACCAGTTCGGGTATCACCTGGTTTATTACCCAGCAGGCCCGCTACAAGAACTTCGATAACGTCTTCGCCGCCATCATGATGATCGGCATCATCGGCCTGGCCACCGACATCCTGCTGGCGAAGCTCGGCAAACGCCTCTTTCCCTGGGAAAAGAAAGGTTGAACCGGTTATGACGACCATGGAATTACCCAGCTATCTTCAGCAATCCGCCAAGGTCCGGGCCCGCTTCGAGCGACTCAAGTCCCGGGAGGTCATCCTCGATGTGGCGGGGCTGAGCAAGACCTTCGAATCCGCCCACGGGCAAACCACCGCCCTACGGGATATCAGCTTTCAGACCCACCGCCGGGAGTTTGTCTGCGTCATCGGCCCCTCCGGGTGCGGCAAATCGACGCTGATACGGATCCTCGCGGGCCTGGAGTCCGCCAGCGGCGGCGATGTGCTCCTTGACGGCAAGCGGGTTGTGGGTCCGGGACCGGACAGGGGCATGGTCTTTCAGGGTTATACCCTGTTTCCCTGGCTTACCGTCAAGAAGAATGTCATGTTCGGGCTGGAAGCACAGGGCGCCGGCAAGGCCCGGTCCGAGAGCGAGGCGCTCCAGTGGATCGAACTGGTGGGCCTGGAGGCCTTCGCCAATGCCTATCCTCACCAGCTTTCCGGCGGCATGAAGCAGAGGGTGGCCATCGCCCGGGCCCTGGCCAACCAGCCCCGCATTCTCCTGATGGACGAACCCTTCGGTGCCCTGGATGCACAGACCCGGGCCAAGATGCAGTCCTATCTGCTGGAAATCTGGAAGAACATCGATATCACGGTGTTGTTTATCACCCACGACCTGGACGAGGCCATTTTCCTCGCCGACCGGATCCTGGTGCTCAGGGCCAACCCCGGCGAGGTGGAGGAACTCATTGAGGTGCCAGTACCACGGCCCCGGCACCTGGACCAGACAGTCTCGCCGGAATTCATCGCCACCAAGAAGCGCCTCGAGGCCCTGATCCATCCCGACGAGGAAGAACTGGAACAGACCATGGCCGAGGACAAGCTGAACATGATCCGCATGACCGAGGTGGGCGACGAAGTGGAGTCGGTGGAATGACACTCTGGGAACAGCTGCCGTGGCCCGGGGTGGCCGACCGGGTTGCCGCAAAGGGTGCGGCGATCCTGCCCGTGGGCGCCACCGAGCAGCACGGCCCCCACCTGGGTTGCGGCATGGACTACGTGCTCGCCGACAGGCTCTGCCGGGCCGCGGCGGAAGCCACCGGCGTCCCCATGCTGCCGGCCCTGCCCTACGGCTGTTCCCTGGGCCACAGCCGGCGCTGGCCCGGCACCCTGGCGCTGCAACCCAAGACACTGATCGACGTGGTGACGGAAATCGGCGAGTGGGCATACCACAGCGGCGTTCGCCGCCTGTTTATCGTCAATACCCATGTCACCAATGCTGCGCCCCTGCGCTGTGCCCTGGAAATGTTGCGCGCCGGACACGACGACCTGATGGTGGCGGTGCTCGATTCCGCCACCCTGAGCGAGCGGGTGCGCGCCTTCCACTTCGCCGACGGCGAAGACTGGCACGCCAACGATGCCGAGACCTCGCTGATGCTGGCCCGGGCGCCGGAATTGGTCGACAGGTCACGTCTCGGCGAGGCGGACGACAGGGACCGAACGGGTGACCTGGTCTTCGCCCATCCGGTCAATCGAACCAGCCGCAACGGTGTCACCGGCTCGCCCTCCCGGGCCAGCGTGGAAAAGGGCCGGGAATGGTTCCGGTGGATGGTGGAGGACCTGAGCGCACTGGTCCACAAGGGATTGTCGGAAAAACCGCCCCTGTCCCATTCCTGGTTCGAGCCGTTCGACGGCGCGAATCCTTGAGACTATCGACAACGGGAACAACACGATGAATATTGCCACCGATGCCAGCGCCATTCGTGCCGCGGCTGTCAGCGACCGCCGGCTCCAACCCGAAAGAAGCGGCAACGAAATTGAAAGCCTGCGCAAGGCACTCAAGGAAAAAGGTGTCAAATATGCCATGGGTGCCTATGTGGACATTCACGGTATGCCCAAGGGCAAGGTGGTCCCCATCGATCACCTGGCACAGATGGCGGCGGGCTCGGAACTTTACACCGGCTATGCCGTGGACGGTCTGGGCCAGAAACCCAGCGACGATGAAATTGCCTCGATGCCGGACCTGGACCACATTATTCAGTTACCCTGGGAACCCGGCATCGCCTGGATGCCGGCGGACAATACCTTTCGCGGCGAACCCTATCCCCTGAGCACCCGGGTTGTTCTCAAGAAACAACTGGCCGAGGCGGCAGCCCAGGGCCTGGGCTTCAATCTTGGCATCGAGTGCGAGGTGTTCCTGCTGCGCCAGGACGAGAACGGTGCCCTGCACGTGCCCCACGCCGGCGATCGGCTTAAAAAGCCCTGCTATGACCTGCGCGGGTTCATGGACAATTTTTCCTGGCTCGACCGGGTCGCCACCACCATCGACGACCTGGGCTGGGACCTCTATTCTCTGGATCACGAGGACGCCAACGGCCAGTTCGAGTTCGATTTCCAGTATGCCGACGCACTGACCATGAGCGACCGTTTCATCTTTTTCCGCGAGATGGCCAAGCGCTATGCCCGTGACGAGGGCCTGATCGCCACCCTTATGCCCAAGCCGTTCAAAAACAGGACGGGCAACGGCGCCCATTTCAATATGTCCCTGTACGACCTTGAGAGCGGCGACAACCGCTTTGCGCGGGATCCGGCAGAGGATCGGCGGGGCCTGGGTCTCAGCGATCTGGGCTATCATTTTATCGGCGGCATCCTCAAGCACGGGCCGGCCCTGTGCGCGGTATTCGCGCCCACGGTCAACAGTTACAAACGCCTGGTGCGCCAGGGGGCCATGAGCTACTTCAGCTGGGCCCCGGTATTCAACTCCTACGGCGCCAACAATCGCACCAACAGTGTTCGGGTGCCCCTGGGTGGCGGGCGCTGCGAATCCCGTAACGCCGACGGGGCGGTCAATCCCTACCTGGCGTCGGCGCTGGCCCTGGCCGCCGGCCTGGAAGGCATTCGCGAAAAAATCGATCCGGGTCCGCCCCAGGAAGACAACCTCTATGAACTGAGCGAGGCCGAGCGCGCCGGGCGCGGCATCCAGTTCCTGCCCCAGAACCTGGCCGAGGCGGTGGCCGCCTTCGCCGCCGATCCGCTGGTGGAATCGGTGCTGGGCACGGAATTGCGGGACGAATTTGTCCGCTACAAATCCGAGGAGTGGAACGAGTACCACCTGGAAGTGAGCCCGTGGGAAGTGCATCGCTACAGCCACCTTTTCTGAGCGTCATCGACAACCCCGTCCGGGACGGCCCGGACGGCGAGACACTTGAAGCGGGACGGCCCGCCGACAAGGTCCCATGAAGACTCAGATACCCAGAGATAGTTGTTTTCAGCGCAAGCGACAGGCGTCCGGCCAGGCCGGGAAGAGGAACAGGTTTTTCCGCTACCCGGATGGCGCCGTCGCCAATACCCTGGCTATCGGTTACTGCCTGTCAGGCTATGTGGGCGCCCTGGCCCTGCTGGCCGGTGCTCCTTTCTACTGGTGGCCCCTGGCAGTCCTGTGGCTTGGCCACAGTCTGGTGATCGCCGCCTACCTGATCCATGAGTGTACCCACGGCACCCTGTTTTCCCGGCAGCGTCACCACCATCGGCTGGCCGTGGTGCTGGCGTGGCTGACCGGTGCCTGCTACGGCGATTTCGGCGCTATCCGGGAAAAGCACCTGCGCCACCATGTCGAGCGCGCGGATATCGTCGCTCTGGACCCGAGGGCACTGATGGCCCGGCATCCCCGGCTGCGGCGCCTGGTGGCGGCCGGGCAGTGGGCGATGCTGCCCGCCGTGGAGATATTGATGCACCTTTTAGTGGTTCTCTATCCCTTCCGGCGGGGCGGCAGTTGGCGACAGCGGAGCCGGGTCCTGGCCATACTGGGACTGCGGATAATCTATTTTGCCGCCCTGGCGACCCTGGGCTGGCAGGTGATCGTTGGCTATGGACTGGCCTATCTGCTGTTCCTGCAGGTAATGGCCTTCATGGACGCCCTTCAGCACACCTACGAGGTCCGCCTTTCCCTGGCGGGACCCAGGGCCCGGCCGACCCGTTCCCGGGATTACGAGGAGGCCAACACCTATAGCAACCTGCTTTCCCGGCGATTCCCGGCGCTCAACCTGCTGGTCCTGAATTTCTGTTATCACAATATCCACCACCGGCGCGCCGCCGAGCCCTGGCACCGGCTGCCACGCCTCCATAACGAGCACTACGGAACCGATCCCGGTCCGGTGGTTTCCCCGGGTGAACAGTGCCGGCGCTTTTTCCGCCAACGGCTCGACCGGATGGCCGACACCGCCCCGGCGGCGGCCGGTGCCGCCGGCGTTTCATTCCTGACACCGTTGTAGGAGGAAGGAAGTTGGAACTGCAACTGTTCAAAACCCTCTGGGGCCATGACGGTGATCTGGGCGACGCCATCGATCAGGCCCTGTACGCCGGTTTTCAGGGCCTCGAAGGTCAGCCTTCCTCCCGCCCGCATCAGTGCCGGGAGCATCGCCAGTTGCTGGACAAGGCAGGCCTGGCGTTTATCGCCGAGATCTGCACGGCCGGCGGCTATGTGCCCGATCGAACCGCAACGGTGGCCGCCCATCTCGATGACCTTTCAGGGAAACTGGACCGGGCCGCGCTCATGGGCCCGACACTGGTCAACTGCATCGGTGGCTGCGATGCCTGGCCGGTGGCGGATTCGGTGGCTTTTTTCAGGGAAGCCGGTGCCATGGCCCGGCATCGGAATGTTCGTATCTGTTTCGAGACCCACCGGGGGCGCTCCCTGTTCAGTCCCTGGCGTACGGCGGAAATCCTTGAGCGCCTGGACCTGGAATTGACCTGCGATTTCAGTCACTGGAGCGTGGTCTGCGAGGGGCTGGGCACTTCCGAGGACGCCCTGATCCGCGATATCACCGCCAGCGCCGGTCATATCCACGGCCGCATCGGCTATGACCAGGGACCCCAGGTTCCGGATCCCGCCGCGGATCGGTATCGCCCCTGGCTGAAGCAGCATCAGCGCTGGTGGGAATGGGTCTGGGCCGCCCAGTGGGGACGGGGGGCGCCGGCCAGTTCCCTGACCCCGGAGTTTGGTCCCGATGGCTACCAGGCCATCGATGCCACCACTGGCGATCCGGTGGGAGACCTATGGAATTTCAACTGCTGGCTGGCGGCCGCGGAGCGCAGGCACTTCAAAGATTTTATTGACAGACAAACGCAACCGACAGGTGACCGATGATGAAATGCTTGTACGAAGACCGGATTCCCGGCGGGGCGCACTGGTCATTCCGCGTCCGGCGCGGCAAGATCCTGCGCCTCATCGATGAGGAGGGCGGCGCCAACTTAGGCATGCTCTTCTACAACCCCCAGAACCTGCTAGAGCGCTACAACGCCCCGGACACCCTCAAGTGCCAGCACACCTTCAGGCTGACCCGGGGCCACTGCCTCTACTCGGACATGGGCCGTATTTTCTGCTCCATCACCGAGGACAGTTTCGGCTGGCACGATACGGTATGTGGCACCAGCCACCGGCAAACCATTGAAAGCAAGTGGGGCCTGAAAAGCTATCAGGACTATCGCAACGACCGCACCCAGAACGGTCGCGACAGTTTTCTGGTGGAACTGGCCAAGTACGGCCTCGGCAAGAAAGACCTGGCCGCCAACCTGAACCTGTTCAGCAAGGTCCATACCGACAGGGAGGGGAATTTGCGCTTCGACGAGCATGCCGTCCGCGCGGGCAGTCACGTGGACCTGCGTTTCGAGATGGATACCCTGGTGGTATTCCATACCTGTCCGCACCCGCTGAATCCCGCCGCCGAGTATCCCCGACGGGCCGTCCGCTATCAGTTTTTCGACGCGCCGCCGGTGGCGGAGGACGATCTGTGCAAGAACGCCTGCCCGGAAAATGGCCGGGGATTTACCAACACTGCCCTGTACAACGATTTGCACGCCTGAGGAGGACGCCATGATTGTCGAAAGCCCGCGCCGAGCCGAACAGGCGGTTTACCGCAAGGTGATCCCCGCCGGCGAATACTGGCTCCATGAAATCCGCAAGGGCCAGGTGCTCCGGATCCTGGACCTGGAAGGCAACCAGGCGGCTGACACCCTGTTTTACAGCGCCGCCGATCCCACCGAGCGGTACAGCGCCGTTGACACCATACGCGAACAGGGCAATGTCTACCTGAGCGCCGGTTCCGTGCTTTTGAGCACCGAGTGCAACCCGCTTATGGAAATCGTCGCCGACACCTGCGGCCGTCACGATACCCTGGGCGGGGCCTGTGCCGCCGAGTCCAATACCGTGCGCTATGCCCTGGATAAAAAATGCATGCACGCCTGCCGGGATTCCTGGTTGCTGGCGGTGGCGGAACATGAGGAGTTGGGCCTTAGCAAGCGGGATATCACCCACAACATCAATTTTTTCATGAATGTGCCCGTCACCGAGGAAGGCGGACTAACCTTCGAGGATGGCATCAGCGGCGCGGGGAAATACGTGGAACTGGCGGCGCGGATGGCCGCGCTGGCGCTGATTTCCAATTGCCCGCAACTCAACAATCCGTGCAATGCCTACAACCCCACGCCCATTGAAGTCCTGGTCTGGGACTGACGGCGGGAACACTGGAGAAAAAGCGCCGGCGCCGGAGGGCAGACACCCGACCCGCAAAACGGCGCCTCGGATACAACCATTGGAACGAATTTATGTTTCGTAAAATACTGATCGCCAACCGCGGTGCCATTGCGGTCCGCATCATCCGGACCCTGAAAGCAATGGGCATCGCCAGTGTCGCCGTCTATGCCGAGGCCGATGCACGCTCCCGCCACGTCACCCTGGCCGACGAGGCATGGTCGCTGGGGGAAGGGGGGGCGTCCGATACCTATCTCGACCAGGACAAGCTGTTTGCGGTGATGGAGAAAAGCGGCGCCGGCGCGGTGCATCCGGGCTACGGGTTTCTCAGCGAGAACGCCGGTTTTGCCCGGCGCTGCGAGGCCGCCGGGGTGGTGTTCCTGGGCCCTACTCCCGAGCAGATGGAAGCCTTTGGCCTTAAGCACACTGCCAGGGCCCTGGCGGAACAAGCCGGTGTGCCGCTGCTGCCGGGAAGCGGATTGCTCGATACGGTTGACGCCGCCGTCGCCGCCGCCGGGGATATCGGCTACCCGGTGATGCTCAAGTCCACCGCCGGCGGTGGCGGTATCGGCATGAAACTCTGCTACGACGCCGACGAATTGCGGGCCCATTACCACAGCGTGCGCCGCCTGGGGGAAAGCAACTTCGCCGACAGCGGGGTGTTCCTGGAGAAATTTGTCGAGCGGGCCCGCCATATCGAGGTACAGGTATTTGGTGACGGCGCGGGCCGCGCCGTGGCCCTGGGGGAGCGGGACTGTTCCAGCCAGCGGCGAAACCAGAAAGTCATCGAGGAAACCCCGGCCGTCGATCTGCCCGGGACACTGCGCAAGCACTTGCACGGCAGTGCGGTGGCGCTGATGGAAACCGTGCGATACCGCAGTGCCGGCACGGTGGAATTTATCTACGACCCCAAAGCCGGAGAGGCCTACTTTCTGGAAGTGAACACCCGCCTGCAAGTGGAACACGGTGTCACCGAACAGGTCTATGGCGTGGACCTGGTGTCGTGGATGGTTCGCCTGGGTGCCGGGGCGGTCGACAGCCTCGACCCGCTGGCGGCACGGGTGCCTTCCGGCCACGCCCTCCAGGTGCGCGTCTATGCCGAGGATCCGGCCCGCGATTTCCAGCCCTCGGCGGGCCTGCTCACGAGCGTCGACTTCCCCGCCGGCGACGGTGATCGATTGCGCATCGATCACTGGCTGGAGCCCGGTATCGAGGTCTCGCCTTTCTTCGATCCCATGCTCGCCAAGCTCATCGTCCACCGGGAGACCCGGGACGAAGCCATCGCGGCCATGGTCGCCACCCTCGATGAGACCCGGCTCTACGGTATCGAGACAAACCTGGCGTATGTCCGGGCGGTTCTCGACACGCCGGTTTTCCGCAACGGCGATATGTACACGCGCTTTCTCGATGGTTTCCGCTTCCGGGCCCCCACACTGGAAGTGTTGTCGGCGGGCACCATGACCACCATTCAGGATGCCCCGGGCCGCGTCGGTTACTGGAGTGTGGGCGTGCCGCCCTCCGGTCCTTTCGACAGCCTTTCCTTCCGGCTGGGCAACGCCCTGCTCGGTAATGACGACGACGCGGCGGGCCTGGAAATGACCCTGAATGGCGGCACTTTCCGTTTTCACAGCGACACCCAGATGGTGCTTGCCGGCGCGGTCATGGAGGCTGAATTGGAGACGGCCGATAACCGTGTCGGGACCGTCGAGCCGTGGCGCATCGTCGACATACCCGCCGGTGCTGTCCTGCGCCTGGGCAAGGTACAGGGGCACGGCGCCCGCACCTATCTGCTGGTGCGCGGGGGGCTCCAGTGTCCCCACTACCTGGGTGCCAGGGCCACCTTCACGCTCGGCCAGTTCGGCGGCCACTGCGGGCGGGCGCTGCGCAAGGGTGACGTGCTCCACCTGGATCCCGATACCGTGCCGGCGGCGCCGGCCCATCTGCCCGAGGAACTGGAACCGGGCCTGACCGACGAGTGGCAGATAGCCGTCACCTACGGACCCCATGGCGCGCCGGATTTTTTTACCGAAAACGATATCGAGACCCTGTTCGACGCTCATTGGGAAGTGCACTACAACTCCAGCCG
>DGNJ01000092.1:18152-18977 GCA_002388905.1 Cellvibrionales bacterium UBA4495
TGCATCCGTCCAATATCCACGACAATGCCTATGCCCTGGGTACCGTCGACTTCACCGGCGATATGCCGGTAATCCTGGGGCCCGACGGTCCCAGCCTCGGCGGCTTTGTCTGCCCCCTTACCGTGGTCCGGGCCGAGCGCTGGAAACTCGGCCAGCTCAAGGCCGGCGACCGCATCCGGTTTGTGCCGGTCACTGTCGACCAGGCGGTGGCCCTGGCCGATGCCGAAGACGAGGCAATAAGCCGCCTGCAATTGCCGGACTCGCCGCTGAGCTGGGGCTCGGCGCCGGCGGTGGCATCGCTGTCGCCGGTGGCCGCCCGTTTTCGGGGCAGGGAAGCGGACGTGGATGTCACCTGCCGAATCGCCGGGGACGACTACCTGTTGGTGGAGTATGGCGAAAATAGCCTGGATATCGCCCTGCGTTTCCGGGTTCATGCCCTCATGCTCAGGCTTCGGGACAAGGCGTTACCGGGCATTGTTGAAATGACGCCCGGGGTTCGCTCCCTGCAGCTGCACTACGACAGCGCCAGATTGAGACTCGGGGCGCTGCTGTCGCTGGTCCGCGAGACCGAGGATGAACTGAGCGGTATCGAGGCGCTGGAGGTGCCCTCGCGAATCGTCCACCTGCCCCTGTCCTGGAACGACGAGGCGTGCCAACTCGCCGTGGAGAAATACATGCAGTCGGTACGCCGGGATGCTCCCTGGTGCCCCGATAACCTGGAATTTATCCGGCGTATCAATGGCCTCGACAGCATCGATCAGGTCAAGCGTATCGTTTTCGATGCCAGCTATGTGGTAATGGGGCTGGGCGACGTCTACCTGGGCG
>DGNJ01000064.1 GCA_002388905.1 Cellvibrionales bacterium UBA4495
CCGCTATTGTATATGGCATCCCCGGAGACCTCCAAGACGGTCGGCAGGGTCACACCCGACCCAGCTTCCGTGCAAGCAATACCAAGAGGTCGACTATTCTTTTTGCATAAATAGCAAAGAAAACCAGGGAAAGCCCCGCCCATAAAAGATGCGTCACCCAGCCCATGCTGGCCCCGAAAAGGGTGGTCCACACCGCCAGCGCGGTCAGAACGGTTACAACTAGATACTGCTCAAAACGAGGAAACGGCTGCCACACACGACACGCACATTCCGCGCGCAGAATAAAGAACAGCCAGAACGATACTATTGTCGCCACGGCGGCACCGGCGGCGGCGTAGTCCGGAATAAGTAAAAGATTCAGGCCCACATTGGCCAAAAAGGCAATCAGAGCCACCAGAAGGGCGTACTTGGTTTTCCTGGCCAGGCTGATGCCGATAGCGGTGGTTTCAGAGAGTACCAACAACAAGGGATATCCCAGGCAGGAGACCAGAATAAGCTTGACCTCTTCGTACCCCGCGGGCAGGAGGTAATCGAGCAGCCACGACAGGCCCCCAACAAGACAGAACAACACCGACACCACCACCAGCATGTAGTCGTTCATCGCCTGGATGCGACTGGAGGCACTCCCCTCCTGCTCCCACTTATAAACCTGCGGCGCCCAGAGCGTTTGAAAGATCATCTTCAGGACCAGGGCCGCGCCGGCGAAACTCACCGCCACCGAATAGATACCCAGCTGCTCCAGGCTGGAAAGCGCCCGTAACAGGATTTTATCGCTGGCGGTGAGCCCCCAAAACGCCAAGCCGGCGAAGATCAAAGGAAAACCATAGCGCAACATCTCACCCAGTTCAGCCCGATCTACCTTTTGCTTCAGCGCGCGCGCCCAGGTTGTCCAGCGCCACACCAGAAAAAAAAACGCCACCGAAAACAGCGACAGAGTATGCGCGAATAGCAAGGCCTGGATACCATGCCCTCGATCACTAAGAGCGTAGACACCGATGAATAACAAGAAGAGGAGTTTGGGCAGGAACTGCCCCACGGAAAATGCCAGCCCGCGCTCTTGCATCCGCAAAACCAGCGACAAGAAACGAATGGAGAAGGCGGAGAACGCGCAAACCAACACCATGGCCGCCAAGTTCGGGTTATCCGAATCAAACAACAGTCGCGACAGCAAGACCGGGTTAAAAAGCACCCCTATCGCAACCAGACCAAGCAACAGCAAGCCCGGCGCCAGCGCCATCTTCAACAAGGCTTCACGATTCCCGTGACCGTGATATTCCCGTACATAGGACTGGTCAAGCCCCAGGCAGAGCACCAATAGTGACAGGTTGACCGCAACCTGAAGCATGGCTAGCCGACCGATGTCTTCCGCAGCGTAAAACCAGGTCACCACCGGCAGGGTCATAAAGCCGAACAACGCCGCGGCCACGGGCCCCAAAGCGAAGCCCAACACTCCTCTCACATTCACGCTCAAATCTCCTGATACGAGCTGCAGACGACGCTCGTGAGCAATCGGGCATTTTCGCATTGTTGACGCCGTTCGCCCAGTCGCAGAGACAGAGGAGTCGGATTACGGCCTTTGGCCTAATCCGACCTACGCGGAGGGGGAGGATAGCTGGATGCTGTCACCGCGACCGACGGCGAAATAGGCGATTCCGGCACGCCGCAGGACAGGCGGATCGTAGAGATTGCGGCCGTCGATCACCAGGGGGCGGCGCAGACGGGCGGTGAGTTCGGCGGCGTCCACCACCCGGAATTCCTTCCACTCCGTGCAAATCACCAGGGCGTCCGCGCCCTCCAGGGCCTGGTAGCGGTCGTCGGCCAGCATCAGGTCGGGGCGCTGGCCGTACAGGCGGCGGCACTCTTCGCGGGCTTCCGGGTCGTAGGCCTGGATGCAACCGCCCTGGGCCCAGACCGCTTCCATCAGCGACCGGCTGGGGGCTTCGCGCATGTCGTCGGTGTTGGGTTTGTAGGCCAGCCCCCAGACGGCGATGGTCTTGCCGGCCAGGTCGCCTTTCAGCGCCTTTTGCAGCTTGGCGAACAGGGTGTCTTTCTGGGCGCGGTTGACCTGCTCCACGGCCTGCAGGATGCGCGCCGGGTAGCCGGCGCCCCGGGCCATGCTTTCCAGGGCCAGGAGGTCCTTGGGAAAACAGGCGCCGCCGTAGCCGCAGCCCGGGTAGATAAAGTGGTAGCCAATGCGGGGGTCGGAACCGATACCCAGGCGGACCTGTTCGATGTCGGCACCCAGGTGCTCGGCCAGGTTGGCCATCTCGTTCATAAAGCTGATTTTGGTGGCCAGCATGGTATTGGCCGCGTACTTGGTCAGCTCGGCGGAGCGGGTGTCCATGAAGATGAACTTGTCGCGGTTCCAGTTGTAGGGGCCGTAGCACTCGCGCATCAGCTCGCGGGCCCGTTCGGACTCGGTGCCGACCACGATGCGCGCGCCGCGCGTGAAATCCTCGATGGCGGCGCCTTCCTTCAAAAACTCCGGATTGGAACAGACGTCGTAGTCCTGCGCCCCACCCTGCTCGGCGATCACCGCTCGCACGCGGTCGGCGGTGCCCACTGGCACGGTGGATTTGTTCACCACCAGACGGTAGCCGTCGATGTGTTCTCCGATGGCGGCGGCCACCGCCAACACATGCCGCAGGTCGGCGGCGCCGTCCTCCCCCGCCGGCGTACCCACGGCGATGAACAACAGGGTGCCGAAACGCACGGCTTCACCGGCATCGGTGGTGAACGCCAGCCGGCCCTCCGCGCGGTTACGCGACAGCATGGCCTTGAGGCCCGGTTCGTAGATGGGGACTTCGCCGCGGTCCAGGGTGCGCACCCGCTCCGCATCCACATCGGCGCACAGCACCTGATGCCCCACATCCGCCAGACAGGCGGCGGTGACCAGGCCTACATAGCCGGCGCCGAAGATGGTAATACGCATGGACAGCCCCCCGGAGCCCTTCAAACACTGGTAAGGGTTGTCAGGCTAACCGGACGGAGACGCTGCCGATGCGTCGAGAAAGGCGCGAAAAGGGGCCTTTTACGGGGCTTTAGAGGTGTGGCGGTTAAACGCCGATTTTCTCGATCAACTGGCGCACGCACTCGCCGATGTCGTTCTCGGCGGTGTTGACCACCACTTCCGCGCTGGCGGGCGCTTCGTAGGGGCTGTCGATGCCGGTGAATTCCTTGATCTCGCCGGCGCGGGCTTTCTTGTACAGGCCTTTGGGGTCACGCTTCTCGCACTCTTCCAGGGGGGCGTCGGC
>DGNJ01000125.1 GCA_002388905.1 Cellvibrionales bacterium UBA4495
GTCTTAACTTCCTAAGACCCTATGTTAAATTGTAAATGGGCGTTCTGAAACGAATTGGCACATGCCTGCCCGTTGCCTGTACTCTCTTCCGAGGGAGCTTTAAATAAGGGATACAGATGCGAAACTACACAACAGCACAACCTTCGGACCCAGCCGTGGACTTCCAGCTTCGGCCGTTACTTCCCATTCTGGGTTTTACACTGGCCTATATCGTGGTGGCCTCGGTTTATGCCGCGGACCGGGATAACCTGGAATTCCTGATTTACATCCTGGTGATGATTATTCTCATGTTTTGTGTGTGGCTGGTGCACCGCCGGGTTCATTTGTCTCTCGGCCTCCTCTGGGCCCTGAGTGTCTGGGGACTGGCTCACATGGCAGGCGGCTTGCTCGTGGTTCCGGCAACACTAACTTTATCGGGTGACACCAGCGTTCTATACAATCTGTGGTTGATTCCCGGGCTGCTCAAATACGACCAGCTGGTGCACGCTTACGGCTTTGGCATTACCACCCTGCTTTGCTGGCAGGGAATATCCGCCGCCGCTGCCCGGGAGGGCGTCAGATTTCGCCCTTCCCCGGGCCTGTTATCGCTGGCTGCGTTTGCTGCCATGGGCCTGGGGGCGCTGAATGAGGTCATCGAGTTTATGGCAAGTTTGCTGCTGGCCGAGACCAACGTCGGGGGTTACCTGAATACCGGGTGGGACCTGGTGGCCAATGGGGTTGGTGCCATCATTGCCGCGATCATAATACGGGTCCGGTGGCGAACGAATAAAAGCTCTCGCTCCGGGACCGGTTAACTGGCCAGGCGCCGTGACTTTTGCCGTTCTGAATGACGAAAATCAGCTACGAGGGATGACCTGTTCGTCGCTGCTTCACAGTGAAGTATAGCCGCCATCAATCACAATTTCGGTCCCGGTGATAAAGGTGGATTCATCACTAGCCAGGAACAGGGCAAGATCGGCAATTTCCTCCGGCCGCCCTACCCGTTTCACGGGATTGGCAGCGACTACCTTGTCCTGGTATTCCTGGGGCATGTTGGTGAACATAGCTGTTTCGATGGATCCGGGACTGAAGCAATTTATCCGAATCCCTTGATCGGCATACTCGACGGCCGCAGTCTTGGTCATTGCCGCGACAGCACCCTTTGATCCGCAATAAGCTACCAGTTGCGGAAAGGCCACCACATTCGCCATCGACGCCGTATTGACGATGGAACCGCCCCCGGATTCAAGCATCAGGGGAATCCCATAACGCATACCCAGGAAGACGCTGCGAACGTTCACTGCCATCACTTTGTCGAAGGCCGCTTCGTCGTACTCCCCGGTCGGCGCCAGGGGGCCCTGGATTGCGGCGTTGTTGCAGAGAATATCGAGGGACCCGAACTGATCCCTGGCTTTGGCGAGCATTGCCTGAACATCCCGACTCTGGGAGACATCCGCCTGGTGTGCCAGGCATTGATCGCCCAGCGCCCGGGCAACCTCTTCCTGCTCGCCACTGATATCGACGGCGAGAACGCTTGCACCTTCTCGGCAAAATCTGGCTGCGATGGCCTTGCCCATCCCCGACCCAGCCCCGGTGACGACAGCAACCTTGCCTTGCAATCTGCCGGCCATAAAAAACTCCTGAAATAATTAATAAGTATTGCTTGGGGTAATTGTGCTATGCGCTTAGCTAATCGCCCGGTACCAGCCGCACGATGATATTATTGGCGTTTTCCAGGCCGTATGTTTCAGGGTCCCGTTTACCGACCGGCAAGCTGGAATATGTGGTCCAGATATCCCCGGTCTGCTCGTCTACCTCGATCATGCGAATATAGGTTTCCTGACGGGGCATGGGATAGTGCCGCCAATTTTCGTCCTCAATATCAAACCGGTAAATTCGATCGGAGTTCGACGTCGCCGCCCATATCGCATTCCTTCCTTTGTCGAGAGTTATGCCATAGGGAGCCGCGCCTACGTCAGGGATTTTATAACGCCCGAGAATCAGTCCACTCTCGGTATCCAGCTTGACGAGCTCACTTGAACCGAATAATGGTATCCACAGAATACCCTTTTCTTCCTGAATGGCCAGTCGTCGGGGGCCGGAACCCCGTTCGAATGGAACGATACGCTCGACGATATTTTTTTCCGTATCGAAGCTGCCCACGAAACCGTATACCTGGGACCACCAGACCCGTTCGCGTTGGACGTCGACGGCAGCGCCGTAGAGCAGAGAATGAAAATGCGTTTCACCGCCTACCAGGGGAAGTCGGTAGGTGTTGATATCGCCGGTATCGGTGTTGATACCCCAGAGCTCATTCATACCCAGATCGGTAATCCAGATTCGTCCATCGGAATCCGGTTCCACGTGTCGGTTGGAGTTGTAGGCAAAATCATGGGTCACGCCAAACTGTTTGCCCTCAGGTGGTGCGTAAAGTCGCCATTCATGGGTCCTGGTATTGAACCGGGCAATATAGAAACTGTCTTCCAGGGCGACCCAAAGGTTACCCTCCGCATCGGCATTTATGGTATGGGGGCCATGGAATTTGACTCCCCGTATCTCAGGGACATCGTACCAGGTCACAGTCCCGTCGGCGGGGTTGAGGCCGCCCAATCTGTCCTTGTCTGTCTCTACAAACCAGACAATACTGGACCCCGGAGCAATGGCAATTTCCCGGGTCCAGCCGAACGTGGGAAGGATGTACTCCTCGACAACCGTTTTTCCACTGACACCATACTTGCCCAGTTTCTCGAGATCGTTGTAACCGGTCAGAGTATCGAAATTTACGGGAAAGTTATGGGTGAGGTAGGGAATGATAATTTCCATATCCCTGGGCGGAAACAAGCTGTTTTCCGGCTCCAGCAGGGCATTATAGAACTCACTGCCCTCCTCTAGGCCCCAGCGCAATTTCTTCTCCTCCCCCAGTCTCATGGTTACCCAGCGCATGTACTGAACCATGTTCTCCCAGGCTTCGGCCCGGGCATGGGTTGGCACATTCTCCTCATCCTCATCGGTGTCGGTTCTCCATGCCCCTTTCTTGCCATCATAGGCAAGATCTTCAATGGCTCTTTTCAACCAGGATTCAGCCCGTTCCCCCACGGGAATACTGGCCAGCTTGCTGGAGAAGCTCCGTACGCGCTGGGAACCGAGTTGGTGACAATGGGAGCAAACCAGGGTGCTCATGTGATACGCCATCGAATCCGGGTCACCTCTGAGCCACGCAGATCCCGGCACCTGATCGGCAACGTTGGCCACTGGCTCCATCACCAGGTTCACCGACAATCGATCCTTTTCACTGGCAATGGTCCGGTCCGTTTCCTTCCAGCCGATCCTGAATGCATCGACTGAAAGTGCTTCTGGATTTGTCTCCACTACATTGGCCGAGAATGTACCGTCCTTGCGGGTGAATACCGTTGTTGAATAGGGGATCGTCTGACGGTTTGAGAATCGAATTCTCACAAAAGGTATTGATTTCCCCTCCTCGTCCACCACCCTCCCCTGTACATCCAGTGCAGAAGCTGCGCTCATAAACCATGCGCAGAAAAGAACGACTGAAAGGCCTAGGTACTTCAGCAATAAGGTCATGTCCATTTTCTCATAAAAAATATGGGAGGATTTCTTCAAGGGTGTCCAGTTCAATGATGCGGTCCTAGAATCTCATTGAAAATTCAATGCCATAGGTTCTTGGCATTCCACGGATATAATAATTCGCGCCAAAATCGGCAGTATCTGCACCCCAGGGCTCGTAGTACTTGTCCGTGATATTTTTTCCCCATATGGCCACGGAGAATCCCCTGTTGTCTTCATAACTGATCCGGCCGTTCATGAGCCAGTAGGATTCCTGCTCGAGGGCCGAGACATTGAAAATGTCGTAGTAGTAGGAATCCGAATACTGGGCCTCAGGCATCAGGCGAAATACGCCCCTCTCTGTCTCTGCGAAAATCCAGTCGGCATGGATATTAAAGGTCATCTCCGGTGCGAAAGGCCAGGAATTCCCGCCCACGTCTTTCCCGGAGATAATCTGATCGTCGTCGTACTCTGTATCAAGAAGCCCCAGAGAGCTATTGACAGTTAAATCCGGTGTAATTTGAGCAACTGCTTCCAGTTCTGCTCCGCGAACCTCACCGCTTATTGAGCGTAGAAAGCCAATAGCTCCGATCACTTCCTGAACCTGCTGATCCTGATAGTCGTAGTAGAAAATCGAACCATTGAGTTGATACCTACCATCGCCAAGGCGGGATTTAACACCGATTTCGTAGGCATCGACAATTTCAGGTTCAACAAAATAAATTTGCTCAACACTCTGATACGCGAAGCCATTGAATGCACCGGACCGATAACCGCGGCTATAGCTGGCAAACGCATGGGCGTCATCCCCGAATTTGTAATCCAGAATGACCCGCCCGGTTAATTCATCGGTATCGGCGTCACGCTCGAGAAAACCGACAGAGCTGTCAAAGGGAAAGGAAAAGGGTATGGTGCTGGCCCGGATGTTTCCACTGTTATCTTTCAACACCGTCAGGGCGTCGTTATACTCGGTTTCATCTTTGGTCCATCGAGCTCCCAAGGTCAGGTCGAGAGACTCGGTTAACTCGTAATTGACTTCGCCATAGATTGCCTTAGCGATAGACACCTGTTCGAAGCGCTGCTGGGCATGAATTCCCGTGATGGGGGCGGTCGGGTCGAAGAGGCCGGAACTGATAGCATCCGGCGACCCAATGGGCGGGTTAAAGGGAATGCTCGGGAAAAAGTCCTCGATAAACCCGAAGTAATTCAATGAGTTGTCGGATTCGACCGTTTGTTCGCCGTAATAAAGTCCGATAATGGCATCCCAGCGGTCGAAGGTGAAATTGACGCGCAGGTCTTCGTTGAAGTGTTCGTACTCGGTGATCAGGTTGTGATTGCAGATATTGTTAATACCACCGTCACAATCGATCTGAACATCGTAGAGACTGTCATTGTAGCCCGTCACTGAAGTGACCACGGCATCGCCCAATGCTACGGTTGCTCGCAAAACGGCACCCTTGGTTCTGTTTAGCATCTCTCCCTGGCTATTGGGCTGTGCTTCATCCTTGTCGAGGCCCGCGCGGGAATAGCCGGAGGCGTCTCCTCCGGATGGCAGAATACTTTTCATAATCGGCGGCGTACCCACCGGATCGCTTTCGGCCCAATAGGTTTTCAAAACAAAATCAAGGGATTCGGTAGGTTTGTAGCGAACTGTCAAGCGCGCCGAGGTGCTGTCCGTCTGACCGAAATCGTCATTTGTCACATTGACACCATTCGGGCTTTCGTTTTCGATAAAGCCGTCGGCTTTAGAAAGATTGCCGGCAAACCGGACTCCTAAAACATCGGGGACCAGGGTGAACTCTTTGGCGCCTTCCAGAGTATAGGCATTGTAGTTGCCATACCTGGCCGTGACGTAATCATCGGATTCCCCCAGGGAAGGTTTCTTGCTGATGATATTCAGGGCGCCTCCCGTTGTATTCCTGCCATACAGTGTCCCTTGAGGCCCCTTTACAACTTCGACACGTTCCAGATCAAAAAACTGGACACCATGAGCCGGACGAAAAGCCTGATAGTCCTCGTCAATATAGACGCCAATTGGCGACGTTGCGGATGCGTTGAATTCACTGCCGACGCCGACACCGCGGATCGTGATATTTGGTGTTGCAGATCCGACAAAGGAACTGATCTGAACATTAGGGATTGCACCCATCAGATCTTCGGTATTGAATATCCCGCGTTCCATCAGCATCCCGCCATCGATGGCATTTATCGTTACGGGCACATCCTGTAGCCTCTCCTCTTTGCGGCGAGCCGTCACTACCACCTCTTCTATACCGCTACGGTAACCTTCTCGGTTACCCGTGGCATCCTGGGCGTGCAAGCCAGGCGACCATAAGGGACTTGTCGCCGATATCAATGTCGCAAACAGGCACTTCTTATTATGTATTGGCTTCATGGCACTTTCCTCCTGCTGCTTTTGCAGGCCGCGGCCGATTGAACGGTTGGCTCTGGCAGCTTGTTTGATGTTGGCCTCATTTGGGCTATCTATCTACATTAGTGTTGATTATCGTTCAAGCATCGTCGATTTTCTACGTCTTGTCAAGATGTGATATGAAACCTCTACTGTTCCGGATCAGGAATAATAGAAAACCGATGATCAATTCACGTGCGGTGCTTAATAGCAGGCAGGAGCAGGCCTGTTCTCGATTCGTATTCGGTCCATTCAGGGTACCGTGATAATGATTTCTCTTTGAGCAAAATATTGACGGAAAAGATCCCAAGCCAGACCCAGGCGAGTATTACCCATGGAAGCCAGTGAAAGACGATGAGTGCATATGAACTGTAAATCATCATTTCGCCCAGGTAATTGGGATGACGTATATAACGAAACATTCCGGTGGTAATCAGGTTGGAGCCAGCCTTAAGAGAAAAGTATTTCTGGCAATCCGAAATCAGCATGATTGCTATACCGAGGGTGTGAAGGGTTATACAAAAAGCAAGCCAGGGTGCCTCTGGTATCGGATAATCCGGCACCGATACACCGGAAACCAGCAGCCAGGGTATAACCCAATACCAACCCAAAACCAGAGCAAACGCCATAAAGGCGCCGCCGAAAGTGACACGAACCTGCCAGCCTGAATCGGGAAAAACGTTATCCTTCAGTATCCAGCAAAGTCCGTAGCTTCCATGCAATGCCAGGTAAATCCAGACGACGGGCTCCGCGTTCTGGTAGATCCACATCAGGAGTCCGATAAAAAAAAAGGTTCCGGCTTTTTGAAAGTTGATAACCCAGGATAGCTTGAGTAATTTCGGCCCCCCCAGGAAGTCCTGCAGGAGACTATTGGTCAGGGCGCGCATACTCTCGGCAAACGGCAGGATTCGACCGGCGTGGTCAACCATATATATTCTCGCGCTTTAAAATTAGAAGAAACACGAATTCGCACTATATCGCAGGCCGGTCTCACATGAAAACCAACGATAAAAGCCACGGGTCGGTTATCCTGAAACCAGTCCTCCGTAAAATATTCATGCAATTTTATTTTTTCACTTTCACCTTTAGTTCGGTTTTATGGAAATGATAAAGCCAATGGGGATCTTGTGCTGGCCCACATGGAAATCTCCATTGATATCCGAAACGATAAGCTGATCACCGATAAATGCTACGGCGACCGGATTAGCCAGTCCTTGGACAACGGGGATAATTTCACCTTTGGAGGTCACCCGATACACCATGCCGTCGCTGCCGACCGGCTCCGTTGGCGGTATATCGTTGTCCCAGTCTCCGGCGTCACTGATAAACAACTGGCCGGAAAAGTCGCCGAAACTCTCCGGAGCAAACGCCATTGCTCCTGGCTCGTGAAAGCCCTTGGCAAAGAGGGTATCACTGACTTTGCCTTCAGGCGATATTTGCAGGATACTGCCCTCGCCGGGCCTGGTAATGGCCGGATTACCGGGCTCCGGTACAGCCGCACCCACTAACATGGTGTTACCGTCGGGCGTAAAAGCAATTCCCCGCGGAGAGCCCTGTTTTTCCAAATCAATGGTGACGAAGGGTCGGCACTGATCGTCCGGAGAAACCTGATAAATCGTGTGATTGCTGGCGGCTGTAATGAAAAGCTTTCCGGAAAAAGGACTTTTCTCCGGACCAAAGCGGGCAAAAAAGCTACCGGCACCGGCCTCTCCCCTTTCGTTTTCAGGTAGAAAACAGACAACATCGACCGCCCCTGTTTTTGGATTTATGCGGGTAACGGCGTTCGGCAGTACCCAGCCGCCGGCCTTTTCCGGCCGGGCGAAGGCGACGGTATAAATCAAGCCCGCATTGTCACCAAAACTGGAAGGTGCGACATCCAGCGAAATGGGCGGATGCTTTCTGGTCTTGATTTGCACCGAAATGTCACCCTCGGTGGTGACAACGTAGATCGCACCGCCTTTAGCATCATCGGCCACCCAGAACGTATTGTTGTCTATTACATGGAAATCGAAGGGGTCGAACAACTGAGATCCGGTGGGAACCAGGATCCGGTGTTCAAACCCTTCGGCCACTGCCACCGGCGGCATAGCCATAACCCGATCGATGGCTTCCTGGGGAATGCTCAGGGGCAGAGTTTTCCATTCTGGAACCGAATTATCACCTGCTAAGGCAGAGGTGAAAATCGTCAAAAAAAGAGCGGGAATCAAATGCTTAGTGGCTTTATAGTAGTCTATCATGATCATGCCCTTTTGAAATTTCCGGGTTGGTCGGAAGATGCTGTGGGGGTTTTCCGTGCGCTACCTCAGTCAAACATAGTGAATAGCCACCCAGAAATCAACACATTTGTTGGAAGCCCTGAAAGCTGGTCGACTGTCACTTGAAGGACGAGAACGAATGATGTGAGGGTTGAGAGGATTATCTGTATTTGAGCGATACTAGACCCCAGCCGGTCCCTTTAGTGCAGCATAACCCGATGAAGGTTGGACCAAATTTGTCAGTTCGTCAGGATCAACCGGCAAGCTCTTTTCAATCAGCAGGGGCCAATCACAAAAAACTCGTGAAGCTAGAAGGATTTGAAGTCGGACCACCACAGACCACACACATTATCAATGTCGGTGTGCGGGTGTGAAAATACGGGCGTCCTCGTTTATGATATAAAAACACGCTGTTATGATTCCCATCTAAATGGCAGCAAATCAAACAACTCCCCTTGACTGTAATTTCCCTATGACGACAACGCAAAACACTCCTCTCCCTGCTTCTACGCTTATTATCGCCAGGGAAAACCGCGGTAAAATTGAAGTATTTATGGTGGTTCGCCACCAGCAGATCGATTTCGCTTCCGGAGCGCTGGTGTTTCCCGGCGGCAAGGTCGATTCACAAGATGCAGACCCTGCGCTGATCGATTATCTCGACGGCCCCTCGGAGGACACGGCTACCCGGTCAATACAGGTGGCCGGGATAAGGGAAACCTTTGAGGAATGCGGAATCCTGCTGGCCAGAGACCGAACTACCTCCCAATTAATCAGCGGCGAACGGCTTCGGAAACTGACCGGCTACCGTGAAAGTCTGCACAGCGGTGAAATAACCCTGAAGGGTTTTCTGGAAAGGGAGCAACTGCACTTTGCCTGCGATCAACTGGAATATTTCGCTAACTGGGTAACGCCCGAATTCAAGCGTCGCCGCTTCGATACCCACTTTTTTCTTGCCAGGACGCCCGACGACCACTTTGCCGAACACGATGGCATGGAATCGGTGGACTCGGTATGGATTACTCCGAAACAGGCGCTGGCTGATGCGCAGAGCGGCAAACGCCTGGTGTTGTTCCCAACAATCTGCAACCTCGACAGAATCGGCAGATACAGCTCCCTGGATGAGGCAATGGCTGACACCAGGAGAAGCGAGGTCATTGCAGTATCGCCATGGATCGAAAAACGTGAGGACGGCAATTATCTACGGATCAGTGACAAGGCAGGTTACCAGATAACCGAGGAAAAAATAGTCAGGCCGCTTTAGACCAGCCACCGTCGCGGTCTAGCACTTGGGTCCTCCGGCAACATAAAGTACCTGTCCGGAGACAAAACCCGAACGTTCATCGACAAAAAAAGCAACGGCATTGGCAATATCGTCTGTTGTCCCGGCGCGTCCGACCGGGATATCCCTGGCAGCCTCCTGTTCCATCTCTTCAACGCTGACGCCCACCTGATCCGCGGTGGCCCGGGTCATGTCGGTCACCACAAAACCGGGAGCCACAGCATTGACTGTGACATTGGTTTTGCCCAACTCAATGGCAAGAGTTTTGGTCAGACCCTGCACCCCGGCTTTGGCCGACGAGTAATTGGCACCGCCCATGAGTCCCAAGGCGCCGGTGCTGGATATGTTGACGATACGCCCCCATTCGGCATCTTTCATGTAGGGACAGGTTTCCCGGCTCATCAGAAAGGAACCGCGAAGATTGACATTGATGACCAGGTCCCATTGTTCAAGCGTCATCTTATGGCTCATGCGGCTGCTCATGACACCGGCATTATTGACCAATACGGTGGGCGGTCCGAGCCGGGTTTCCACCTCTTGCACCGCTTTCCTGACCGAAATCTCGTCGGTAACATCCACGCTAACGGCAACTGCCCTGCGTCCCTTTTCCGTTATGGCGTCGACCGCCTCGATACAGCGCTTTTCATCCAGATCCAGAACACCGATATCCAGTCCTTCATCGGCGAGTCTGAGGGCGATAGAGGCGCCCAGCCCCCGGGCCGCGCCGGTAACAATCGCGACTTTTTGCATGGCGTGCTCCTATTCAAGTCCCAGGTCTTTTATCGCGCGCTCGGTCAGGAGGAATTTCCGGGGTCTGCCGGTGGCTGTGGTGGGCAGCTCCCCCTGGCTTATAAACAGGACGTATTTGGGCACCTTGAACCTGGCAAGGTGCCGGGAGCAGTAGTCTTTGATTTCCTCAGCCGTGGGCAGATCGCCTTGCTTTGGAATAATAAAGGCTACGCCGACTTCCCCCATACGCTCATCCGGGACGGGTGCAATAAAAGCCTGATCGACGGCCGAGTGCTGAAGAAGGACATCCTCGATCTCCACCGGCAGCACCTGCTCGCCCCCGCAGCGGTATGACTCCTTTGTGCGCCCAAGAAGGCGGAGGTATTCGCCTTCGTCCACAGACCCCAGGTCACCGGTACGCATCCATCCATTGTCATCGAAGGCCGCAGCTGTTTCGTTTGGCTTTTTGTAGTAACCCCGGGTAACACCCGGCCCCTTCATGCGCAGTTCTCCCATCTCACCGGGGGGCACTTCCTCTCCGGTGACGGTATCGACGACACGGTAGACGACCAGTTTTCTGTCCAACGACTCATCTCCCGCCACGCCGACATCCCGAAGTCGGCCGTTAGTGCTCGTAAGGCGCTTGGTGGGAGAATTGTCCACCACCACCGTCGTCGAAGCCGTGGCTTCGGTCATGCCGTAGCCGGTGGAAACCTCCACCTCGCCGAAAAGCTCGAACACCTGTTCCCAGAGGCCTGGTGGCGCCTTCCCCCCGGAAGAAAACACGGCATTCAGCGAAGACAGGTCGTAGTGCCCTTCACGCATTTTAGCGAGAACGGCTTTCGTCATCGTGGGTATCATCAGGACATCATCGGCGCGATGTTTTTCGATAGCCTCGAGCGTCTTTTCCGGATCGAATTGCGTCTGGGGGATAATGGCGCCACCAACGAACAGAATGGAAAGAAGTCCCTCCACATAGCCGAAAACATGGTACATGGGCAGGGAAAACAGGTGGCGGCGACCATCCTGGAAGCCCCGGGCATAGGCGCTACCGTAGGCATTCCTGAGAAACATATCGTGGGTCAGCAGCACTCCCTTGGGGCCACCGGTGGTTCCCGAGGTATAAAGGATATCGGAAAGCCCCTGCGGATCCCGGTCGGGAATCTCTGTCCACTCGCCGCCGTTATCTGCAAGCTCATCCAGCATGGAGACGTTCCCCCGGCTGTTCACTCCGGCGGTTGGAAAGACATAAACCCGACGCAATTCAGGCAAATGACTGCCGCCGCCCTTTTCCTCCCAACCCGGCGCCAGTTCATCAAGCATATCGAGGTAGTCAAGATCCCTGAATCTGTCCATGGTAATGAGCAGGCTGGCATCGGACTGACCAAGGACATAACCGAGCTCGGCGGTCCTGTTGAGAAAGTTGATGGGCACCGCCACGGCACCTACACGGGCTATGGCGAACTTCAGCGCAACAAATTCCGGGTAGTTAGCCATCACCAGGGCAATATGGTTTCCGGGTTTGACGCCTACAGCCGCAAGACCGCAGGCAAAACGCGAGGCCCAGTCATCGATATCGCGATAGCTGAAAGTGCGCTCATCGGTAATGATAAACGGTCTTTCGGGATACTCCCGGGCAGTGACTGCCAGCATCTGATCGAGGGTGCGCGGCTGCCAAACCGGAAAACGCGCCGCCAGGGCGCGCTGCCGCTCATTGAAGGGTTTAATCGTATCGGCCATACCCATTAATCCTGTTCAACTCAAACCATCGTCGACGCATAGACAAAGGGACTGACTGCCTACTTATCACCCTTCCCTTTTCCTTCTTTCGAGGCCAGATAGGCTTCCCAGTAGGTGCGATGTTCGCTGAACGCCTTGTCCCGCGCTCTAACGGCTGGCCGTACACCACCTTCACGCCATATTCTGGTGAACTCATCCATGCTGGGGCTGGATATGCCCAGGGCGTCGAGATCGTTTGCAGCCGCCATTGCCGCCTGCATACCGGAGGTTTCGAACCAGCGATTGGTAACCTCCTTGTGGGAATAGATGGCATCCAGGGGCACGTTGGCAACGCGCTCGGCGTAAGTGCGAGCTACCGCCTCCACTTCCTCCCGGGGCACCGCGCGATTCACCAGTCCCATTTCAGCCGCTTCGGCGCCGGTCATGTTGTCGCCGGTAAAAAGCCACTCCTTGGTTTTGCGCATCCCCAGGTGGATTGGCCACAGGGCGAATACATGAAGTTCGCCCATGGCGCGCGCCTCGGGCTGACCGAGGCGTGCGTCCTCGGCGCAGAAGACCACATCGAGCACACCCATAAGGTCTAGACCGCCGGCAACACAGTGGCCGTGAACCACGCCGATGGTGGCCTGTCGCAGGCGGAACAGGCGCATCCAACGCTCCCGCGAGAGATGGAACTCCCGCCGAGACCATATTGGATGCCGGCGGTGGGGACGGCGCTGGATATCGTTGATAGCACTATCCGCATCCCACAGATAGGAAAATTCCTTCAGGTCGTAGCCGGTACTGAAATGATTTCCATTTGCCTTGACCACAAGTACCCGTGTCTCGTCGTCCGTATCCAGGTCATCCATAACCAAATCCAGTTCGTCACGCAATTTTCTGGACAAGGCGTTGCCCACTTCCGGGCGGTTGAGGGTTACGGTGGCAATACGCCCCTCTTTTTCGTAGATCAGTGTTTCAAGTTCCATGGTTTTTACCCCTGCCATTGGCAATTGATGGTGAAAGCGACCCGCTTAGATCAACATATACGTTGATTTAAATCAAGATAAAAATCTGGGTAACGCCTAAAGTATAGCCCACATCCTTCAACATCTATGTTGACAGGGAGAGGCTGCCAAGTCAATAATCTCATTGACAACTGGTCTTGAACTATAATTTGGAGGCTGCCCCTTAACAGTAATCAGCCTCAGTTTGCAAAGCTTGAAAGCACGGAGAAAATTTATGAGTATCAATAAGATAGAGGGCCTGGATGCAGTGATCGTCGGCGCCGGCTTTGCGGGTCTGAGAATGCTTTATACCCTGCGCAAAGCCGGCAAGTCGGTGACTGTGATCGAGGCTTCAGATCAGGTAGGCGGAGTCTGGAATTACAACCGGTATCCCGGCGCGCGATGTGATGTGGAAAGTTACGATTACTCTTACGGTTTCTCCCGGGAACTGGAGCAGGAATGGCGCTGGACAGAGCGTTACGCCACGCAATCAGAGGTACTCAACTATATACGTTATGCCGCCATGAAGTTCGATCTGAACAAGGACATTATATTCAACACGAGGATGACAGATGCCGAATACAACGAGCATCACGCCAACTGGACGATCATGACGGATACTGGCAAGGAAATTACCGCTCGCTTTCTGATCATGGCGGTCGGGCAGCTGTCACAACCCAAAAAGCCCGATATTCCCGGCGAAGAATTATTCAAGGGAGAAATCCTGCATAGTGCGCTCTGGCCCCGGGAACACGTCCACTTCGAAGGAAAAAAAGTTGGCATAATCGGCACCGGATCTTCCGGGGTCCAGATGACGCCGGTGATTGCCAAACACGCCGACCACCTCAAGGTCTTTCAGAGAACTGCCAATTTCAGCATTCCCGCATGCCATGCCTATATCAGCGATGAAGAGGATGCGGAAATCAAGGAACACTACCAGGAACGCCGGGAGCAGTGTCGGAATTCGCCTACGGGCCTTGGCTTTATGCCCAACAAGACTTCCGCCCTGGACGACCCCCCGGAAAAGCGCGAAGAGGTTTTCGAGGCCGCCTACAATCGGCTGGGTTTCGGTTTCGCCCTCGCTTATTACGACATACTGCTAAACCAGGAAGCAAACGACCTGGCGGCCGACTTCCTTCGGCGCAAGATAGCGGAAAAGGTGGAAGATCCGGAGACTCGCGAAAAGCTGACCCCGCGCGGGTTTCCCTTCGGCGCGATGCGGCCCTCCGTGGATGATGGTTACTACGAGGCGTTTAACCGGGATAACGTGGAATTGGTGGATGTCAAGGAACACCCAATTCAGGAAATTACCGAAACGGGAATATCCACCACCGCGGAACACCACCCCCTGGATATGATCATTTATGCCACCGGATTCGACGTTTTTACCGGTTCATTATTGGCGCCCAAAATTGTCGGTCGCAAGGGCCTGACTCTCAAGGAAAAATGGAAAGACGGGCCGGTCAACTATCTGGGCCTGAGTACGGCCGACTTCCCGAATTTCTTTATCATGGTAGGCCCGGGAAGCCCGTCACTCCTCAGCAATGTGCTGGTATCCACTGAAGATCATGCCGACTTCATCAGTGACATGATCACCTATATGGACGAAAACCATATCAGGGAGGTGGAAGCGAACCCGGAAGAAGAAAGGGAATGGGTCCAGCATGTCAACGAACGGTCCAAGGAAACGCTCTATCCGAAGGCCCGCTCCTACTACAACGGCGACGAAATCCCCGGAAAACCGCACGTTTTCATGCCTTATTCCGGTGGTGTCCGCGGCTACAGGCGTATTCTCCAAAAAGTCGTCGATGCCGGTTACGAAGGCTTTGAAATGAAGAAAGCCTGGAATCGGTTGAGAGATAATGTCACCCGGTATTGAGAGCCTGGCTCACTTTCAACCCGCCACGTGCCACCACTTTTCAACAATGCTGGCATATGGCGGGTGAACCGGCTGGCCTGCCTTAGCATGCACTTTATCGATCAATAATTTTTACCGTCCGGGAGAAGGGTAATGATTAAAAAATATCTGATTTCTGTGCCGAGAGTAGCGGTCCTGGTGGCGGCTCTTGCAGCCTGTACAGACCCTGAACCTCCCACTGAGCCAAAAACAGGGGAAGCGGCAAAAACGCCGGACTTTATTGAAGGCCAGGTGGTCAATTCGCAGGGCGCTGCCGAAGCCGGTGTCTGGGTAATAGCGGAAACAGACAGCCTGCCGACAAATTTCCGGAAAATCGTGGTAACCAATGACGAAGGCCGCTTCGTCCTGCCGGAGTTGCCGTCTACCAGATACCACGTATGGGTACGGGGCTACGGCCTTACCGACTCGCAAAAACTGGAAGCAACACCCGGCGACAAGCTCTCCCTGAAAGTCGAACAGGCCGCGAGTGCGCAGGAGGCCGCCTCGCTCTATCCCGCCAACTACTGGCTGTCGATGATGGAAGCCCCATCAACCGAAGCCTTGAAGAATGCTGAACACCCTTACGCCTCTGCCGAGGACTGGCTCAGTCAGTTCAAGCTTAACTGCACCATATGCCATCAGCCGGGCAGCGCTCCCGCGAGGGCGGTATTTCCATCACGCGAGGCCACCGACTACGGCCTGAAAAAGGCCGGAGAGATGAATCTGCTGGCCGAGCAACTCAATCGCGATATCCTGCTGGATGTGCTTGAAAATTGGGGAGAGAAAATCGCCGCCGGCGAGACACCGGAAGCCGCCCCACCTCGTCCAGAGGGAATCGAGCGCAATTTCGTGATCACACAGTGGGAATATGGCGGTGAGTACACCTACGCCCACGATGTGATATCCACTGACAAACGCAATCCTCATTTGTACCCTGATGAAAAAATTTATGGCCTCGATATCGGCAACGATCACCTGCTGGTGCTGGATCCCGGGAAGCACAAGTGGGAGCAAATGAAATTGCCGGATTACCAACATGCCAAACCCTGGTGTGAGCAGACTTACAAGCCACTAGGCGGAGGCGAAGAAATTCCTGTGGGTGCCCAATTGTTGGGTTGTCCGGAACCCGGTGTTATGACACCGCATATGGGTGCTTATCAGAATCCCGTGAATCCCCACAATCCGATGATGGACGATACCGGCAAGGTTTGGATGACCATGCAGGTCCGGCGGGAATGGGGTGAGGATTTGCCGGAATTTTGCAAAAACGACCCGCTTATAGCCGGCGAATACCATCACCGGCAATTGGGCTATTACGATACCGGTACCGGGGAAATTATCCCCATCGATACCTGTTTTGGGACTCACCACCTTCAGTTCGATGACAATGGAGTTCTCTGGGTTAACGGCGACAGCAATGTTATCGGCTGGCTGGACACCAAAGAGTTCGATCCGGACAAACCGGAAACCCTGGAAACCGCTCAAGGCTGGTCTGAAGGCGTGGCGGACACTGATGGCGATGGCACTCCCGACAAACCGATCATTGGCTATCGCTACAGTATCATTCCCAATCCGGCCAGGGGCGATGTCTGGATCGCCATACCTCCCGGATCCTACGGCAAGCACCCCACCTATGGCGATCGCGGCTATATCACCCGCTACGACCCTGAAACCGGCACCCACGAAGCCTACAAGCCCCCGGCTCCTGCCTCGGGTGCGCGCGGTATCGATGTGGACACCAAGGGTAATATCTGGGCTGGCATGGCGGGTAGCGGGCACCTGGCTCGCTTCGACCGCAGCAAGTGCGAGCAGACCTGGGGCGCGGGGGATCAATGTCCGGAGGGCTGGACACTCTGGGAAACCCCCGGGCCACGATTCAAGGACGCTCCCGGTAAAGGTACCAATTTCCACTATTTTACCTGGGTCGACCAGTACAATACGCTGGGCATGGGCAAGGATACCGTGATAATCAATGGTACAAATTCCGACTCGCTGATTGCCTTCAGGCCTGATACGGAGGAATTTACGGTGATTCGAATACCCTACCCCATGATCAGTTATACACGCGGTGTCGATGGACGCATTGACCAAAAGGATGGCGGGTGGAAAGATCGTGGATTATGGTTCACCAACGGTCTCGACCCGGTATTTATGTCGGAGATACCGAGAACCTACGTGGGCCATGTGCAACTCAGGCCCGATCCACTGGCCCATTGAGCTTTTGACAGCGGCACACCGATTAATCCTGCGGCAGGTGTGCCGCCGTCTCGAAAATCGAATGTTGCGATGGTGTAGTCGGCCGGGCTGATGGCTGCCGCCCCCTGAAGGATAAACTGTGCCGACTTGAAAGAGAGCTAACGTCTTGCCGTCCCTGACGTTCCTGTCCATAGTTATCGCTCAGAGCGCACCCGGGCATGGCGTTTAGCGGCCACCCGTTACAAAGAACGGAACAATAGTCTTCCACAAAAGACTGGCAGCGAACATGGGACAGGCTGTCTCAGCACTGACAGGTTTTTTAGTTTCAGTTGCCGGTAAGTTCGGAACCCAGTAAGCGGTCGAGTTCCCGCGCCTGCCCAAAAGCGGCGTCCATCCACCAAAACCCATGGGGGGCTCCCGGAAACAGAATAACGTTTACGGGAACGCCTGCGGATTTCAGTTTTTGGGCATAGGTAAGGCCTTCATCCCGGAGAACATCCACCTCCGCCACCACAATGGTCGCCGGAGGCAGACCGGAAAAATCTGCTGCCAGCAGGGGTGCGGCCCGGGGATCCCGCTCATCGCCGGTTTCTCCGAGGTAATGGTTCCAGAACCATTCCATTTCGCCGTCGGTCATCAGGGGGCCGCCGGCATGCTGCCGGTAGGAGGAGAAATCCGTACCCCGAGCCGGATAAAGGCAGGGATAGAGAAGCAGCTGCCTAGCGACCCGGACTCCCTCCTCCCCTTTAAGCGATTGCGTGACGGCGGCGGCAAGATTACCACCCGCACTGTCCCCCATGAGCGTAAGCCCATCGCTACCGGCGCCCAGCTCGCCGGCATGGGCCGAAATCCAGCGTACCGCAGCCAGGCAATCCTCCAGCGGACCCGGGAACCGTGTTTCGGGCGCGCGACGATATTCAACGGAAACCACGATGCAGCCACTCTCCAGACACAGCCGACGGCACGGGCGATCGGCGACGGCAACGCTGCCGAGCACCCAACCCCCGCCATGCAGGTAGACAATGACTGGAAGGGCCCGCTCGGGATCCGGGTTATACACCCGGGCAGGTAATTCTCCCGCCGCGCCTAGCACTAAAATATCTTTGACACTGGCTACCGGCTGTTCGGGCATTTGTAAACGCGTGACTTCCTCGAGGGCGAGGCGGGCCTCGATAACGCTGAGCTGGCTATAGGGCTTGATGCCGTGGGATTTAAACTTCTCGGCGAGTCGTACTGCTTCCTGGTTCGGCTTTGCCGGTGTCGAATCCCGCACTCGCTCGACGATATCCTCGACCCGCTTGCTTGAGATCGCCGTCTGCTGTAGTTCGGTCACCAGTTGGGGTCCCTTGGTTAATTAACAGAAACCCGGTTCCAAACCGGGTATCCAGGCGATAGCAGTCTCTGCGTTTGAGAGCTACAGAACCTCGAAAAGGCCCGCAGCGCCCATGCCGCCACCAACACACATGGTCACCACGACGTATTTGACACCCCTGCGCTTGCCTTCAATAAGAGCGTGACCTACCAGGCGGGAGCCGGTCATGCCGTAGGGGTGACCGATGGAAATTCCGCCGCCATCGACATTGTAAATTTCCGGATCGATTCCCAGATAATCCCGACAATACAGGGCCTGGACAGCAAAGGCTTCGTTAAGCTCCCACAGACCGATATCCTCGATTTTCAGGCCATGGTTTTTCAGCAGCTTGGGAATGGCGTAAATCGGGGCGATGCCCATTTCCTCCGGCGCGTTACCCGCCACCGCCATGCCACGGTAGACTCCAAGGGGAGTAAGACCGCGCTGTTCCGCCACCTTGCGTTCCATCAGCACACAGGCCGAGGCACCATCGGAAAGCTGGCTGGCATTGCCGGCTGTGATAAAGCCGCCCTCGATCACCGGGTCCAGGCTTTGCAGACTTTCCAGTGTGGTGCTAGGCCTGTTTCCCTCGTCCTTATCAATGGTCACTTCGCGGTAGGAAACTTCCTTGGTTTCTTTGTCAACCAGCATTTGCTCGGTGGTGATGGGAACAATCTCGTCATCCAGCCGGCCTTCACTCTGGGCCGCAGCAGTGCGCTGCTGGGATTGCAGTGCGTATTCGTCCTGGGCTTCGCGGCTGACTTTGTACTTCTTGGCCACATACTCGGCGGTATGGAGCATGCCCATATAGGCGTGTTCTTGACGGGTGGTGACATTGTCATCCATGCTGCTCTGGAGCCATTTCATGTATTCATTCTGGACCAGGGAAATGCTGTCCTGACCGCCGCCGATCACGACATCCATGTTGTCGACCATAATCTGCCTGGCGGCGATGGCAATCGCCATCAGGCCGGATGAGCACTGCCGGTCAATGGTCTGGGCCGGCACGCTGGCGGGAAGGCCAGCGGCGAAAGACGCATTGCGGGCAATATTCAGACCGGCAGTGCCGGCAGCGAGTACGGTACCCAGCACCACATCGTCCACCTCCGTGCCTTCGAGGCCTGCACGCTCAACAGCATGGGCAATGGCATGGCCGGCCATGGTGGGTGACTTGGTGTTATTGAGGCCACCGCGAAAGGCCTTGCCTATGGGCGTTCGGGCGGTGGAGACGATAACAGCTTCTCTCATGGTAAAACTCCTGCTATTGGATGGGCACCCCGTCAGGGAGGCCGGTCAATAAAAGCCAGCCCCTGAACCCTTGGCAGGGCCAGAGGCTGGATCCGTCCCGCATAACCTATATTGGTTTAGAAATTATAGGTAACTTCCAGCCCGTAGGTGCGCGGCGGTGCAAGCCAGACGGTTTTGGAACCGATGGACGTATTGTCGAAACCAAAGTGGGAATAGACTTCGTCTTTCAGGTTGCGACCAAAAAGTGCCACCTTCAGTTTTTCATCCATGCTGATAAAGGAAACACTGGCATTCCAGAGTTCATATTGCGGCAGGATCAGGAAGTTGAAGTTGTCACTTGCCACACTGTCGACGTAGGAGTAGGAACCACGCCAATTCAGATAGCCAAGAGCTCCCACTTCGTGCTCGTAGGTAACGGCGGCAGAAGCGGTTCGCTCGGGCACCATCTGGAAGTCGAATTCTTCGGGATCCCGGCCAGTGGCCCTGACGAGGAAGTCCGCCTCGTCGTATTCCGCATCGGTATAACCGTAACTGGCCTCTACAGTGAGTCGCTCGGTGACCGCGGCGACCACGTCCACCTCAATGCCCTGGACGGTAGCGGTTGCCGCGTTGAAAATGGTCTGGACCCCCGACTGGTTATTGGCCGAGCGCTGGAGATCATCGTACTCGTTATGGAAAACGGCACCGTTGAGGCGTATGCGGCCCTCATTCCACTCCGACTTGAAGCCGAGCTCGAATGCATCGACCACCTCTTCATCGTACGGCCCCGGCTGTAAAGCAGGATTGGTTGGGTCCGACAGGAAAGCCGTGGTGGCAAAACGCACGTTGTAGCCGCCGCTGCGGAAACCACGGGTGAAGCTACCGTAGGCCATAAGATCCGGATTGATATGCCAGGTCAGGCCGATCTTCGGCGAAAAGTTCGACCAGGTTTCGTCGTCCTGGAAAGGCTGCCGGCACGAATCCCAGTCCACTTCCCGGGGAAACGGCGGCGGCGCGCCCGGGAAATCCGGGGGGCTCGCAAGTGGAACGCCTGTCGCCAATTCCTGCATATCAAGCAGGAGTTCGCAACCGGGGTTGTTATTGGGGTCGCCAATAACGCCGATGGCAGCTTCCTTGTTTTCGTACGAAAACCTTCCTCCGAGCGTCAGGATAAGGTCCTGGGTCAGGTTATATTCCGCCTGGGCAAATATGCCTGCGGTTTCATGTTCGATCGTGGACGATGCCGGTGCATCCTGCAGGTCGATCAGCAAGCGCCGTTCGTTGTAGGTATATTCCTGGCTGAACACGTTCACGCCTACGGTCAGGTTGAGGTTTTCACTCAAATCACCCGACCATCGGGTTTCCAGGTTCCACTGGTCCTGTTCGAGACCCGAGCCCGGACCAAATTCGAAACGAATCGTTCCCGGCGCGCCGTCAATATCACCCCAGGTTTCCTGCTCCAGGTCCCGGTACCCGGCGATGGTGGTCAAGACGCCGTCCCAGAGATCCAGGTTATGCTCGACGATCAGGCTGTACCACTCCATATCCAGATCCCCTTCCGTATCGGTAGAGGTGGAATTATCTGCCCAGGGATCTCGCTCAACGCCGAATCGGAAGAAGTTACGGGGCGCCATGCCGTCGCCCTCAATCTCCGCGTACTCGGTCATCAGGGTAAGATCATAGTTGTCGCCCTGGAACTTGACAGCGGGCCTGACGATAAGAGATTCGGATTCGCCATGCTCACCGCCCAGGGTCGTGTTGTCCCAGAGGCCATCACGGTCCTTGAACATGACGGCAAGCTTTCCGCTCCACTGGTCGGTCAGCGGCCCTCTGACAATGGCGCTGATATTCCGGGTTTTATGCGATCCTATGGTGGCTTTGACCTTTCCTTCAAACTCTTCCGTCGGACGTTGTGTGCGCATAACCACCGCACCGCCGGTGACATTCCGTCCGAACAGGGTCCCCTGCGGGCCGCGCAGAATCTCGATAGACTCCAGGTCAAAGAGATCGGTTACGACGCCATAAATCAGCCCGAAAGGCATGCCATCCTGAACCACACCAACCGCCGGGTCTGACGAGGGGATGCTTTGGCCCATAGTGCCCATACCACGAATAAGAAAATTACCGGTGTGGGGGACGGTACCCTGCTCCGCCAGATTCACGTTCGGTGCCGTCTGGCCGACGTCCTGAAGATCCACCGCAAACATGGCCTCGACCTTGTCGCCTGAATAGGCCGATATCGCGATCGGCACATCCTGAACCGCTTCGGCAGTGGATTTTTTCTGTGCCGTGACCATAACCTCCTCGATGAGCGCGCTACTTCTCCCTGATTGCGCCTGGACAAAACCGGACGTCATGGTTGCTGCGGAAATACTCAGTGCAAGCATGGACTTGAGCCATGGATTGTTCAATTGACTGTGATTAGCGATCTGATGTTTAGATGATAATCCCATTATCCTACCCTCTCTCATGAGCCTTGTCCCAGTATGGGTCTGTTGCCAAGTGTGGAGAAACGGTGCCCAGGGGCCATTGTCTGAAACAGACTTTGGCAAAACATCTGGTTACCCCTCCCCATTTTTTATCGGCATACCCGTGCCGACTACCGTTTCCACCGATCTGCCAGCTAAACGGACAGACAAAGTGGCCTTAAGCGAGATCAAGCATCCTGAGGGAGTCCGTTTCCCGGAATGCCGAAATCAACACTGTAGTTGATATTACACGCGCAGACTTAAAAGTCAACACCCGTATTGACAGAATGCTCTATTAAAGCTTGAGCAATAATTTTGAGTAAAGCTTACTCGAAATTATGCTGCTCAATATTTTTGCTATAAAAGATATCAGCCGTTATATCGATGACGTATAACCGCTAGATATTGACGAGTGGTGTCGGCTTGTCACCAGCGAATCGCACCACCGTCGACGACGAGATCCAGACCGGTGCAATAGGTGGCGGCGTCGCTGAGCAAAAACACAGCCGGTCCCACGAGTTCGTCGATTTCGCACATTCTTCCCAGTGGAATATCGTCAATAAGGTGCTTGACCTGACCCCAGACCTCGGGTGATTTTGCCATCGGGGTGGCGGTATAACCCGGACTGATAATATTGACGCGGACGTTTTGCTGCGCCCATTCCAGAGCCAGGGAGCGAGACAAATGCGCAACACCCGCCTTGGCGGCGTTATAGTGAGACTGGCTAAGACCGCGATTGGCGATATGGGCAGAAATGGAACCTATATTGACAATGCTGCCACCACCATTCCGGATCAGGGCGCGCCCCTCGGCCTGGGAGGAAATAAATACACCGGTGAGGTTGATGTCGATCAGTCGCTGCCATTGCGCCCTAGTCATTGCTTCGGCCGGTGAGGTATCGTGCACACCAGCACAATTCAGGGCACCATTCAGGGGACCAAACTCTCGCTCCAGGCGCGCCACTGCATCGGACATGGACGATTCGTCGCGAACGTCCCCTGTCAGCGCTACCGCCCTGCCCCCGGCCGCGGTTATCGCTGATGCGGTCTCAAAAGCACCATCCTCGGATTGATCAAGACATCCTACTGCAGCCTTGAAAGCTCCCAGTCCGCGGGCGATACCTGCGCCGATACCACTTCCGGCTCCTGTGATTAGGACTACCTGGTTGTCGAGACTGAAAGTCGGTAGGGCCATGGACGAAAACTCCAGTTAACCCTGAAGGGTTAGAAATACCATCCTTAATGGATGTATTTCACAAGGAAACGCCAAAAAATGGTTAATCAATGTATAACCGATTGAAAATCGATCTCGACCATCTGCGGCGCCGCCTCTTTAAAAGAAGCCCGCTGCTCGAGATTATCGATATAGCGCCCCAGGTTTGGATGACGGTTGCGCCACTGGATATCCCTGACAAACAGCTCAGTCAAGGCCGGTATGCTTTCAGCAAGAAAGTCCAGGTGGCCAAGAACAGAACCAATTTCAAGATCAGCAAGAGTCAATTGCCCGCCAACGGCAAACTCCTCATTGCCAATTATCCTGCTGATCTCTCCGAGGCCGCCGGCAATTTTTCGCTTCTGTCTTTGCATCCACTCATTGCTTTGACATTCCTGCGGGCGGGCGAGCTCAAAATTGATTCGGACAATAGCGTCCATAACCCCCACGCCCAGCACCTGAAATAACTTCATCTTCAAACGCTCGTCAGGTGTTTCCGGGATCAGCGAGGGATCGGGATAATGATGCTCGAGCCAGTCCAGGATATACGAAGACTCATAGACAATCTCTCCCCCCTCGGTAACAAGAATAGGCAATTGCTCCAAGGGGTTGTAATGGTCCACGGTTGTATCTTTGTGCCATGGTATGTCCCATTCAATCTCAAAGGGTATATCCTTCTCCTTGAGAGCAATCATGACCTTTCGCCCGAAGGGGCTGGGTTTATTGTTGATCAGCCTCATAATCTTTCCTCAAGGTTCGCTGCACCCTCGACGTAGAACTGTGGCCTATCCAATCTGTGCTTAAGCCGATAGGTCTTCAGTGCCATTCTGGAAGTCATGCCTGGTAATAGGAGTCTATTAAAAGCACCGGCATTCGTGGCTAGAAAGCCTTCCATGGCCCGACTGCCTTACACAGGACATCTATCAGAAGCGGTATTTGACCTCGGCCATATAAGTACGGGGTGCGCCCGGGATTACCGTATTGACCGCAAACAAACTCTTGAAACCAATACCACCGACATAATACTCCTCGTCAAAGGCATTCCTAACATAGGCGGCAACTGTCCAGCCAGTGGAAACATTCTCCAGCGCCAACCGGAAGTTTGCCGTGGTGTAGTCCGGCAACTCAGAGCCTGGGTTGAGTGTATTGTGGGTGGAGCTGAAATACGTTTCTGTCTGGTGATAGATATCGGCACGGAAGGACAATTCCAGCTCGTTGCCTACCGGTACGGTGACTTGACCAAAGACCGACGACGCCCATTCCGGTGTATCGGGATAGGGTCCAAATGCAACCGTCGGGTTACCGAGAACCGATACCAGGTTATCGGTGAACTCGGCATCGGTATAATTCACCGCGCCACCAAGGGTCAGCCAGGAAGTCGGGCGGATTTCGCCGTCGATCTCGAAGCCTTCGATCTCTGCTTCTGGCACATTGACGGTAATTCCCGCCAGGCTACCGAAAATCTGCACATAATTGGATCGCTGGATTTCGTCGATCCACATTTTATAGGCGGCCACATTAAGTCTTACCGGCATATCAGCCCATTCACCGCTGAACTTTGCGCCTACCTCAACATCGGTGGCCTTTTCTTCCATATATTCGGCGCCACCCTCATTGCCAAAACCGGGGAGAGGAGGCGCGAAAAAGTTGAAACCGCCGCTGCGGAAGCTGCGCCTTGACACAAGGTAGACCAAAAGATCCGGATTGACCTGTTGCTCAAGTCCCGCTGTCCAGCTGAATTGCTCAAAGGTATCTTCCAATGGATTCAGGTAAGTTGCACCCGGCGGAACGGGGCTTGTTATAAAGAAATCGTCGGGCTTACGATCCATGGTGACTTCTTCCTTGGAATAGCGTCCGCCCAGGGTTGCGGCGAGTCCCTGGATGCCCACAATCTCGCTCAGGTCGAGGGTCCCCTGACCATAAACCGCATAGGTCTCGTTAGAAATAACCGCATGATTGATTTGGCGGGCAGGGGGCGCGATTGGGGTGAAGTCGAAAAGCACACTGAGGGATCGAATATGATCCTCTTCATCCGAGTAATAGAGGCCGGTTACAAAATCCAGCTGATCGTTCCAGACAGTTCCCTGAAGCTGGATTTCCTCGGAGAATTGCTCCAGGGTACCGCCGCGCCCTTCCGTCCCATTGTCATCGGATGGGAAAGGGGTACCATCGAACTCGGAGGCGTTGTTCGAATTGAGGTGGGTGTAGCCGATGATATTCCGGATTTGCATCCCGTTAGCGAGATCGAAGGTAGTGATATTCGAAACAACAAAATTTTCCGCAGTATGGAAATTCGGGGCATCCACATTGACGGTGTAGGGGTCTCGTGCCTGCTGTTTCTCGACCGAGGCGACCCAGCCTTCAGGGTCGGCACCTGGGTGTGCGGCCAGGAATGCGTCCCAGGCGCCAGGGAACCCAAATGCCACATCCATCAAGGGCGAAAAGAGAATGGGGGTTGGAACAAAGGCATTCCCGGCATCAGCGACGCCGAGAGTGTTGTAGGCGACGCTGGTCAGGTTGTCACCATCCGATTTGGCGTAATCGAGAACGAAATCGTTTGTAATATCCTCGGTCGGCTTGAAAGTCACGCTGAGCCTGAGGTTTTTCCGACGGACATCGCCAAGGCGCGAGCCGTCAAACAGGTTCTTCTGGTAACCTTCCCGTGTCTGATAATAGGTAGCGAGCCGCATAAGCAGCTTGTCGTCAATAAGTGGGATATTGACGGCTCCTTCCACCTTCACTTCATCATAGTTTCCGTACCAGCCACTAACATACCCGCCAAATTCCTCTTTTGGTTTGGCCGTGGTAAAGAGGACAGCACCGCCAGTTGAGTTCCTGCCAAATAGAGTCCCCTGGGGGCCTTTAAGAACCTGGACTGACTCTAGGTCGTAAAATGATGTTGACGATGAACCACCAACCTGGACCTCATTGAAATACGGCAAGACACTGGATCGGGAAAAGCTGAAGGCGTCCACGGTCTGGCCGCGAAGCGCGTAATTCAACTGATTCGCACTTTGCGATGCCTTGACGGTTAATCCAGGCAAAGCGGTCTGCAGGTCGAGCTCGGATACAATGGCCTGCTGTTCAAGCGACTCCGTACTTAAGACCGCCACAGAAATCGGCGTCCTTTCGAGACTTTCTGCACGGCGCTGGGCGGTTACTATCACTTCTTCAAGCATCGCCCTGTTGCCAACGCCCGATCCGGATCCCTCGCCCTGTGCAAAGGCGCCCGGGAACTGCAGTGCAGCCATGACCGTAGCCGCAGAAGCAACTGTTTTTATGTGGCTATTCATGTATTTACCCCTATCTGTTGTGTCTTAACAATTTTGACTCAGCCCGTTGCCTAGGCATGAGTTTTATCGGTTTTTACGGCGTCGTTTGGCGCCGGGCGTTGCGAAATACGAAATCTTGCCTACAGCAGCCAGAGTTCAACCGGCAATAAAAGACTTGCATCGTCCGGACATGTGCAAATGACTCCCCTCTTGGCTCCCTATGCTTTCCCTCTGGCGTTCTTCGGCAGAGGTCCCGGCACTTCGACAGATATCGATGCCAAAAAGTGTCAACATCGTAGTTGATTGTAGGTCGAATTCAGCAAATGTCAACACGTTAGTTGATCAATAATCGCCACGGCACGGACCCAGCCGGCACTGGCCCCTTTTATCTTGACGGGGAAGCAACTCACTGTGAAACCTTTGGCTGGCAGGGCTTCCAGATTATGAAGTTTTTCCATTTGAAAATAGCCCCGCTCGCGCCCAGCTTTATGACCTTCCCAGATGATCGAAGGGTCTTTATCCTTTTCCCACCGCTTGGCGGTATGCGAGAAAGGGGCATCCCAGGACCAGGCATCGGTGCCGACGATCCTGACCCCGGCTTCTGCCAGATAAAGCGTTGCGTCACGTCCAATCCCGCACCCGGAGGCAACGTAATCCGGCTGCCCATAGCGTGTGCCGGCGCTGGTATTAACCAATACGATATCGAAGGGCTGCAGCTGGTGGTCGATACGGTCGAGCTCTCTCCTCACATCGTCCGGAGTAACGATGACGCCGTCCGCGATATGACGGAAATCCAGCTTCACACCAGGTTTGAGGCACCATTCAAGGGGAATCTGGTCAATGGTCATGGACGGCCGTCCACCCTCTTCCAGAGCATGGTCCTGGCTTGAGTGGTAATGCCAAGGGGCATCCATATGCGTGCCGTTATGGGTGTTGACCCGCAGCCATTCATAGGCCCAGCCCTCACTATCCGGCAGATCGGAGGGTAGGAGGCCGGGAAAAAATGAGGCCAGTTCCTCGACGGTATCGGCGTGTTTGCGATATTCGATCTCCGGCTGAAAAACCGGCGGATCGGAGGCAACCCCAGTCTCCAGTGGTATGGAGATGTCGATAAAATGCTGTGCCATAACTCACCTCTGCCTTTCTGGCTTCTCGCGTCAGATACTGGTTCTCCCTTCGCCTTGTTGGTCTATTACCTCATCGATGCCTTCACGGGCCTGGGGTTTAACCCCGAAGGCACAGAGCACCACGGCGAGACTGGCAATCAGGAGTATCAGGAAAGTGATTTGATAGCTGGTAGTGAGGTCATAGAGAAGCCCGATTGCCGGCGCCGAAAATGCCGCCATGGAGTACACCAGCGCAGTGGAAGCGCCAAAAACCCGACCGTATATGCGGCTGTCGTACAACCGGCTGATAACAGCAGACCAGACAGGGACAACGCCGCCTCCGAAGAAGCCGAAGAAAACGGTAGCTGCGACCAGCATGGCAAAGCTTTCCGCGCGCAGATACAGGAACAGGGAGACGGTTGCTATAAGGCAGAGCGTCGCCAGTGTGGCGCCCACACTCAATAAGTCGCTTACACGTCCCAGCAACGGGCTGGACACCATACCCACCAGGGCCAGGAGCGACACCAGGAAAGCGCCTCGCTCCAGGCTCTGTCCCTTGTCAATGGCCACCAGGGAGAGGTTAGCCAGGAGCCCTGAATAGACGATGGACAGGAATCCCATAAAGATCACCACAATAATAAAATTGCGACTGGTAAAGATATTTTTGAGAGAGACCAGTCTTTTGGGGATAGTCGTTCTCGGCGCCTTCGGCACCTCCGAGGGATCGGCCGTCGAGTCATGTTTTCTGTTGCCGTCGATCTCCAGGCCCTTGGTTGCTGGGTGGTCATAAACAAAAAACCAGGCCAGCAGTGGTATAAAAACAATGATAAATACGCCGAGACCTGCGGCCGTTACCCGCCAGTCGTAAAGGGAGATGGAATGGGCAATGATTGGTGGAAATACCGCTCCACCCAACTGGGTTCCCAGCGCTGAAATACCCAGTGCGAGACCGCGGTAGCGGCTGAACCACCGGGTCAGCAGAACAGAGCAGGAAAGCGGGCTCAGTATCGTCATGCCCAGCGCAATAAAAAACGCATAGCAGACTATAATCAGAGAAATATGGGGCGCGAACGACATCAGAATAAAACCGATGCCCATTACCAGGGCGCCGGCGGCAAGTATTCGCTTGACCGGGAAGCGATCGAGCAGGGAGCCGATCTTGGGCGACATCAGCCCCGTAAGAAGCAGCATGCCCGACACGCCCACCATCAAAAGAAAGCGACCGCTTTTGAATTCTTCGCCAATGGCTCCGATCAGCACGCTGTAGAGATACAGAGACGTTCCGTAACCGACCCCCTGGATCAATACGCATACCAGGACGAGCCACCAGCCGTAGAAAATGAACGGTTTTTTATCATTTTTTTCCATAAAAATCCCCTGACGCCCTTATAAAACACTCATGACTCTTTTATGTGCTTCCGGTTCGTTCATTTCCTGCTTTTGAGAAGCGAACGGTAGAAACCCAGCCGATCCGTCGTAATGCGGGCATCGACTACTTCACCCCGTCGAATAGTCAGCATACCGGCCGCCCGCAGGATTGTCGGCTCACCGACTGCGCCCGAGTCGATATCGCTGAAGCCTCCGGCATAAGAACCATGATAGGCCAGATGAAATGCGACGCGATTGGCCGCAGAAAACAGCGTATCGATCTCAACTTTTTCCACGGTGTTGAAGTCGATGAGCTTTTCGGGAAGAGGATCCACCTTGGATATCCAGTGAGCATGGGGAATATCGGCAATTTTTTCAGGGCGCCGAAGCCAGTCGCGGGCAACTTCCTCTACACCGGCGTCAGGGAGTTCTGGCTGGACATCCCAGGGGGTTGCATGGGGTGGATCCACTGCATCACAGACACCGCTGGCCAACTGCGATTTACGGGCAAAATAATCTTCCTCCGCCCAGCCCCAGCGCATCCGTTCGCCGTCGGTGCGAAACAGGCTGATACCCCGCCAGGTCGCCCCTCGAAAATCATGCCGGGAGGACCGACCGTGCTCGGTAAACTGCATGGCGATGGCATCTTCTCCGTACATCACGTCGTGGACGGTGACGCACAGGCCGGGGAACTGTTCGATCTGGGCCGCTGTAGGCGGCAGGTACTGAGAATCTCGCCCGTCAAGGGTATGCCCCCCGATACTCAGGCAATAGTCCGGTGCCATAATCCGGGATACCGCCGTGAGGTCGTGGGCGGTAATAAAGTCAATAGCAAAGCCCCGCAACAAAGCGGCTAGAGGGTGTATGGAGGGCGCGTCGGGGGTTGTTGCTCCCCGTGTGGTGCTGCTCATTTTCCTGTCCCTTCCTTTGTGGATGTACGGTATTCGGCTCGCAATTCGTGCTTGAGGATTTTTCCCGATGCATTGCGCGGCAATGCATCGACAAATGCGACTGAAGTTGGGCACTTGTAGCGGGCGAGCCGCTCACGGACAAACTCAATCAGTTCCGGCTCCGACAACTCGGCATCAGTTTTGGGCACGACAATGGCTTTGGGCGTTTCACCCCAGCGCTCATGGGGAATACCGATCACGGCCGTCTCGGCGATACCCGGGTGTTCGTAGAGGACATTCTCAATTTCCGTGGGATAAATATTTTCTCCACCAGAGATAATCATGTCCTTGTAACGGTCATGTATATAATAGTAGCCGTCGTCATCGCGAAAAGCCGCGTCCCCGGTGCGCAGCCAGCCACCCGGCAAGACGGTGGCCGCCGTCTCTTCGGGTTTGTTCCAGTAGCCTTGCATATTCATCTGGGAACGAATCCAGATTTCACCGGCCTCCCCTCTTGGTACCTCCTGGCTGGTCGTCGGATCGAACAGCCCCGCCTCGACCCAGGGAAAAGGCCGGCCGCAGGACCGCAACCTGCCAGCATGCTCGCCGCCGGGGTCGTGTTCTTCAGGAAGTAGAGTAATCACCGTGCCCGAGGTTTCGGTCATGCCGTAGGCGTGGGTGAAACCGCAGCCGAAGACATCCATGGCGCGCATCAGGAGTGTCTCGCTGATGGGGGCAGATCCGTAGACCATCAGTTCCAGGCTCGACATATTCATGGCGTCGACACCTTTGAAATCCACCAGTGCCTGAATGACCGCGGGAACCAGAAAAGTATGCGTGACCCGATTATCTGTGATGGCGCTGATAAGCGCCTCCGGCGAAGGTTGGGTCAGCAGAACCGTGTGACCACCCTGGGTCAGGGCCATCTGGCCGTAACCGATGCCGCCAATATGGAACAGGGGCAGCGCCACGAGGTTGACGCTGTCGGCGTTGAATCGCCAGATTTCCCGCGCCATGCGCTCACTGAAAGAAAGGTTGTGATGGCTGATCATCACGCCCTTGGGGCGCCCGGTTGTTCCCGATGTGTAGAGTAATAAAACCGTATCTTCCGCATCGACTTTCAAATTCGGATCAGTCGAAGAGGCTGCTTCTCGCCAGGATTGATAGTCGTTATCCAGATCAATAACATCCAGTGTTTTGCTCCCAATGGATGTCGGCAACTTGTCGGCGAATTCGACGTCCGTAAGCACAAGGCCAGGGTCGGCATCTTTTAAGATGCCGGCGATTTCTCGCGCGGAGAGACGCCAGTTGACCGGTAGCATAATGGTGCCCGCCTTGGCGCAGGCAAATTCGACCTCGTAAAACACAGGCGAGTTACGGGCCAGGATGGCCACCCGGCTGCCCCGGGACAATCCCTTCGATATCAGCGCATTGGCAACGCGACTGCTGTGCTCATTGAGCTTGCCGTAGCTGAGGGTTTCTCCCTGGAATGTAAGACAGGGTGCCTCGGGCCGGCTGGCCGCATAACCCCGCAACAAATTACCGAGGGTGAATTCGCTGTCCTGGTCGCCGGTTTTCGTGCTCATACTTCTCCCGTAAGGAAACCGTCAATAGCTTTTGTCCAGTCCCAGACTGTGCTGTGCCACGTAATTGAGAATCATCTCCCGACTCACCGGTGCCGTTTTATGCAGACGGGCAATAAACCACATATCCGCCAGCCCGTATTCATTGGACAGGCCATTGCCTCCGTGCACCTGAATCGCCTGGTCGAGGGCCTTGAGGGAGGCTTCGGCGGAAGAAAACTTGGCCATATTGGCCGCCTCCGCGGCATCCTCTCCCATATCGTAGAGTTGAGCGGCGCGGGCGGTCAGCAAGCGCGCCGCCTGGACACCGATATAGGACTCAGCAAGGGGATGTGCTACGCCCTGATGGGCGCCGATCGGTGTTTTCCAGACAGTCCTGTCCCGGGCATAGGCTGCGCCCTGGCGCAGGGCAAAACGCGAAATACCGTTATTTAGCGCTGCCGCCGATACCCGTTCGGGGTTGAGGCCGACAAATACCTGTTTGAGACCATCGCCCTGCTTGCCGATCAGGGCATCGGGCTCCAGCTCCACGTCATCGAAGAACAGGGTGAATGACTTGGTGGGCGACTTGAGTGCGGAATCAATGGGATGGTAGCTGATACCGGGGGTATTCGCGGGGATCACAAACAGCGACAGCGAAGCGCGCTCCGGCGTTGACAGCTCCCCGTCCCGGGCCACTACCAGCATGGCATCGGCCTCATCCACACCGGACGACCAGTACTTGCTGCCCTGGAGCTTCCAACCGTTTTTCGTCCGGGTTGCCGTGGTACTGATGCGGTAGGTATTGGAGCCGGCATCAGGCTCGGTAATGGCAAAGGACATTTTCTTGGTGCCCGAGGCCAGGGCGGGTAACCAGCGTTTTTTCAAGTCGTCGGAACCGTGCCGGGCAATAATCGGCGCACAAATCGACTGAATAACCAGATACAGCAGCGGGCATCCCTGAGCCGCGACTTCTTCAATAATCACATTCAGGTCACCCAGGCCGCCGCCGCTGCCGCCGAATTCCTCGGCAATATGGGCGCCCAGGAAACCCGCCGACCCGAGCTCTTGCCACAGCTCATCGGGTTTCTCGTCGCGGGCGACGATATCCTGGAAATAACCTCGCCCGTATTTGGCGACCAGCTTGCCCACACTCTCTCTCAGAGCCACGTGGTGTTCCTCGGTGTCGACCAGAGGTGATTGGAACATTGTTTCAGAAGTCATCGCTATATCCTGTCTATTTCCGGTCCTGCTGCTGACAATCTACGTTCCGCTGTTTCAGCTGTCAACGATTATGTTGACTATGGCGCCAAAAATTACTAGCCTTTCCACTCAAAGAAGCCTCGGCCCGATTTTTGGCCCAGGTCTCCCCGGGCAACCATTTCAATTAATATCTCCGGCGGTCTATACCGTTCACCATGGGCCTTTTCGAGGATGCGGGCGATATCCAGGCGTACATCCAGGCCGACTATATCGCTCAGCCGCAAAGGGCCAACCGGGTGCTGATAGGCGAGTTCGGCAGCGCGATCGATGTCTTCGGCACTGGCCACGCCGCTCTCGAGCATACGCATTGCTTCCAGGCTGGCAATAAGGTCTAGTCGAGTGGTGGCAAAACCCGGTATATCCCTGACCGTCAGGGATTCCTTGCCGATTTGCTCGACAAACCTTCTGGCCGTTGTCAGGGTGTCTTCGCTGGTGGCCTGCCCACGAATCAATTCAACCAGCTTGAATGACCAGACCGGATTGAAAAAGTGCATACCCAGGAAACAGTCGGGGCCGGGCAGGACCTCGGCCAACGTATCGATGGACAAAGCACTGGTGTTGGTACCGATAATCCGGGGCCGTCTTTCCGCCAACTGCTTGAGAACCTGGTGTTTGATATCCAGTCGTTCCGGCACTGTTTCGATAGCCAGATCCATGCACTGCGGCAACTCAGAGACCGCACCGATACGGCTCACGCGACCTGCAAGGGCCCTGGCTTGTTCCTCGTCCAGCTTGCCCCGCCTGACACCACCGGCCGCGGTCTTTTCGATGGTATTGCGCATGGTCTCGGCCCTGGCGTCGTCGGTCTCCACGACAATCACCCGGGCACCTGACATGGCGGACACGTAGGCGATCCCGGTGCCCATGGTGCCGCCGCCGATTACTGCTACATCCTGCAATTTTCTGCTCCCCACATCTGCTGCTGTCATATCGTCACCACTTGGCCTGTCTCAACGCCCCTTCCATACCGGCTGGCGTTTTTCCGAAAAGGCCCGGGCACCCTCTTTGGCATCTTCCGAGGCCAACACGGACTCCACCAGTGGATCCTGAATTCGCCAAACCTCATCCGCGGGCCAACCCGGCGCCTCGTGCACCAGGCGCTTTGTCATCACAGTGGCCAGGGGCCCATTGGCAGCTATTTTTGCGGCCAGAGCCAGGGCGCCTTCCAGGGCGCCTCCGGCTGGAGTCAGGCGATTAACGAGCCCCCACTGGTGGGCACCGGGCGCATCCAGGCGCTCGCCGGTCAGCGCATATTCCAGGGCTATTGCCGGCGGTATGCGTCGTGGAAGTCTCACCAGCCCCCCGGAGCCGGCAACGAGGCCTCGGGTCACTTCCGGCAGCCCAAAGAAAGCATCTTCGGCGGCAACGATCAGATCGCAGGCCAGGGCCAGTTCGCACCCCCCCGCCAGAGCGAAGCCTTCTACCGCGGCAATCAACGGTTTCTGTGGTGGCTTCTCGGTAATACCTCCGAACCCCCGGCCCTCGATTTCCGGCCGCTCGCCATCGACAAATGCCTTCAGATCCATACCTGCACAAAAGTTACCGCCACGCCCGGTGATAATGCCTACCCGCAAATCCGGATCGGAATCGAGCTGGTCCATGGCGGCGGCAATACCTTCCGACACGGCCCTGTTAACGGCATTTCGGCGTTCGGGGCGGTCAATGGCAACAATCAGGGTGCTGCCCTGGCGCTCGACAACAATTTCGTTGCTCACGGCTTTACTCCTCGCTGCTCACTCCCGGCCGAGATCGTGTCCTTCCCTTCACTATAGCCCGGTCCGATGCTGTAATCCCCGAGAGTGGCTTCATCGGTCATCTGCCAGAACTCAATAATCCTGAATGGATTACAAACCACCACACGCCCCTTCGAATTTCTGTAGTAGGTACTCATGCCCGGGTGCGTCCAGATCATTCCTTCGTGCTTTTTATCCACTTCCCGGGTATACCAATCGTGGACTTCTCTGCGCACGTCCACGGTGTGCAGACCGTTACTGAACATTTTCTGTAAAAGCGACATCACATAATGCATCTGGCGCTCGACAATACTGATCAGGCTGCCGCCGTGGCCGAACTGGGTGTTGGGGCCATAAAGACAAAAGAAATTGGGATATCCCGGAACAACAGTACCCAGGTAGGCCCGCGCGTCGTCTCCGTCCCACTCGTCGTGCAACTCACGTCCACCCCGGCCCCTGATGGTCATGGGAGCCAGGAAGTTCACCACATCGAATCCTGTGGCCCAGATCACCACATCGGCCTTGTGAATCCGGCCATCGTCGGTGACCACGCCTTCGGGAAGCACCTCCGTCACTGCCCCTGTCACCAGCTCGACATGATCCCGGGCGAGGGTTCGGAACCAGCCATTGTCCAGCAGGATACGCTTGCCGAATGGCGGGTAACCCGGCAGCACTTCCGGCAAGAGGTAGTCCGCGTCGCCAAGTTCCGAGACCATATATTTGGTCAGGCCACGACGGTGGGCGTCATTGATAGCATTGATGGAACGCTCCATATCCTGCCAGTCCGGATCTTTTTGTAGGGCCTCGTAGAGCTTGTCGTTGAAAGCCCAGCTCAGCCTGATGCGGTACCACAAGCGATACAGGGGCACTTCGTGCAGCAGCTTCTGGAGAGCCTCGGGTACCGGCTGCTGGAATTTTGGGAAGGGAGCAGCCCATTGGGGCGAACGCTGGATGACCGTCAGCGATGCAACCTGTTCGGCAATCGCCGGCACCACCTGCATGGCGCTGGCACCGTTGCCCACTACAACGACCCGTTGCCCTTCCAGGTCAATGCCCTCTTCCGGCCAGCGCGCGGTGTGGGCACTCTGGCCCTCGAATTGATCAATACCCGGCACATCCGGGTACTTTGGTTTGTTGAAGGCCCCGACAGCACTGATCACCATATCGGCACTGAGCGTTTCTTTATTGCCTGCGTCGGTAGTCGCTTGTACATGCCATTCGGCCGAGTCCTCATCGTAATCAGCCTCGGTGACTTCTACGCCAAAGCGGATGTAACGGCGAATATCGAAGTGGTCGGCAACATGCTCCAGATACGCCTGGATTTCATCGCTGGCGGCGAAAAACCGGGACCAGTCATAGGGAGCAAACGAGAACGAATACAGATGACTGGGGACGTCGCAGGCAGCCCCGGGATATTTGTTTTCGTGCCAGACGCCTCCCAGGCGGTGGTGGCGTTCAACAATGGTAAAGGGAACCCCGGCAGCCGACAGGTTGACCGCGGCACAAAGCCCCGAAATGCCTGCCCCGATGATCAGGGCCCGGAACCCCGGCGGAGGTGCCGCGCCGCCCATGGACTCGGCCGGCAATGAGGGGGTCGGCCGGGGCGAAGCGTCCTGACCTTTGTCAATGGCCCCGGAGGCGGGTGCGAGTCCCAGTTCATGCCTGATCATGGGCGCGTATTTCAACGGGATATCTTCGCGCAACGAGACACTCATCATTTCAACCAGCAGCTCGTCCGGTGGATCCGGCAACGCCATGGGCTCTCCTTCCAGCCACTGGCGGATCTCCTTCACAGATGCTGCGCGGACTTCCTCCTGAACTTCTTCAGGCAATCCGCCGCTATCGTTGTCGTCAAGCCCTCGGGGTCGCGAGGGTATAAAACGATCTTCGATCCACCGGCGGTCGCCGGTGAGTTGCACCAGAAGGCATGCCAGCGTCGGTGTATTGGCCTGCTCGATAGCTTCCCTCAGCCAATCCTGACCGACAGTCGATGCCCCATTGTCTTCGCCCATAAGTGAAACCTCGCTACCAAAAGATAGGCTGGACCCTTCTTACGATCAAGAAGGGTGGCATACCATAACGGGGTTTGTCAACATCTTTGTTGATTGGCGAAGATCCGGACAATTTTTCACGGGGCTTTCGATCAGCTTAGATCAAATCGGGCATATTCACGTAGCGTGGAAAAACTGCGCTCCGCCAAAACGGGACAAGCTTTAGAAAAAACAGCTCTTTGCAGAGGTACGAGAATGAATGAATTTCGTTCGACTAATTCCCATCACGATAAATCTATGGCTCCCCACCACGCCATGAAAATTCGCCGAAGAGTGCTATTTATGCCAACAGGAAATAAGGCCGGGACGATTGCGGGAATTCAGTTACTTTTAACGGGTATGCGGATAAATCGAGGCTTTTAAAATTAAATTCAGTGTCATTGGCTACGGATGGTTGGGCTAACGGCAACAGCTCTGCATCCTACTCATCGGAAAAATACCGAGAGTCTTACAAACTGTAATTTGGCCGACGAACTCATACTCCGAAGACACTCTACCGCGCCGTTATTTGCTTAAGGAAAGGGTTCCCGAGTGCAATCCGCCAATGACCAGGTCAGCATAGATATTGCCGATTTCCTCGGCACCGAGTTTTTTGTTATCCGGCTTAAACCAGCGATTGGTCCAGCCAATCATCCCGATAATACCGTAGGCCACGACTTTTGCGGATCCAATGTTCTTGAAGGAACCGTCGCTATAGCCCTGTTCGATAATGGAGATTACCGCTCTGTCGTAATCACGGTTGACTTGTTTCATGAATTTGGCCCACTGGGAACGCTTGTCGGCAACATGATTGAGATTTTCGCGAATATAAATATACAGCAGGGGGTAGGTACGGGCATAGGAACCCATCAAATCGACAATCAGGCTCCTAAGCTTGTCCGCAGGAGAGGCATCGCTGGACTCGATCTTCTCGGCCATGGCCAGGTTTTCCACCGAAACTTCCCGAATCAATTCATCGAATAATTCTTCTTTGCTAGAGATGTAGTAGTAGAGGGAAGCGCGATCAATACTCAGCTCTTCGGCAACGGCACTGATCGTAGTGCCCCTGAACCCGCGCTGGTTAAACACACGTGCTGCCGCCTCGGAAATTTCTTTGCGCCGCTTTTCATAATTCGGTGCCTTGTCCTTCTTCGCTGCCGCTCTGCGTTTTCCGATTCCGCTGGCCAACTGGCGATCTCCTTATAACCCGTTAAAAAACGGGGGTATTATACGTGCTGCCAAAACATAATCGCAACAATGCTGTTGATACACTGGGATCAGTCTTATGCCCCAAAAAGCAAGCCTCACGTGATACCAGCGTTGCCCGTTGAATCATAATCATAGTCTCGAGGAAAACAGCGCGATCAACCACAAAGCAAGTTGAAAGTCGGGTTCAGGGACGCTGCGCCGGCAGATTCTTTAATAAACTTTAAATTCTCTGAATTTCTGAGGATAACTCACTTGCTCTGCCCGTGATAGGCTACCCTCGGTCTCACTCTGAGAGGGTCCGAAGACTCCGTGCTTGATTTTATCGCGTCAACACCCGGCGTTTACTGGGTCTGGCTTGTATTCCACCTGTTGGTTATGCCTGTGGCGGCATTTCACGCCCTCGTCTACAAGCGGGATCATCGGGCAGCCCTGGGCTGGATTGGGATCATTGTCATAGCACCAGTTGTCGGGCCACTCATCTATTTTTTCTTTGGTATCAACCGGTTGCGATCCAGGGCGAGGTTGTTCACCGGCCGTTATCTGCCTTTTATGCATTTCGGGTTCGAACGGGCCAGCCTGTCGGCGCCCGCCGGTTTCCAGGATCCCCTCTCGGGAGCGCAGGACAATCCCGCCCTGGCCATGGTCGGCGGACGGGTAACGGGCACGAAGCTGCTCTCGGGCAATCAGCTCGGGATGCTGACAAACGGCGAAACCTTTTTCCCACGCCTATTGGCAGAAATCGAGCGCGCACAAACCCATATTCTTGTCTCCAGTTATCTCTTTTCCAGCCGGGGTATCGCCCGGGATGTGATCGACTGCCTGTCTCAGGCGGTCGAGCGTGGCGTCAGGGTCTACGTGTTGATTGACGGGTTCGGGGTTCTGTACTCGCTCCGGCGGGCCCTGCGACCACTGCGCAAGGCAGATGTTGAGGTGGCACTTTTTATGCCCCCCAGGTTGTTGCCTCCGTCGATCAGTATCAATTTGCGCAATCATCGCAAGATTGTTGTTGTCGACGGGAAGGTGGCATTTTTTGGCGGTATCAATATCGATCAACGCCATATGGTCGAGGATCCAGCCAATTCCCACCCCACGGAGGACATCCAGTTCGAAGCAAGAGGGCCGGTAGTGGGTAGTCTTCAAAAGCTCTTTACCGAGGATTGGTGGCTGGCCACCCATGAAAACCTTGTACTGCCCGACCCTACCGAAAATATGACGGGAAGAACCGCCTGCCGGGTCATCAATGACGGTCCGGACGAGAGCCTCGACCACCTGGCCATGACCCTCAATGGGGTATTCGCCTCGGCCCGTTATGAAATCGCCATCATGATGCCGTATTTTCTGCCCAACCGGGAAATGTTGGCCGTTTTGCAGACCGCGACGCTGCGGGGAGTCCGGGTGCGGATTATCCTGCCCGAACGCAGTAACCTGAGAATACTGGACTGGGCTACGCGCAATATGCTCTGGGAATTACTGATTTGGAACGTGGATATCTACTATAAGCCACCGCCCTTTGCCCACAGCAAGCTGATCGTCGTCGACGACCACTATGTGCTGGGCGGATCGGCCAACCTGGACCCCCGAAGCCTGCGCTTGAACTTTGAACTGGGTGTGGAAATGTTTGATCGGGAACTGGCGGCAAGGGTCACAGCGCACATGGATACCGTGATGGCCGAGTCGCGGCCTGTGGAACTCGCGGAACTCGATAACCGTCCCCTTACCGCCCGTGCCCGGGATGCCCTCTGCTGGCTGTTTTCCAGCTACCTCTGAAAGGCCTCCATCAGCTGGCGAACCAGCGGTTTCATAAAATAGGTGCTTTCAGGCATCAAATCCACGGTTACGCCCTTCTGGCGCAGGCTGTCCGCCACCACCGGCCCGACCGCGGCCACCAGTATGTCGTCCAGACCCTGCCGCAATGGTTCCTCGAGCTGGCATCGACGCGCGACCTGGAACAGCCGGCGTACCTGGGGGCTGCTGGTAAAGGCAATGGCATCCAGCCCGCCGGCGATAATAGCCCGGATGAGGTCCTCGACCAGGGAGTCTTCGCTGTCGTCGGCGTAGATATAGGGCGACACAGTGCTGACCCGCGCTCCCCGGCCAGTCAGGAAGTCCACTAACTTCTCGTTGGGATCGTCGCCATAAAGTTGAACCGCGACTCTGCGGTCTTGCAGGTCCATCCCCTCGAGCGTCCGGATGACCCCGTCGGTAGTCGGTTCCACCGACGGCAGATCCGTCTTCAGGCCGATCCTGCGCAGGGCGTTGGCGGGCTTCGGACCCCGGGTGATTTTCCGGACATCCGCCAGGGCCTGAACGAAACTGTCGCGGAGGTCCTCCCCCGCCCTGTCGGCAAATCCCAGCAGTCGCCGCAAACCTTCGCCCGTTAACAGAATGAGATCGTCAACATTGTCCCGGCTGAACTCCCGGAGCCAGGTCTCGATGGCCTGGCGCCGCGGACTGTCGTGGATTGCCACCAACGGGCAGCGGGTGACGATGGCGCCGCGCTCCTCGAGCATGCCGGCAAAGAGATTGAGCTCGCGGCTTTCGGGTACGGCAATCCGGCGGCCTTCAAGGGGTTTGACGGGGGACTCCCGGGACATCATTCTCTCCTTTGTTGGCATGATCAGTGTAAGAACTTGGAGGTGGTGTGGCAGGACCGGTGCGAGTCTATTATGACGGCGCCTGCCCGGGCTGTATCCGGGACCGGCGGCGTTACGAGAAACTTGCGGGCAAGCAGGCCACGGATGTGGAGTGGATCGACATCACAGACCGGGATGCGGAACTACGCTCAGCAGGCATCGACCCGCAGGCGGCTCTGCGGGAACTGCATGTAGTGGACGAGCACGGCTGTGTGCGCCGGGAACTGGATGCCTACATACTGCTGATGGCCAGGACCTTGTGGTTAAGGCCGCTGGCCTGGCTGATTGGCCTGCCGGGAATACGGCAGTTGGTTGCCTTCCTATACCACCGCTGGGTCGATCGCCGCCTGGCCCGGACGGGCAGGCTGTAGCCAACAGGGAAATCGCCATTGATGGAATCCCTCCCCACCGGGCTTCCTAAAGACGCACTCTAGAGGAGCCCCAGCTCCAGTTGCGCGGCCTCGGTCATCATATCCCGGCCCCAGGGGGGATCGAAAACCAGCTCGACACCGGCTTCGTCGACCCCATCCAGTGTCAGGAGTTTCTTCTTCACATCTTCGGCCATCAGCGGACCCATGCCGCAGCCGGGTGCGGTGAGAGTCATTTGCACGTCCACTCTTGTCCGGCCGTCGAGCAAGGTGGCTATCCGGCAATCGTACACCAACCCCAGGTCGACGATATTGACGGGAATCTCCGGATCGTAACAGGTGCGCAGCATTTCCCAGACCTGTTCCTTCAGGGGGGCGTCGCTCGCCTCTTCCGGGGGCTCCCAGCGATAGGCATCGCCCAGGGCATGGGCTTCGGGTGCGGGAATCTGCACCAGGTTGCCGTTGACGTTGACGGTAACATTGCCGCCCAGGGACTGGGTAACCTGGACTTCCTGCCCTGCCTTCAGTTGCACGGGCGTGCCCACGGGCACCAGGTGTCCCTCGCAGTCCTTCTCCAGGGTGACGGTTTCTCTCTTGATGACCATTGACCCAAAATCCCCGGCGATTATTCCGTGGTGATACCGTCGGACTTTCCGGATAGAGCCCCTTTCATGGTGTGCCAGGCCAGGGTGGCGCACTTGACCCGGGTGGGGAACTCGCTGACACCGCTGAGCATGGTGAGCTTGCCCAGGCTTTCGGACTCCTCCTCATCCAGGTCGCCGGTCATGAGCAACTGATGCACGGGTTCGAAAAGGGCCAGAGCCTCGTCCACCGTCTTGCCCTTGAGCCTTTCGGTCATCAGCGAAGCGGAGGCCACGGAAATGGCACAGCCCTGGCCTTCAAACCCGATGGCTTCGATCTTGCCGTCCACTACTTTCAGGTAGACCGTGAGCCTGTCGCCACACAGGGGGTTAAAGCCCTCCAGCTTGTGGGTGTAGCCGTCCAGCCCGCCAAAATTGCGGGGATGGCGGCCGTGGTCGAGGATCAGGTCCTGGTAGAGTTCGCGCAATTCCGGATTCATTGAAACAGTGCCCTTACGGTTTCCAGTCCTTTCAGCAAGGCGTCGATATCTTCGCGGTTGTTGTACAGCGCCAGGGAGGCTCGGGTGGTGGCGGGTACGCCCAGGCGATCCATTAAAGGCATCGCGCAATGATGGCCGGCCCTTACCGCGACCCCCTCCTTATCGAGAATGGTGCTGATATCGTGGGGATGGACGTTGTCCATTACAAAGGAAAGTATGCCCGCCTTGTGCCGGGCGGTGCCGATCATGCGCAGGCCAGGGACGCTGTTAAGGGCGTCGGTGGCGTAGGCGAGCAGTTCGTTTTCCCATTCCTCGATGGCCGGCCGGCCCAGGGCTTCGAGGTAGTCGATCGCCGCGCCCAGGCCGATGGCACCGGCGATGGCGGGCGTTCCCGCCTCGAAGCGATGGGGAATGTCGTTATATTCGGTTTTCTCGAAGCTCACCTTGCGGATCATCTCCCCGCCACCCTGCCAGGGGATCATGGATTCGAGAATATCCCGGCGGGTATAGAGTGCCCCGATACCCGTGGGTGCGTACATCTTGTGACCCGAGAAAGCGTAAAAATCGCAGTCCAGGGCCTGGACGTCCACCGGCATGTGTCCAACCGCCTGGGCCCCGTCGAGCAGTACGGGTATATCACGGTCATGGCTGAGGCGGATGATTTCTTGCACCGGATTAATGGTACCCAGGGCATTGGAGATATGGGCCACGGCCACCAACTTGGTCCGGGGACCGAGCATGTCGGCGAAGGAGTCCATCATCAGTTCGCCGCTATCGGTGATGGGCGCGACCCGCAGTTTGGCACCGGTTTGCTCGGCCACCAGTTGCCAGGGCACGATATTGGAATGATGTTCCATTTCGGTGATCAAAATCTCGTCACCTTCGCCGATACGTGGCCGGAGGTAGCTCTGGGCAACCAGATTGATGGCCTCGCTGGTGCCGCGGACAAAGACTATCTCTTCCCGGGCCGAGGCGTTGATAAAGTCGCGAATCTTGTCACGGGCGCCCTCGTAGAGCCGGGTCGCCCGCTCGCTCAATTCATGGACGCCGCGATGCACGTTGGCGTTGTGCCTGTGGTAATAATCGGTGATCTGCTCGATGACCTTCAGCGGCTTCTGGGTTGTCGCCGCACTATCCAGATAAACCAGGGGCATCCCCGAGACCATCTGGTTCAGGGCGGGAAAATCGGCGCGCGCGGCCCGTACCCGGTCCATGGCATCCGGACCGTTGTCGACGGGCTCCTGGGCTTCGGCGAAACTCGTATCCATTACCAAGTTCAACCCTCCAGCTCGTTGCGGGCCAGGCGGTCCAGGGCCGGCTCCAGTTGTTCGCCGACCAGGTCCCGCAGCCGGGAATGGTTCATCCGCTCGCTGATCTCCAGGGCGAAGGAGCGCACCAGCAGCGCCCGTGCCTCGGGGCTGTCAATGCCCCGGGATCGCAGGTAGAACAACTGATCCGGGTCCAGTTCACCGGACGTGCTGCCGTGGCTGCACTTGACGTCGTCCGCGTAAATTTCCAGTTCCGGCTTGGTGTCGATCTCCACGTCCCGGGCAAGCAGCAGGTTATGGTTGGTCTGTTCGGCGCGGGTTTTCTGGCCTTCCGGATGGACAATGAGCTTGCCATTGAAGACACCGCGTCCGCCACCGCCAAGCAGGCCCTTGTAAAGTGCGCTGCTGTCGCAGTTGGGCGCCCGGTGATCGACGCGCAAATGGTTGTCCACGTGCTGGTCGCGGCCGGCCAGAAAGACGCCATCCGCGTCTGCCTCGGCACCGGGCTGATCCAGGGAAATGGCCAGGTCGTTGCGGATGAGTTTCCCGCCCAGGTCAATGGTCTGGGCGCGGTAACGGCTGTCGCGGCTGCAGCGCACGTGCGTCCCGCAAACCAGTTGCTCCTTGCCGGTATCCTGCAACTGCACCTGGGTGAGGCCGGCATTGTCGCCCACCAGGATTTCCGACACCTGGTTGGTGAAATGGCCAGCGGCACTGCCACGGTGCTGCTCCATCAGGGCCAACTCCGCGCCCTCGCCCACCCGGACCAGGACGCGCGGCTGTATCAGCGCAGCATCGCCGGCGCCGCTGAGCCAGAGAACAACCAGTGGCTCCTGTACCTGAGTGCCCGGCGCCACGTCCAGGAACAGGCCGTCCCGGAAAAAGGCGCCGTTGAGTGCGGCGAACGGATGCCGGTCATGTCTCACCACCCGGCCGAGCATGGCGTCGACCTGATCGCGGTGGTTGTCCCGGGCCGCGGCCAGGGAACAGAGGGTCACCCCCTCGGGCAAATCCTCGAGCCGGGACAAATCGGTATTGAGATAACCGTTGACCATCACCGCCAGGTGGCGGGCTGCGCACTCGGGTACGGCCACCGGTGCGGCCGGTGTAGCTTCGACGAAGGTTTCGCCGAGCACCTCCCTGACGCTGGTGTATTTCCAGTCCTCCGTCTTGGCACCGGGCAGGCCTTGCTGGCGCAAATCGTCGAGGGACTTCTGGCGGTAATCGGGAAACGCCGGCGCTTGTTCGCGGCGGACATCGAACTGGCGTTCAAAATCGGGAATGGCAAATGCGTTCACGTCAAGCCTCCGCTTCTTCCCCGGCGTGCTCGGCCAGCCAGCCGTAGCCTTTTTTCTCTAGCTTCTGGGCCAGGTCCGCCTTGCCGGATTTGACGATACGACCGTCCGCCAGGATATGGACATGGTCGGGCACAACGTAGTCCAGAAGACGCTGGTAGTGAGTCACCATGACGATGGAGCGATCTTCGCTGCGCAGGCTGTTGATGCTCCCGGCGACGGTGGCCAGGGCATCGATGTCGAGACCGGAGTCGGTTTCGTCGAGAATCGCAAGCCTGGGTTCGAGCACCAGCATCTGGAGCATTTCGTTACGCTTTTTCTCGCCCCCGGAAAAATCCGTGTTCACGGATCGCCGGAGAAAGGATTGATCGATATCCACTTCCTTGAGCCGGCTCTTGACCATGGCCAGGAAGTCGACGGAATCCAGTGGCTCCTCGCCCCGGTGCTTGCGCACACTGTTGTAGGCGGTGCGCAGGAACTGGATATTGCTGATTCCGGGAATCTCCACGGGGTACTGGAAAGCCATGAAAAGACCTTCCCGGGCGCGCTCTTCGGGCGTCATCTCAAGCAGGTCGTGGCCCATGTATTCCAGTTTGTCGGCAGTGATTTCGTAACCTTCGCGGCCGGAGAGAATCCGCGCCAACGTACTCTTGCCGGAGCCGTTTGGGCCCATGACGGCATGGACCTCGCCGGGATTCACCTCCAGCGAGATGCCTTTGAGGATTTCGGTCTCCCCTACGCGTGCGCGGAGATTGCGAATACTAAGCATACTGTTTTACTCCTGAGTGGTAATGCGTTGGATCAGCCGACCGCGCCTTCGAGGCTGACTTCGAGCAGCGCCTGGGCTTCCACGGCGAATTCCATGGGCAACTTGCGAAAGACGTCGTCGCAGAACCCGTTGACGATCATCGACACCGCGTCCTCGGGATCGATACCGCGCTGGCGGCAATAGAACAACTGGTCCTCGCCAATACGGGTAGTGGTTGCCTCGTGCTCGATACGTCCCGAGGGGTTCTTGTTCTCGATATAGGGGTAGGTGTGGGCGCCGCACTGGTCGCTCAGCAGCAGGGAATCACACTGGGTGAAATTGCGCGCGTTGTCCGCCTTGGGACTGACCCGCACCAGACCGCGGTAGCTGTTCTGGGCACGGCCCGCGGAAATTCCCTTGGAGATGATAGTGCTCCGGGTGTTCTTGCCAAGGTGGATCATCTTGGTGCCGGTATCCGCCTGCTGCAGGTTGTTGGTGAGCGCCACCGAGTAAAACTCGCCGGTGCTGTCGTCCCCGCGCAGAATGACGCTCGGGTATTTCCAGGTAATGGCGGAGCCGGTTTCCACCTGTGTCCAGGAGATGTGGGAACGGTCACCCTTGCAAAGACCGCGCTTGGTGACGAAGTTGTAGATACCGCCCTTGCCATCCTTGTCGCCGGGATACCAGTTCTGGACAGTGGAGTATTTGATTTCTGCATCTTCATGGGCCACCAGTTCGACGACGGCGGCGTGCAGCTGGTTTTCGTCGCGCATGGGTGCGGTGCACCCCTCGAGATAGCTCACGTAACTGCCCTTCTCGGCGATGATCAGGGTGCGTTCGAACTGGCCGGTATTGAGGGCGTTGATGCGAAAATAGGTGGACAACTCCATGGGGCAGCGCACCCCTTCGGGGATATAACAGAAGGAGCCGTCGGAAAACACCGCGGCGTTGAGGGTGGCGAAGAAGTTGTCCGTATAGGGCACGACGCTGCCCAGGTACTTTTCCACCAGTTCCGGATGGTTCTGGACCGCCTCGGAAAACGAACAGAAGATGACGCCCGCCTCGGCCAGTTTGTCCTTGAAGGTGGTGGCCACCGAGACGCTGTCGAAGACGGCATCGACGGCAACACCCGCCAGGGCCTTTTGCTCGTGCAGCGGAATCCCCAGCTTTTCATAGGTGCGAAGCAGCTCCGGATCCACCTCTTCCAGGCTCTTGGGGCCTTCCTTGTCGGACTTCGGCGCCGAGTAATAGACCATATCCTGGTAGTTGATGCGGGGGTATTTTACGTGAGCCCAGGTGGGCTCTTTTTCCTGCAACTTGATCCAGTGCCGGTAGGCCCTGAGTCGCCAGTTGAGCATGAACTCGGGTTCCTGCTTCTTGGCGGAAATGGCCCGAATCACGTCTTCGTTCAAACCCGGCGGCAGGCTGTCCGCGTCGATCTCGGTGACGAAGCCGTGCTTGTAGCCGCCCTCGATCAGTTGATTGACACTGTCTGTTCCAGTACCCATAGTCTTTTTTACTCCAGACTTAAAAGCGTTACTGCCATCGGCAGGCCGTCATTGCTCCAGGTGCAGCGGCACAGCCTGGGCTTCCAGGGGTTTTGCCATGGCGGCGAGGCTCAATTGATCGAGCCCGTGAAAGATGGCGTCGTTGATCTGCTGCCAGTTGGTGCGAATCGAACAGTCGTCTTCCAACTGACAGCGGCCCGGACCGGCGCTGCACTCGGTCATGGCAAAAGGCCCCTCGAGGACACTCAGCACCTGAGCCAGGGTAATCTGCTCGGGGTCGCTGTTGAGCTCGTAACCGCCGTTCTTGCCGCGCCGGGAGCGCAGCAGTCCGCCGGAAGTCATCCGCTTGAGCAGCTTGCTCACCGTGGGCTCGGGGATATGAACCGAGTCCGCCAGTTCCGCGGGATTGAACGTCTCCCGGGGCCGGCGCGCCATCTCGATCAACAGCACCATCCCATAGTCGGCGAGCTTGGTTATCCTGAACATGTCAGGGCCTCGACAATATATCTGGTACTATTTTAGTCCTATTTATAGTGACAGACAACCCCGGACGGGGTCGTCCGGGGGCTCGATCAGCCGATCAGGGCGTCATAAAGGATGCGCAGCGCCTCGTCTGCCACCGCCTGCTGAACACCGATATGGAAGCAGATCTGCGATGGGCTCTGGTCCATCATCTCGATGGAAATATGAGCATCCCCGAGCACTCGAAGGGAATCGACGATGGGATAGGAGTTGCCTTTCAGCCCCAGCCCCACCGGCGTCAGAATGGACAGGTTATAGACCACGTCCATGTAATCCGGATTCAGGGTCTGCTCGATGCGCCGGCGCAGGTCGTTGATGGTGCCGGTGAGGTCATCCTGATTGACCAGAATGGCCATGTCGTCCTTGTCGGTGGGATAGTGATAACAGTGAATGCCAAACTCTTCGAGGATCCTGAGCAGGTCGGCGATAAAACCGGCTTCCTCTCCCAGCAGATCCTTTTCCAGGTACAGGTAGGCGACATTATCAAGCCGCGCAATGCCCACAATGCCCTCTTCCGGCACTCGCTCGAACAGGATGACCGTACCCGGTTCCCTGGGTTTGTTGGTGTTGCGTATATGAATCGGTATTTTCTGTTCCTTGCAGGGGAGCATGGCTTCCAGGTGAAATACATTAAAGCCCTTGCAGGAAAGCAGCCGGATCTCCTTGAAGGTCAGGCGCGGAATGGCCCTGGCCTCGGGAATCTGGCGGGGGTCTGCCTCGAACACGCCACTGACATCGGTCCAGTTCTCGTAGATGGCGGCATTCACCGCCTTCGCCACTTCGCCGCCGGTAAGGTCCGAGCCACCCCGGGATAGCACCGCAACCTCCCCTTCCAGATTGACCCCGTAATAGCCAGGGATAACGATAATGCCAGGGGTTTCGGGCAGTTTGGCGAGATGGGCATAGGAGGATTCGTGGATGCGGGCCCCCAGGTAGTGGCCCTCGACGCGAAATTCGATATCTTCCGGTAGCGCGGCGCGCGCGTTCATCCCCGACTGCTCGAAAAAGCGCGCTATCAGTCGGGCATTGTAGTGTTCTCCCCGGGATGCCAGGAAGGCAATGCGCTTGTCTCCCTCCAGGTCCGTATCCAGATCATGCTTCAGGGCGTCGACCAGGTCCTGTTCCTCGATTTCCAGGTCCGCCATGATTTCGCTGAAGCGTTTGACCACCGCGTCGCGGCTGTCGGACGGCGAAATATTGATGCGCTGGTCGCGGAAGTGCGAGCCGTTGGTGGCGATATTGATCAGGTGGTCGGTGATTTTCTCTTCGTCGGCGCGGGCCTTGCCCGGTGCGGAAACCACCACGATGCGTCGCTTGACGTCGCCGCGGACGATGTCCCTGACCTTCTCGATTTGCCGGGCATTGGCCAGCGAACTGCCGCCAAATTTGCTAACGACTACCTTATCCATAGTGAAATCTTGCCTTTTGTCGGTGATAGGCGGAAAGAACCCGTCGGGCGGCGGTCCGTCGCGCGGCAATCCCGCGGGCTTCACATGGCGATGTTGCTTACTCTTCCTCGCCGGTCAGCAGCTTCCTGCGCTTGTCCACCAGGGCGGCAAGGGATTCCTCGACAATGCCCAGGCCCTCGCGAAGGATATCTTCCTCAATAAGCAACGAGGGCAGGAACTTGAGGACCTGGTCGTTGGCACCGGCGGTTTCAATGATCAGGCCGCGCTCGAACGCCTCGGCCGAGGCTTCGCCGGCAACGCCGGTCTGTGGCAACTCCAGGCCCCAGACCATGCCCACGCCGCGCAGTGACGCTTCCAGTTCCGGGAATTTTTCCACCATTTTTTGCAGCTCGGTGCAGAGAATGTCGCCCTTGTATTCGATGGCCTTGGCGAGATCGTCGTTGTCCCAGTAGGACAGGGCCTCGGTGGAGGCGACAAAAGCGAGATTATTGCCCCGGAAGGTGCCGGTGTGCTCGCCGGGCTGCCACTGGTCCAGGTCGGGCCGCATCAGCAGCAGGGCCATGGGCAGGCCGCCGCCGATGGATTTCGACAGGCAAACCATGTCGGGGTAGATGCCGGCCCTTTCAAAACTGAAGAACGTGCCGGTGCGGCCATTACCCACTTGTATGTCGTCGACGATAAGCAGGATATCGAACTCCCGGCACAGGGCTTCCAGTTTTTGCAGCCACTCAATTCCGGCAACGTTGATGCCGCCCTCTCCCTGCACGGTTTCGACAATCACCGCGGCGGGAATGTCGACACCGCTGCTGCCATCTTCCAGGAAGCGGCGCATATAGTCGATAGAATCCACATCGGGACCGAGGAAACCGTCGAAGGGCATAAATGCCGTATTGCTGCGGGAGCCGTAGGATTCATCCTTGTAATCGTAGTTGCCGGTCACCGCCAGCGCACCGAGGGTCAGCCCGTGGTAGCCATTGGTGAAGGCGATAATGTTCGAGCGCCGCTTGACCATGCGCGCCAGCTTGAGGGCTGTCTCCACGGCATTGGTGCCGGTGGGGCCGGTGAACTGTACTTTGTACTGGAGATTCCGGGGAGCAAGGATGGTGTCCCGGAACTTGGTAAGAAAGGCCCGCTTGGCCACCGTGGCCTTGTCCAGGCCGTGAACAATCCCCCCGTGCTGGAGGTACTTGATCAGCGCCTCGGTGATCTGCGGGTTGTTGTGGCCGTAGTTGAGGGTGCCGGCGCCGGCAAAAAAATCGATATAGCGGTTGTCCTGCTCGTCGAAAATCTCGGAGCCCCGGGCAACGTCGAATATCGCCGGAAAGGATCGTACGTAACCCCGGACCTCTGACTCCATTTCTTCGAAAATTCGCATGTCTTCCTCTCGTTCTGACGTGAGTTTTGGTAACTGGCAGTTATTGCTCCGTGGCCCGGGCCACTGCGGCGGCATCGAAAGGCCCGATCCGTATCAGGGGTTCGGCCTCATGGCCGCCCTCGGGAAACATCTCGGCGGTGAACAGTTCCTGCTCTTCGATCCGGGTATCAAGATGCCGTGCTATGCCGTTAAACAGGGCCCGGGACGGTTTGTTGGACGCGGTAACCGTGGTTTCCAGGTATTGTCCGCCACGCGCGGCGTGATCCTTAAGGACGTGGAAGGCGAGCCGGTTGGCAATCCCCTCGCCGCGAGCCGTCGCCGATACGCCGATTTGCCAGAGGAACCAGACATCCGGTCTCAGGGGCGGGGTAAAACCGGTGACGAAGCCCACCATTTCATCACCCCGTTCCGCCACCGCACAATAGGGCGCGAAGTCGCGGCACAAGAGCAGGTAAAGGTAGCTGGAATTGACATCCAGGGTACCGGCATCCACCAGTAGCTGCCACATGGCGGTACCGTCCTCGGTGACCGGATTCCGGATGACAATGTCACTGCCGGGCGCTGAGGTCGTTGTCATTGGCTCTCCTTTTTACAGTGCCTGCATCTGTTTCAATACTAACGTACAGCCTTCGACAAAACCAGTTGGCACCGCTTAACGGTGCCGCCGCGAAGACCGCGCCGACAACAGTGAACAAGTTCACCCTGTTGCAGGTCTATAGCATGGTGTTTTTTGCTAAACTCTCAGACCTAGGTCGCCGAACCCAAGAGTTGTATTTAATGAAATCAGTCAATTATATTGTTTTTTTAATCCTTTTTGTCGTCTCGCAAGCCCTGGCGGATATCGAGCCGCTGACGGCGACACGGGGCCAGACGAAAACCACCGTGGGCATGGTGGAGATGCTGGGGACCAAGCACTACAGCAGCCAGCCCCTCAACGATGAACTCTCCGGCGAACTGCTCGACAACTACCTGGACACCCTGGATCCCTGGCGCAGCTATTTCCTGGCCGAAGATATCGAGGCCTTCAATCGCTGGCGTACCAGCCTTGACGATTCCCTCAAGCGTGGCGAACTGGGTCCGGCTTTCGAAATATTCAACGTCTACCGGAACCGGGTACTGGACCGGCTGAACAGCAACATCGCCCTTCTGAAGAATGGCCCGGAGTTCGATTTTACCATTGATGAATCCTATACCGTCGATCCGGAGGACAAGGCCTGGCAGAAGAGTAAGGCGGCCCTGGACGATTTGTGGCGGCGACGAGTGAAGGACAGCTATCTGCGTCTCAAGCTGGCCGGCAAGGAGGACGACGAGATTGCCGGGCAACTCATCAAGCGCTATCGAAACCAGGTCAAACAGCTGGAAAAACGCGATGCCGAAGACGTTTTCCAGGTCTTCATGAATACCTACACCACGCTCTACGATCCCCATACCAACTATTTTTCCCCGCGCCAACTGGAAAATTTCAATATCAGCATGTCCCTGTCCCTTGAGGGGATCGGCGCCGTCCTCCAGGCCGAGGATGAATACACCCAGGTGGTCCGGGTGGTGCCGGGCGGGCCCGCCGATAAGCAGGGGGAGCTGGAACCCCAGGATAAGATTATCGGCGTCGGCGAAGGCGACGAGGCCATCCGCGATGTCATCGGTTGGCGCCTGGACGATGTCGTGGACCTGATCCGGGGCGAAAAAGGCACGACAGTGCGACTGGAAGTCCTTCCCGGCCGCGGCGAGCCCTCCGACACCAGCAAACTCATTTCCATTGTCCGGGACGAGGTGAAACTGGAGGAACAGGCCGCCCAGAGTCGCGTTATCGAGCTGGGCACGGAGGGAGAACGCCATCGCCTGGGCGTCATCGACATCCCCGCTTTCTACCTTGATTTCGAGGCCTACCGCAATCGCGATCCCGACTATAAAAGCACCACCCGGGACGTGGCCCGTATCCTTGGCGAACTCAAGAACGAAAATGTCGACGGCATTATCATCGACCTGCGCAATAACGGCGGCGGTTCGCTGCATGAGGCCACCACCCTGACCGACCTCTTTGTCCAGCCGGGGCCGGTGGTACAGATCCGGCATACCAACCAGACCATTTCCCGGGAGTACCGTTCGCGAACAGAGCCTGCCTACGAGGGTCCCCTGCTGGTGCTGATCAATCGCCTCAGCGCCTCGGCGTCGGAGATCTTCGCGGCGGCCATCCAGGATTACGGGCGGGGCCTTGTGGTGGGAACGCGAAGCTTCGGCAAGGGCACCGTCCAGGTCCTGGCGCCGTTGCCCGAGGGTCAGCTCAAGCTGACCGAGTCCAAATTTTACCGAATTTCCGGCGGCAGTACCCAGCATCGCGGCGTGTTGCCCGATATCAGCCTGCCATCCATTTACGATATCGAGGAAATCGGCGAAAGCAGTCAGGAACACGCCCTGCCCTGGGATGAAATCCACGGTATTCCCGTCAACGACGACAAGACCAGTCGGGATTCCCTGGTGCCGCTGCTCAAGAGTCGTCACGCCGAACGGGCAGCCCGGGACCCGGATTTCATTTTCCTCAAGGAAAAGCTGGCGCTGTTTGAAAAGCAGAGGGAAGACAACCGCGTTTCCCTGAATCTTGACGAACGCAAGCGCGAGAAAGCCGAGAGCGAAAGAGCGCTGCTTGTTCTGGAAAACAAGCGTCGCGCCGCCAAGGGACTGCAACCCTACGCCAGTGTCGAGGCCTGGGAAGAAGCACAAGACACGAATCCCTCTGGCGAAGAGGCAGGGGAGCCTTCTTCCGATCCGGTGAGTCTCGACGACGATCCCCTGCTTAAAGAAGCCGGACTGATTCTCGCCGACACCATCGATCTGTCCCGGGACGGCGGCGCCCGCCTGGTGCAGTCGCGGCAATAATCACAATGCGTGTCGTCTCATTTAACGTCAACGGCATACGCTCGCGCCTGCATCAGCTGGAAGCGGTGGTCCGGGACCACGACCCCGATATTATCGGTCTCCAGGAAACCAAGGTGTCGGACGACCTCTTCCCCATGGAGGCTATCCGGAGTCTTGGATACGATGCTGTCTATCACGGACAGAAAGGCCATTACGGCGTCGCCCTGCTCTACCGGTTGCCGGCCCTGGCGACCGCCAGGGGCTATCCCCACGACGGCGAGGATGCCCAGCGCCGTCTGGTATCCGCGACCCTGAAAACTTCCCGGGGCCCCCTGCACGTCTTCAACGCCTATTTCCCTCAGGGCGAAAATCGCGACCATCCGGTCAAATTCCCCGCCAAGGAAGCTTTTTACCGGCATCTGGCCGAGCACCTGGAGGCCAGCCACACTGCCCGGCAACTGGTCCTGGTCATGGGCGACATGAATGTTGCCCCCCTCGACAAGGACATCGGTATCGGCGAGGACAACCGTAAGCGTTGGCTGCGCACCGGCAAGACCTGCTTTCTGCCGGAAGAGCGGGAGTGGCTGGACAGGCTTCGAAGCCACGGGCTCGAGGATACCTACGAGAAAGCGCACCCCGACCCCGGCCAGCAGCGTTACAGCTGGTTCGATTATCGCAGCAGGGGGTTCGAGCGCGAACCCAGGCGCGGCCTGCGAATCGATCTGATTCTGGCCTCCCGCCCCCTTATCGCCCACCAAACAGGCGCCGGCATCGACCACAGCATCCGTGCCATGACGAAGCCCTCGGACCACTGCCCGGTATGGGTCGATCTCGAGCTTTGAATCCTTTTGTCAACCGATCCCGGTTCCCCGCGTTACTTGAGGGGAGGTTGCTTAAGAGGGAAGTTCCGACATGAAACTGAAGACCTGTCTTGCCACCGCTCTATTTGGCGCGCTGATTGCACTGCCCGTCCTGGGGGAGTCCGCCCGGGATTACCACGGCTTTCGCAATGGCCACGATTATGATCGTCACCGCTCGGTGCGCTACGAGACTTCGCGGCACCGCGCTCACGGGAGCCACCGGATCAGGGTAGAACGTCACAGCCACCGCTTTGAAGCGCGCCATCCGGGTTACCGGGGACACCACTGGGCAACCCATCGGCGCGGCTTTGAACGCGGCCATCACCGGGGGCGCGACATTCATGTGATCCATCGGCGGCGCAACGATCATCACCACGGGTGGATCGGGGGCGTCATCCTGCTCGGCGAGATCCTTCATCATGACCATCGCTGAGCGCGATCGAGAGCGCAGTGCATGACACCTGCGCGCTCCGGGACGACGGGAGAAGAGGACTGGCTAGAGGACTGCCTAAAGAAACGCTGGATACTTTCCTTGCCTCGGTGGAGCGCCGGGCCTTCATGATCGCCAGACTGTCCCTGCGCAGCGATGAGGATGCACTGGATACAGTGCAGACGGCCATGATGCAACTGGTGCAGAAATACGCCCACAAGCCGCCCGAGGAATGGCGGCCCCTTTTCTACCGGATTCTGGATAGCCGTATCCGGGATTGGCACCGCCGCCGAATGGTCCGCGACCGCGTTATCGGCTGGCTGGGGCCGAAACGCGGAGAGGAAGGTGACAGGGACGCGCCGGACCCCGTGCAACTGGCCCCTGACATTCCGGGCAACAACCCGGCGGAGAGTTTCGAGCGGGGCAGGACCATGGAAGCCGTTGCCGCGGCCGTGGCCCGGCTGCCCCAGCGGCAGCGGCAGGCTTTCCTGCTGCGTTGCTGGGAAGGGTTGTCGACTGGCGAGACGGCATACGCCATGAAGTGCAGTGAAGGCAGCGTCAAGACACATTACCACCGGGCCCTGCAGGCCCTGCGGGAACTGCTGGAGGAAATGCGCGAATGAGCCAATTCGAACGGTCGCTCCGGCGCCGGCTGGACGACTTCGAACGACAACTGGACGAAGATACCGCCACCAGGCTTGCCGGCGTCCGCCGACGGGCACTCTCGATGGGCGGTGCCCGGCGCAGTCTGCGTCTCGCCCTGCCGGCGGCGGGCATGGCGGCGGCGACACTGGTGCTTGCCCTGTGGCTACTCCCGCCGGAAAACCGCGAAACTGGCGGCAAGACGCCACCCCTGAGCAATAACGCGGAGTTTTACGAAAACCTCGATTTTTATTACTGGCTTGCCGAAAGTGAGAGGTCCAGCAACGGATGAAGCCTCTAACCGCTGTGGCCCTGGCCGCATTTGTTCTCGTGGTCCTGCCCGGTCAGGCTTACCAGGATCATTCATCGCTGCCGAACTTCGGTTTCACAGGCGAAGACCATCATATTCTCCTGCTGGCGGCCGGGGATAGCGGCAAAGGCCGCAAACTGTCGCCGGAGGAGCGCCGAAAGATCGAGAGCCGGCNNTGCCGTGAATACCAGCAACTGCCTCCCGATAAGCGCGAACGCATACGCGAGGCCCGGGAGCGCTACCGGCAACTTTCCCCGGAAGCCCGGGAAGCACTGCGCAAACGCTGGGAAAATCTTTCCGAGGAAGAGAAAAAACGCTATCGGCTGGAGAGTCGCTAAGCCGCCGCCTGCACCGCTCACCCGCCCCCCCTCGCCTGGCAAAAGCCCCGCTTCCGGTAGAATCGCGGCGGTATTCCGTATAAAATCCTCCCCCGGTTCGAGCCCCAAGTCCTTGAAATTACAGAGCTGGCTAATCTGGAGGTATGTATGGAACGTGAATCAATGGAATACGACGTCGTCATTGTCGGTGCGGGCCCCTCCGGTCTGTCCGCCGCCTGTCGACTCCGCCAGCTCAATCCGGACCTGGAGGTGTGTGTCGTCGAAAAAGGTTCCGAGGTGGGTGCCCATATCCTGTCCGGCGCCGTTCTCGAACCCACGGCCCTCAACGAGCTTTTTCCCGACTGGAAAGACAAGGGAGCGCCTCTCCATGCGCCGGTTACCGGCGACGACCTTTACGTCTTTCGCAGTGACAAGAGCGGTATCAAAGTGCCTTCGCTGTTCGCGCCCAAGACCATGCACAACCACGGCAATTACGTGATCAGCCTGGGCAACCTGTGCC
>DGNJ01000028.1:0-5550 GCA_002388905.1 Cellvibrionales bacterium UBA4495
CCGAGTACATGGAGCGGCATACGGTATCCCGCCTGATCGGTGCCCCTCCCGGCTATGTGGGTTACGACGAGGGCGGGCTGCTCACCGACGCCGTCACCAAGCATCCCCATTCGGTGGTGTTGCTCGACGAAATCGAGAAGGCGCACCCGGATGTATTTAACCTGCTCCTGCAGGTGATGGACCACGGTACCCTGACCGACAACAACGGCCGGAAGGCGGATTTCCGCAATGTTATTCTGATCATGACCACCAATGCCGGTGCCGAACTGATCAGCCGTACTTCCATCGGCTTTACCACCCAGGACCACTCGACGGATGCCATGGAGGCCATCCGGCGCATGTTCACGCCCGAATTCCGCAACCGGCTCGATGCCATTATTCAGTTCCAGTCACTGGATACGGAAGTGATAAAGACGGTGGTGGACAAGTTCCTCACCCAGCTTCAAAGCCAGCTCGACGAGAAGAAAGTGATGCTGGACGTGGACGAGGATGCGCGACTCTGGCTTGCCGAGCACGGTTACGACAAGAAAATGGGTGCCCGACCCATGGCCCGGCTGATACAGGACAAGCTCAAGAAGCCGCTGGCGGAGGAGGTGCTGTTCGGCGGGCTGTCGGAGAAGGGCGGCACTGTCCATGTGACTGTCGAGAACGACGACATCCACCTGGATATGGAGAGCGGCTGAGGATTTCGTCGGGGGAGCCCGTCGCGTCGCGGCTTCAGGCCGTGGACCCCCGGGCCGGGACCGTGGTTGTTAACGGGCCCGGTAGGTAATGCGTCCCTTGCTCAGGTCGTAGGGGGTCAGTTCCACCTTGACCTTGTCGCCGGTGAGGATCCGGATATAGTTCTTGCGCATCTTGCCGGAAATATGGGCCGTGACAACGTGCCCGTTCTCCAGCTTGACGCGGAAAGTGGTATTGGGAAGGGTGTCGATGACTTCGCCTTCCATTTCAATATGATCTTCTTTGGGCATAGACGCCGGCTGCTCCACATGGTTTTCAGTAGGGCGGGCATTTTGCCTCAAAAAAAGAGGGAAGGCAAAGACTTAGAGAGACTGCCAAAAGTTTGCCGCGTTCAGCGGGCGGAGGCGGTGTTTCCTTTCTCCTGAAGCTGCCATGCGTCGTCCACCAGCAGTTCCAGCGGTCTGAAGGCGGTTTTATATTCCATCTTGTCGCAGCCGCTTACCCAGAAGCCCAGATAGACATAAGCCAGGCCCAGGCGGTCGGCCAGGTCGATAAGGCTCAGGATGGCGAATATTCCCAGGCTGCGCCTGCCCAGGCCCGGTTCGAAATAGGTGTAGATTGCGGAGATCCCGTCGTCGAGCAGGTCCACCACGGAACAGCCCAACAGCTGAGCGCCGTTGCGGAACTCCACATACCGGGTCTGCTCCATGCCCTCGCCGAGAAAATCCAGGAATTGGGATCGGGATGGCGGATACATGTCGCCGTCGCTGTGGCGGGCGTGGATATAGCGCTCATAGAGAGGGTAGTGTTCTTCCACATCGATGGCGTGGATGGGGGTCACGGTGACATCGGTGTTGCGTCTCAGGCAGCGACGCTGCGTGCGGCTGGGGTGGAAGAGGGCGACGGGGATGCGCGCGGAAACACAGGCCTGACAGCCGCGGCAGCGGGGCGCGTAGAAGTACCGGCCGCTGCGTCGAAAACCCAGGTGGGTGAGCTGGCTGTAGAGGCCCTTGTCCACATAGAGGGTCGGATCGACAAAGGCGGTGGTTGCCTCCCTGTCGGGCAGATAGCTGCAGTCGTGGGGCTGAGTGAAAAAGAGCCTCACCGACTTCAGGTCCGGGGTGACATCGCGTGTCATGGTCCCTCCTCGTCCTTTCCGGAAAGCATAGCAAATGTTTGCTGGAAGTCTGTAATGCCGGGCCAGGTATTTTTTTCACTCGATTGATGCAGTTTCCCGAGAAAGCGGCGACGGGAGATCGTGAAGACCCCCAGGGAGGTCAGGTGAGGGTTGGGCACCTGGCAATCGATGAGGTCGAAGCCGGCCCGGGCCAGCGTTCTGGAAAGGACGATGAACACGGCCTTGGAGGCATTGTCGATACGGCTGAACATGGATTCGCCACAAAATACCCGGCCCACCCTGACGCCGTAGAGCCCTCCCGCCAGTTTGCCATCCAGCCAGCACTCCACGGAATGGGCGATACCCAGGCGGTGCAGGTCCGCATAGGCCCGCGCCATGGCCGGTGTGATCCAGGTTTCCCCGGTGTCGTCCCGGGGCGCTGCGCAGGCGGCCACCACCGCATCGAAGGCGCGATCGGTGGAAAATTCAAGGGGTGTGCGGCGCAGGAATTTGCGCAGACTCCGGCTGCAGTGCTCGTTCCCGGGTACCAGTACGGCCCTTTGGGAGGGCGACCACCAGAGAACAGGCTGTCCTTCGCTGTACCAGGGGAAAATGCCGCGCTCATAGGCGGTAATAAGCGTTTCGGGGCGAAGGTTGCCCCCGACGGCCAGGAGTCCGTCGGGGTCTTCCAGTGCTTCGGACGGATCGGGAAAAACCGGGTGATCGTCGTCCAGTAGTTGCAGGCGGGNNCATCCATGGCTCCGCACAGTTTCAGAAGGCGGCTCCCACCGACCTTCGCAAACTTTTGAGTTCGCGTTCCTTTTCTTTACTCAAGCACAATCAGTCTTGCTGATCCAGAAACTTTTCCGCATCCAGGGCGGCCATGCAGCCGGTACCGGCGGAGGTCACCGCTTGCCGGTAGACGTGATCCATGACATCGCCCGAGGCGAATACACCGGGTACGCTGGTGGCCGTGGCGTTGCCGTCGAGGCCGCTCTTGACCTGAATATATCCGTTTTCCATGTCCAACTGCCCCTTGAAGATATCGGTGTTGGGTTTGTGGCCGATGGCGATAAAGACGCCGGCGAGCTCCAGTTCCTGCAGTGAGTCGTCCTTGGTGCTCTTGATCCGGATGCCGTTGACGCCCTCGTCGTTGCCCAGTACCTCGTCCAGGACGTTGTCCCAGAGAATGGTGACGTTGCCGTTCTCGGCCTTGTCGAAGAGCTTGTCCTGGAGGATTTTCTCCGCGCGCAGTTGGTCACGCCGGTGAACCAGCACCACTTCGCTGCAGATATTGGATAGATACAAAGCTTCCTCGACAGCGGTATTGCCGCCGCCGATGACGGCGACTTTCTTGTCACGGTAGAAAAAACCGTCACAGGTGGCGCAGCCGCTGACGCCCTTGCCCATGTAGGCCTGTTCGGAGGGCAGGCCGAGGTATTGGGCGGAAGCACCGGTGGCAATGATCAGCGCGTCACAGGAATATTTTTCCACGCCCTCCAGTTGAAAGGGGCGTTGGCTTAGGTCCACGGATTCGATATGATCAAAAATAACTTCAGTATCAAAGCGTTCGGCATGTTTTTGCATGCGGATCATTAAGTCGGGTCCCTGGAGGCCCTCGATGTCGCCGGGCCAGTTGTCCACATCGGTGGTGGTGGTGAGCTGGCCGCCGTGCTCGATGCCGGTGACCACCACGGGCTTGAGATTGGCCCGGGCCGCGTAAATGGCGGCCGTCCAGCCGGCGGGACCGGAGCCCAGAATCATAAGGCGATGGTGTTGGGTCTCTGACATGGGTACTTCCTGTTGGTAAACGGGGATTGATGATGGCGAAAATAATACGGGAGATCGGGTTCGTATCAAACCCGGAATTTTCTATCCGGCCGATAGTCCGTTCTTATCGCCGGTTCCGGCGCTTGTCCGATCCGGGCAGTGGCGCACTGACTAATGAAGCCCCAGCGTTTACAATAGCGCCGAATCATCGGGCCGGGAAACAAGCTTTTGGCTAAGGTAGCGAAAAACGAGGCGAGGGAATCCCGCATCCAACTGGGGGAGCGTGGCCGTCTTATTCTCCGGGAAGGCGCCCTGATCGGCTGGCTGGTGGTCAGTCTTTGCCTCCTGGTGTCGCTGCTTACCTATTCGCCGGACGATCCCGGCTGGTCCCACACCGGCACCGGCGGAGCCGTCGATAATGCGGCCGGTCCCGCCGGGGCCTGGCTTGCCGATGTCTTTTTCTCGCTCTTCGGTTATATGGCCTATCTCTTCCCGGCGCTGCTCGCACTGCGGGCCTGGAACGTGTTTCGCGCCCACCGGGGCGAGGATCAATCCTTTGACTGGGTGGTTTTTGTGCTGCGCTTCGTGGGCCTGGCGCTGGTGATGCTCAGTGCCACAGCCCTCACCGATATGCACCACGGGGATCTCACCACCTCACTGCCTTTCGGTGTCGGCGGGGTTGCCGGGGAGTCTTTCGGCGATGCCGTTACCGCCGCCTTCAGCCATTTCGGCGGCACACTCATTCTTCTCGCCGTTTTCCTCTTCGGAGTCACCATCTTTACGGATATTTCCTGGCTGGCGCTGATCGACGGCATTGGCCGCTGGACCCTGGCAGGCTTCGAGTGGCTGCGTTCCAGAGTGGCCGCCTATCGAATGCGCTTCGCTGAACGCAAGACCTCTGAACAGGCCCAGCGCAAGCGCCAGGCGGCGGTGGAAAAGAAGACCAGGCAGGCGAAGGAGCGCAAGGAGCCGGTTATTCAGGCCCCGCCCCGCCAGGTGGAGCGCAGCACACGGGTGGAAAAGGAAAAACAGGTGCCCCTGTTCGACGATACCCCGGTGACCGGCGAGTTGCCGCCCCTGGGGCTCCTCGATGCCCCGGCCAGGCAGGAAGCCGCCAAGGGTTTTTCCAAGGAGTCGCTGGAGGCCATGTCCCGGTTACTGGAACTCAAGCTCCAGGATTTCGGCATTGCAGTGGAGGTGGTCGAGGTGATGCCGGGCCCGGTGATCACCCGTTTCGAGATACAGCCCGCGCCAGGGGTCAAGGCCAGCCGCATCAGCAATCTGGCGCGGGACCTGGCGCGCTCCCTGGCGGTGGTCAGTGTGCGGGTGGTGGAGGTGATTCCCGGAAAATCCGTGGTGGGCGTGGAAATTCCCAACGAACATCGCCAGACGGTGCGTCTGAGCGAAGTGCTCTCGTCCGAGACCTACGACCACGCCAAATCGCCCCTGACCCTGGCTCTGGGCCACGATATCGCCGGGTTGCCGGTGGTGGCGGACCTTTCCAAGATGCCACATCTGCTGGTGGCGGGTACCACCGGTTCAGGCAAATCCGTGGGCATTAACGCCATGCTCCTGAGCCTGCTCTACAAGGCCACGCCCGAGGACGTCCGCATGATCCTGGTGGATCCGAAGATGCTGGAGCTTTCCGTCTACGACGATATTCCCCACCTGCTGACGCCGGTGATTACCGACATGAAGGATGCCGCCAGTGGCCTGCGGTGGTGTGTGGGTGAAATGGAGCGGCGCTACAAGCTGATGGCCGCCATGGGTGTGCGCAACCTGGCCGGCTACAATCGCAAGGTCGAGGAGGCTGCCCGTCGCGGGGAGCCCATTCCCGACCCCCTGTGGCAGCCGGACCCCACCGCCAGCGTATTTGCCGACGAGGAGGATCAGGAGCGACCCGGCCTCGAAAAACTGCCCTATATCGTCGTGGTTATCGACGAATTCGCCGACATGATGATGATCGTCGGCAAGAAGGTGGA
>DGNJ01000028.1:5562-33172 GCA_002388905.1 Cellvibrionales bacterium UBA4495
CGGCCTTCCGTGGATGTGATTACCGGCCTGATCAAGGCCAATGTGCCCACGCGTATCGCCTTCCAGGTCTCCTCCAAGATCGATTCCCGCACCATTCTCGACCAGGGCGGTGCGGAGCAGTTGCTCGGCCACGGCGACATGCTCTATTTACCCTCCGGGACCAGTGTCCCGGTGCGGGTCCACGGCGCCTTTGTCGACGACAACGAGGTACACCGGGTGGTGGCGGACTGGAAGAAGCGCGGCGAGCCCGAATACCTGGACGATATCACCGACGAGGGCTCCACCTCCGCCATTCCCGTACCCGGTTACAGTGACGGGGAGGGCGGCGACACGGACAACCCGGAGGCGGATTCCCTTTACGACGAGGCGGTCGCCTTTGTGCTGGAGAGCCGCAAGGCGTCCATATCCTCGGTGCAACGCAAGTTGCGTATCGGTTATAACCGGGCCGCCCGCCTGATCGAGGCCATGGAATCCGCCGGCGTAGTCAGCCCCATGAACAGCAACGGTTCCAGGGAAGTCCTGGCACCCAACCATAGAGGCTGATCATGCTTCGATTGATTCGGTTTGCGATTTGTGCACTGGTGTTCCTGCCTTTAGCTGTCATGGCCGGAGGCCGGGACGACGCATCGGACCTGCGCCGCCTGTTGGCGCCCATGGAAAATATCAGTGCCAATTTCGAGCAGATACTGACCGGCCCGGACGGCCATGTCATTCAGCGCGCCCGCGGCGAAATGGCGGTGGCCCGGCCCGGCAAGGTCTATTGGCACAGCGAGGCGCCTTTCGAACAGCTCATTGTTTCGGATGCGGAAACCCTCTGGATTTACGATCCCGACCTGGCGCAGGTGACCGTCCGACCGTTCCAGCGGAATATCCGCCGTACGCCGGCCATCCTTTTCATTGGCGAGGTCGGAGACCTGGAAGCCGAATACCGGGTCAGCGCCGAACAGTTGACCGATAACGAGACGCTCTATCGGCTGGAGCCCCGGGGCGGCGACAGCCTGTTCGAGAGCATTGCCATCCGTTTTGCCGGGGGCAGGCCTTCGTCCATGGTGCTCCGGGACAGTATGGGCCAGGAAACCCGGATTGAGCTGAGCGGCGTGGAAATCAATGGCGATATAGCCAGCAGCCGCTTCCAGTTCGAGCCCCCCGCCGGCGTCGACATCCTGCGCGATGACTGAGGACCTGTTCAGCCGGTCGGTATACCGGCCGCTGGCGGCACGCATGCGGCCCCGGACACTGGCGGAATTTATCGGTCAGGAACACATCCTCGGTTCGGGCAAGCCGCTGCGCGAGGCCATCGAGCACGGCCAGCTCCACTCGATGATTTTCTGGGGACCGCCCGGCGTGGGCAAGACCACGCTGGCGAGGATGATCGCCGGTTACGCCGACGCCCACTTCGAGAGTATCTCCGCCGTCCTGACCGGGGTCAGGGATATCCGTGCCGCCGTTGCGCGGGCCGAGGAGGAGCGGGACCTGCGCGGCCGAAAGACAGTGCTGTTCGTGGACGAAGTGCATCGTTTTAACAAATCCCAGCAGGATGCTTTCCTCCCCTACGTGGAAGACGGCACTGTGATCCTGGTGGGCGCCACCACGGAAAACCCGTCCTTTGAGCTCAACAATGCGCTGTTGTCCCGGTGCCGGGTCTATGTGTTGCGGTCCCTGAATGACGCCGATGTGGAGGCCGTGCTCCGCCATGCCCTGGCCGATGACGAGCGGGGGATGGCCGCGGACATAAGGATCGATGACGAAACCCTGGCCATGCTGGCGAAGGCCGCCGACGGCGACGCCCGGCGCGCGCTGAACCTGCTGGAGATTGCCGGCGACCTGGCCGAGGATGGTCGAATCGACGAGGCCGCGCTCAGGGAGGTGCTGGTCACCGATACGCGCCGTTTCGACAAGGGCGGTGATTTTTTCTACGACCAGATCTCGGCCCTGCACAAGTCCGTACGCGGCTCGTCCCCGGATGCAGCCCTCTACTGGCTGGCGCGCATGCTCGATGGGGGCTGCGATCCGCTCTACATAGCCAGGCGGGTGGTGCGCATGGCCTCGGAGGATATCGGCAATGCCGACCCCCGGGCCCTGCAGATTGCCCTCGGTGCCTGGGACACCCTGGAGCGCCTGGGCTCCCCGGAAGGGGAACTGACCCTGGCCCAGGCGGTTGTCTACATGGCCGTGGCGGCCAAGAGTAATGCCGTCTATACGGCCTTCAACCAGGCCATGGCCGATGTCAGGCAGCAGCCCAGCTACGAAGTCCCGCTCCACATCCGCAACGCGCCCACCAAGCTGATGAAGGAGCTTGATTATGGAAAGGATTACCGGTACGCCCACGACGAGGCCGATGCCTTCGCGGCGGGAGAAAACTATTTCCCCGAGCCCATCAAGGATACCCTTTACTACCAACCCGCGGACCAGGGCCTGGAGAAACAGATCGGCGACAAGCTTAGCCGCTTTCGGGAGATGAACAGCCGGAGCCGCCGTCAGCGCTATGATCGTGATAACGAAAAAGGGAAGGGAAAATGACACACCTGCTTGCGGTGGCCGCCGGCGGTGCCCTGGGAGCCCTGTGCCGGTACGGCGTCAATGGGCTTTTGTATCCGGTAATGGGAGGCCGTTTCCCCTTGGGAACACTCTCCGTCAATGTGCTGGGGTCTTTGCTGATCGGCGTTCTCTACGTGCTAATTGTGGAAAAATCGCCACTCAGTCTTGAATGGCGTAATTTTCTTATGGTCGGGTTCGTCGGGTCCCTGACCACGTTTTCCACATTCTCGCTCGACGCCCTGGCTTTATGGCAAAATGGCCATCCCTTGCTGGCGGCTTTCTATGTTTTGGCAAGCGTTCTACTATGTCTTGTTGGCATAGCCGCAGCCGTCTTTTTGACCCGATTGTTCTAACCTGGATCGCATTATCCCATGCTGGACCTCAAACGAATTCGTTCGGAGCCGGACTCCGTTGCCCAAGCCCTCGCCAAACGCGGTGTTAATCTCGATGTGCAGGGGCTTCTCGAACTGGATGCACGCCATCGGGAAGCCATTGAAAAAACCCAGCGCCTGCTGGCCGAACGCAATGCCTACTCCAAGTCAATGGGTAAGGCTGTGGCCCAGGCCAAAAAAGAGGGGCAGGATATCGAGCCCCTGAAACGAAAGGGTGAAGAACTGAAAAATGCCGCGCACCATGCTCACGAGGAAGAGTCCGCCGTCAGGGAGCGGTTGGAAGAACGGCTTCTCGAGATACCCAATATTCCCGATGAGGCGGTACCCGCTGGCGAGTCGGAGGCGGACAATGTGGAGATTCGTCGCCGGGGCGAACCCCGCCGGTTCGATTTCGACGTGCGTGACCATGTCGACCTGGGGGCACCCGGCGGCCTTATGGATTTCGAGACCGCCACCAAACTCAGCGGTTCCCGGTTCGCAGTCATGCGCGGCGGCGTGGCGCGCATGCACAGAGCCCTTATCCAGTTTATGCTCGACGTCCATATCAACGAGCACGGTTACGATGAAATTTACGTGCCCTTCGTGGTTAACCGGGATTCCCTGTACGGCACCGGCCAGCTGCCCAAGTTCGAGGCGGACCTGTTCAGGCTTGAGGACGAACGGAATTTCTACCTGATTCCCACGGCCGAGGTGCCGGTCACCAATGTTTACCGTGGCGACATCATCGACGGCGAGCTGCCAATCCGATACGTAAGCCATACGCCCTGTTTTCGCAGCGAGGCGGGAAGCTACGGCAAGGACACCCGGGGCCTGATTCGCCAGCACCAGTTTGAAAAAGTGGAACTGGTGCAGTTTGTCGCGCCAGAGGAATCCGACCGGGCCCTGGAGGACCTGACCGGCCATGCCGAGGCCATTCTGGAAAAGCTGGAACTGCCGTATCGCACTGTCGTCCTTTGCGGCGGTGACCTGGGTTTTTCCGCCGCCCGTACTTACGATATCGAGGTCTGGCTGCCGTCCCAGGAACGCTACCGGGAAATCTCCTCGTGCAGTAATTTCCGGGATTTCCAGGCCCGGCGCCTGAAAACCCGCTGGCGCAACCCGGAAACCGGCAAGCCCGAACTGGTGCACACCCTGAACGGTTCCGGACTGGCCATAGGCCGCACCCTGCTGGCTATCATGGAGAATTTTCAGCAGGCGGACGGTTCCATTACCGTGCCCGGCGCGCTCAGACCCTATATGGGCGGCATCGCCAGCATCGGCGGTCAATAGGTCGCCGGATGGATTACCTGCCGCTGTTCCACGACCTCAAGGGTCGCCGGTGCCTGGTGGTGGGTGGTGGCGAAACGGCACTGCGCAAGGTGCGGCCATTGCTGGAAGCGGGAGCCGTGGTGGAGGTGGTGGCACCGGTCATCGACTCGGGCCTGCGCGAGCTTGCCGCTTCGCGGTCCCTGGTGCTTGTCGAGCGGGCCTTCGAGGAGGCGGACCTGGAAGACAAGGCATTGGTGGTTGCCGCCGGCGAGGACGATCTCCTGGACCGGCGGGTGTCCGCCCTCTGTCAAGCGCGCAACCTGCCCGTCAACGTGGTGGACAAGCCGGATCTGTGCTCGGTGATTTTTCCCGCGATTGTCGATCGCTCGCCGATCCAGATCGCCATCGGGACCGGCGGCAGCGCCCCGGTACTGGCCAGGCTCCTGCGCGGACGCCTGGAAGCCATGCTGCCCGGTCGCTACGGCGACCTGGCGCGCCTGGCGGATCGTTTTCGCGGCGCCGTCCGGGAAAAGCTGGAGCCTGAAAAGCGCCGGGCCTTCTGGGAACAGGTGCTGGAAGGCAAAATTGCCGAACTGGTGTATACCGGTCGCAACCGCCAGGCCGAGGCCGCCATGAACGAGGCTCTGGAGGAGGCCGCCCGTCGTGGTGGGGAGCCCGTTCAGGGCGAGGTTTATCTGGTGGGGGGCGGTCCCGGCGATCCGGACCTGCTGACCTTTCGCGCCCTGCGCCTGATGCAGCAGGCGGACATCGTCATCCACGACCGCCTGGTATCGAAGGAGGTGCTCGATCTGGTGCGCCGTGACGCGGAGCGTCTCTACGTCGGCAAGACCGCCGGCAATCATCCGGTGACCCAGGACAATATCAATCGCAAGCTGGTGGAGTACGCGCAAAAGGGTTACCGGGTGCTGCGCCTCAAGGGCGGCGACCCTTTTATCTTCGGCCGGGGCGGGGAAGAGATCGAGCACCTGGCCGATCACGGTATCGCCTTCCAGGTTGTTCCCGGTATCACCGCGGCGTCCGGCTGCGCCAGTTATGCGGGCATCCCGCTCACCCACCGGGACCACGCGCAGTCGGTGCGTTTTATAGCGGGCCACCGCCGCGACGACCAGCTCGATCTGGACTGGGCGGCACTGGTCACCCCCGGCGAAACGCTGGTGTTCTATATGGGTCTCAACAACCTGGAGACCATCTGCCGCCAACTCGCTGCCCACGGAATGGCCGCCGATACCCCGGCGGCCCTGGTGGAGAAGGGGACCACCGACAATCAGCGGGTTTTTACCGGCGACCTGGCGACATTGCCCGAAATCGTCCGCCGGGGCGGCGGACGGGCCCCGACCCTGATTATCGTGGGCTCCGTGGTATCCCTGCACAATCAATTGAAATGGTTTGGAGAATGATGGAAGACTTCGATTACGATCTTTTTGTTATCGGGGCCGGTTCCGGCGGGGTGCGCACCGCGCGCATGTCCGCCCAGTACGGTGCCCGCGTGGCCATCGCCGAGGACCGGCAACTGGGCGGGACCTGTGTCAATGTGGGCTGCATCCCCAAAAAGTTCTTCGTCTACGCCTCGGAATTTTCCCACGCGTTTCGCGACGCGGGGTCTTACGGTTGGCGCGTCGGGGAAACGGATTTTGACTGGCCCACGCTTCGAGACAACAAGACCCGGGAAATCGAGCGACTCAATGACGTTTACGGCAACCTTCTGGACAATGCCGGGGTGGACCTGGTGGAGGGCAGGGCCACCATTACCGGGCCCCAGAGCGTGCGCGTCGGCGAACGGCAGTTCAGAACCCGGTATATTCTGGTGGCGGTGGGAGGCTGGCCCTATGTGCCTGAGTTCCCGGGCCGCGAACACGTCATTTCCTCCAACGAGGTGTTCTATCTGGAGCACTTTCCCCGCCGGGTGGCCATTGTCGGTGGTGGCTATATCGCCGTGGAGTTTGCCGGTATTTTCCACGGGTTGGGAGTGGATACCCACCTGATCTACCGGGGCGAGCTTTTCCTGCGCGGCTTCGACCGGGATATCCGCCAGTCCCTGGCCGACCAGATGGCCGGGCAGGGCGTCGACGTGCGTTTCCAGAGCCACGTGGAGCGAGTCGACAAAAACGCCGACGGCACCCTGGCGGTGACCCTGGCCGAAGGCGACGTCCTGGAGGTGGATGCCGTGGTTTACGCCACCGGACGCCGTCCCATGACCGCCGGCCTGGGACTGGCGAATACCGCGGTCGAACTGACCGATACCGGTGCCATTGTCGTCGATGACCGCTTTCGGACGGCGGAACCCTCGATTTACGCGCTCGGGGATGTGATCGGCCATATGGAACTCACGCCGGTGGCCATCGCCGAGGGCATGGCCCTGTCCGCCAACCTGTTCAATGGCGGCGATACGACCATGGATTACGACAATATCCCCACGGCCATTTTCAGCCAGCCCCCCATCGGCACCGTGGGCCTGGACGAGGATGCGGCCCGGGAGCGCTACGGGGATATTCGGGTATACCGCACCAGCTTTCGTCCCTTAAAGCAGACGCTTACCGGCGGCCACGACAAGATCATGATGAAGCTTATCGTCGATGCCGCCTCCGAACGGGTGGTGGGCTGCCATATGCTCGGCGACGAGGCCGGCGAGATTATTCAGGGCTTTGCGGTGGCCATGAAGGCCGGCGCCACCAAGGCGGACTTCGACGCGACAGTGGGGGTTCATCCCACCGCCGCCGAGGAGTTTGTTACCATGCGCAGCCCCGTCTGACATCAACCAGAGCACTACCCTGTGGTGTGCGAAGCGGGCATCAAGTAGATACTGGAGCAATCAATCCATGAGCTTTACCGGAACAGAGCGCTATGTCGCCACTGAAGACCTGCGAATGGCGGTCAACGCCGCCGTCAACCTGCAGCGTCCGCTGCTGATCAANNCCGGCAAGACCCTGCTCGCCGAGGAAGTGGCGGCGGCCCTGGGCAAGCCCCTCATAGCCTGGCATATCAAATCCACCACCAAAGCCCAGCAGGGGCTGTACGAATACGATGCGGTATCCCGGCTGCGGGATTCCCAGCTCGGCGACGAGCGGGTTCACGATATCCGCAACTACATCCGCAAGGGCAAGCTCTGGGAAGCCTTCGAATCCGACGAGCAGGTGGTATTGCTTATCGATGAGGTGGACAAGGCCGATATCGAGTTTCCCAACGACCTGCTCCTTGAACTGGACCGCATGGAGTTCCATGTCTACGAGACAGGGGAAACCATCAGGGCGAAACAGCGTCCCATTGTCATCATCACCAGCAACAACGAGAAGGAGTTGCCCGACGCTTTCCTGCGCCGCTGTTTTTTCCACTTCATCAAGTTTCCCGACCGGGAAACCATGGAGGATATCATCGGTGTGCACTTTCCGGACATCAAGAAGAACCTGCTGAGCGAAGCCCTGGATGTCTTTTTCGAAGTGCGGGATATTCCCGGCCTCAAGAAAAAACCGTCCACGTCCGAGATGATCGACTGGTTGAAGCTGCTGGTCTCGGACGATATTCCCGACGATATTCTCAAGGACAGGGACCCCAGCAAGGCCATTCCACCGCTCTATGGCGCCCTTTTGAAAAACGAGCAGGACGTGCATATGCTGGAACGGCTGGCATTCATGATGCGGCGAGAAGGGCGCTAAATGCTGCTTAATTTCTTCGACGGGCTGCGCAGGGCCGGGGTGCCGGTTTCGCTTAATGAGTTGCTGACGCTCTACGAGGCCCTGGACAACCACCTGGCCTTTGGCAGCGTCGACGATTTTTATCTCCTGTCCCGGACCTGCATGGTCAAGGACGAGAAATATTACGACCGGTTCGACAGGGCTTTTTCCCTGTATTTCCGCGAGCTGGAATCCCTGGACGATTTTCTCGAGGCCCTCATCCCCGAAGACTGGCTGCGCAACGAGTTCGAGAAAAGCCTGACCGACGAGGAGAAGGCCAAGATTGAGAGCATGGGCGGCCTGGAAAAACTCATCGAGGAATTCAAGAAACGCCTCGAGGAACAGAAGAGCCGCCACCAGAAGGGCAGCAAGTGGATCGGGACCGGCGGCGACTCCCCGTTCGGCAACAGCGGTTACAACCCCGAGGGTATCCGGGTGGGCGGCGAGAGCCGGGAAAGGCGCGCGATCAAGACCTGGGAGAAGCGTGAGTTCCGCAACCTGGACGATTCCGTGGAGGTGGGTACCCGCAATATCAAGGTGGCTCTGCGGCGCCTGCGCCAGTTCGCGCGCACCGGCGCCCGGGACGAACTGGACCTGGACGATACCATCAAATCAACGGCCCGCAATGCCGGTCTGCTCGACCTGAAGATGGTTCCCGAGCGCCATAACGCCGTCAAGGTGCTGGTTTTTTTCGACGTGGGTGGTTCCATGGATGCTCACGTCAGGGTTTGCGAGGAACTGTTCTCCGCCACAAGGAGTGAGTTCAAGCACCTCGAATACTTTTATTTTCACAACATGTTTTACGACTTTGTCTGGCGCGACAACAAGCTGCGCTTCAGCGATAAGCTACACACCTGGGACCTGCTCCACACCTACGGCAGTGATTACCGGGTTATTGTTGTCGGCGATGCCTCCATGTCGCCCTACGAGGTAACAGCCGTGGGCGGTGGTATCGACTATTTCAACGAAGAGCCCGGTGCGCTCTGGCTGCAACGACTTGCCGGCACCTACGAAAAGCTGGTGTGGCTGAATCCGGTGGAGGCTGACTACTGGGAATACACGCCGTCGATCCGCATGATTCGACAGTTGGTGTCGGACCGTATGTTTCCCCTGACCCTGGGCGGTCTGGAAGAGGCAATGACGGTGCTCTCCCGCTAGTTTTTCCGCTCCCGCCCCCTACCTTGAAAACCTCTCTGACGTGACCGCTGCCGAAGAAACCACAGAGCAACAACCGGGCCGGCTCGCCGGCGATATCGGGCGTGCGATGATTGCCGATCGCGACGGGTTCGCCCGCCGCCTGGCCGGGTTGCGCCGTCGCCTCAAGCAGGGCAAGCCGGCCGATATCGGGCTGGGTAAATTGGCGCGGGATCTCGAGGCCTCCGTTGCCCGGGTCGAGCACCGCCGCGCCGCCCGTCCCGAGATCCGGTACCCGGAAGATTTGCCGGTCAGCCAGCGCCGTGGTGCCATTGCCGAGGCACTGGCGCAATCCCAGGTAGTCGTAGTAGCGGGCGAAACCGGCTCCGGCAAGACCACCCAGCTGCCCAAGTTGTGTCTGGAGCTGGGCCGGGGTGCCGCCGGGATCATTGGCCATACCCAGCCGCGCCGGATCGCCGCCCGCTCGGTGGCCGGCCGCATTGCCGAGGAACTGGCAACACCGCTGGGCGGCAAAGTGGGCTACCAGGTGCGTTTCAGCGACCAGACCGGTGACGATACCCTGGTCAAGCTGATGACCGACGGTATCCTGCTGGCCGAGATTCACAGCGATCCCGATTTGAGTCGATACGATACCCTGATCATCGATGAAGCCCACGAGCGCAGCCTCAATATCGATTTCCTGCTGGGCTACATCAAAAAAATTCTTCCCCGCCGCCCGGACCTGAAAGTCATCATCACTTCCGCCACCATCGACGTGGCCCGTTTTTCAGAGCACTTCGGCAACGCCCCGGTGGTGGAGGTTACTGGCCGGACTTACCCCGTGGAAATCCGTTACCGACCGCCCGCCGAGGCTGACGAGGATATCTACGGGGCGATTGTCGACGGCGTGGGAGAACTGCTGGCGGAAAGCGGCCGGGGCGATATTCTGGTATTCCTGAGCGGCGAGCGGGAGATTCGCGAAACGGCGAACGCCCTGCGCCGCGCCGAACTGAACGATCTGGAGATACTGCCCCTCTACGCCCGCCTGAGCGTTTCCGACCAGGACCGCATTTTCCGTCCCGGCAAGGGGCCACGACTGACCCGGGTGGTACTCGCCACCAATGTCGCGGAAACCTCCCTGACGGTGCCGGGCATTCGCTATGTCATCGATACCGGATACGCCCGCATCAGCCGTTACAGTTACCGCAGCAAGGTGCAGCGTCTGCCGGTGGAGCCGGTCTCCCAGGCCAGTGCCAACCAGCGTGCTGGCCGTTGTGGCCGGCTCGGGCCGGGTGTCTGCCTGCGCCTGTACGACGAGACCGACTTCCTCAACCGGCCCCGGTTTACCGATCCGGAGATCGTGCGCACCAACCTGGCCTCGGTCATCCTGCAAATGCTGGGCATGGGCGTTGGTGATATCCGGGAATTTCCCTTTGTCGATCCCCCGGATCGGCGCCTGATCAACGACGGCTTCCAGTTGCTCGCGGAACTGGAGGCAGTGACCGGCGACGGCCGGCTGACCCCCCTGGGACGCCAGCTCGGCCGTTTGCCCCTGGATCCCAGGCTGGGTCGCATGCTGCTGGCGGCGGAGCGGGAGGGTGCCTTGAAGGAGGCGCTGGTGATCACCTCGGCCCTGAGCATCCAGGACCCCCGGGAGCGGCCCGCCGACAAGCGCCAGGCGGCCGACGAAAAGCACCGGGAATGGTCGGACAAGGAGTCGGATTTCCAGTCACTGCTCAACCTCTGGAACCATTTCGAGGAAAAGCGCCAGGCATTGTCCCGCAGCCAGTTCAGCCACTATTGCCACAGCCGGTTCGTATCCTACCGGCGCATGCGTGAGTGGCGGGATCTGCATCATCAGTTGCACCTGGCCTGCCGGGATATCAAGTTACGGGAAAATCGCCAGCCCGGTGCCTATGGACCGGTGCACCGGGCGCTTCTTACGGGCCTGCTCAGCCACGTCGGTTTCCGCCACCAGGACCGGGAGTACCTGGGTGCGCGCAACCGTAAATTCCACATCTTCCCGGGCTCCGGCCTCGCCAGGTCCGCGCCCAAGTGGGTGATGGCCGGGGAACTGATTGAAACGAGCCGGCTCTTTGCCCATCAGGTGGCCCGTATCGATCCGGACTGGTTGCCGGAACTGGCCGCCCACCTGGTCAGGAAGAACCACTTCGAACCCCATTACGATGCCCGACGGGGGCAGGTTATGGCCTATGAGCGCCAGACCCTGTTCGGCCTCACGATCCTGGAGCGCAAGCGGGTCGCCTTTGCAGCCATCGATCCGGTGATCGCCCGGGAGGTCTTTATCCAGAGCGCGCTGGTGGAAGACCGGTACCGGGGAAAGGGGTCCTTCGCCCNNCGCCCGCCATAACCGGGGGCTGATTGCGGATCTCAAGGAACTGGAGGACCGACTGCGGCGCCGGGATATCGTTATCGACGAGCGGGCCATTTACCGTTTCTACGACGAACGGGTGCCGCCGGACATCTGTGGCCTGCGGGCGTTCGAGCAGTGGCGTAAAAAAGCGGAGGGAACGAATCCCGAACTGCTGTACCTGGATCGTCAGACCCTGGTGGAGTCGGGCCACGAACGGGAAGCGGAGGCCCAGTTTCCAAAGTCCCTGGAATGGCAGGGTACCGAATACCGGCTTCATTACCGGTTCGAGCCCGGGCACCCGGAGGACGGCGTGACAATCGATATTCCCATCGCGCTCTTGCACCAGGCCCCCGTTTATCGTTTCCAGTGGCTGGTCCCCGGCCTGCTCAGGGACAAGTGCATCGCCCTGGTCAAGGGGCTGGCCAAACCGTTGCGCAAGCAGTTCGTGCCAGTGCCGGATTATGTGGACCGGGCCCTGGCGGGGGCGGAGCCGCAAAACCGTCCACTGGGCGCTGTCCTCGGCGAGCAGTTGAAACGGCACACGGGCGTGGAAATTCCGGAAGACAGTTGGGACGAGTCCGGTCTGGAGGATTTTTATCGGGCCAATTTCCTGCTGCTGGATGAAAATCGCAAGCCCCTGGCCTCGGGTCGGAACCTGGAGAAACTCAGGGATCGGTACCGGGACCAGGTGCAGGCGACCATTCAGGAGGCGGCGGACGACGCCCAGGTTCGCGAGGGGATCGTGTGCTGGGATTTCGGCGACCTGCCGGAAAGGCAGCGGCTGCGCCGCAAGGACCTGGAAATAAACGTCTATCCGGCACTGGTGGATCGCGGCGCCAGCGTTGCCCTGCAGCCCATGGATACAGCCGTCGAGGCGGAAAGGCTGACCCGGGACGGCCTTGTGCGCCTGGCCATGCTGGTACATGGTCAGCCGGCCAAATTCCTGACCAGGGACCTGTTCAAGGGACGGGAACTGCAGCTGGTGGCGGCGGGTCTGGGGGATCGGGAATCCCTGGTGGCGGATGTGATTTGGGCCGCTTATGGCTCGGCACTGCTGCCCGGGACGGGCGTGATCCGCACCCGGGCCGATTTCGAGGCCGCCCTGAACCGGGCCAGGGGCGAAATCGTGCCGATTGCCCGGCATTACGAAAAGTCTCTGGCGGCCCTGACCGGTTCCCTGAAGGCTGTCAATGAGTGGCTGGCAAAACGGCGGGAAGCCTATCCGGAGGTGGTTGAGAATATCGAACGCCAGTTGGCTTTCCTCTTTCGTCCCGGTTTCCTGGCGGCAACCGACGATTTCTGGCTGCGTCAGTACCCCCGCTACATCCAGGCAGCCGAAGTGCGATTGGAAAAGCTACCGGCCCAGGTGGACAGGAACCGGGCGATTATCGGCGAAACCGGGACCATGCTCGACGAGATCGACAGCCTGATGGCGAAAGAGCGGGTACTTTCCGCCGATGTTCGCCGGGAAATCGAAACCTATCATTTCATGATCGAGGAATACCGGGTTTCTGTATTCGCCCAGGTGCTCAAGACCGCGCTGCCGGTGTCGACAAAGCGCATCCGCAAGCAATACGGGGTTATTGCCGACAGGTTGCGGGCCTGAGTTTGACGGTGCACTCGCCGGGGCGTATAAAACCGTCAGGAAACCGGTTACCTGCCGGGCCGGGAGGCCGACAATCATGCCAACACCAAACGCCAGGCCATCGGCCGCGATGACAGTGCTGTGCACAACGCGTACGACCGGATTGCGGGGCGACACCCCCACAGGGGTGCGGCAGTGACGGACAGGGATGATTTCGCCGGGACCCAGAAGCGCTTTGCCGCGCATGTGCGCGATCCCGAAAACCGGCCGCCGCCGGGAGATGTCGAGGACCGGCGCATGGCCATCTACCGGGACCTTGTCTACAACAACATCGAATCCTTCCTGGCCAATGGATTTCCGGTCCTGCGCCGGCTGACGCCGGGTGAGGCCTGGCACTCGCTGGTGCGGGATTTCATCATACGCCATCGCGCCGAATCCCCTTATTTCCTGGAAATCGGCAGGGAATTCCTCCATTACCTGCAGGAGGAGAGGGGCGAGCGGCCTGGCGATCCACCCTTTATGCTCGAACTGGCCCATTACGAATGGGTTGAGCTGATGCTCGATGTCTCCCGGGAGGGTATTCCCGACAACCGGGTCGAAACACCGGACCTGCTTCGGGAGCCTGTACAGGTATCGCCGCTGGCCTGGTCGTTGTCCTATCGCTACCCGGTACACCGCATCGGCGTCGACTACCAGCCCGAAACGTCGCCTGCCGAGCCCACATACCTGGTGGTTTATCGCAACCGCCAGGATCGGGTGAGATTTATGGAAGCCAATGCCGTCACCGCCCGGCTGTTGCAGTTGCTGGAAGAGGAGGGGATGAACGGCGAGACGGCGCTGGCGGCGATTGCCGCGGAGCTGGGCCACCCGGACCCGGCGGTGCTGATGTCGGCGGGCGCCGAACTGCTCGAAAAACTGTTTAATCGGGATATTCTCTACACGCCCTGAAAAGGCGTCACAAAAATATCATCAAACCGTCACTAGAATATCATTGTCACATCATCAAAACGTCATGTAATTGTAATAAAAATGTCATTTTTCCCCTCCAAAATGTCCCTCGACAAGATGGGCTAGGCGCCCTGTATCTCAATCTATCAACGAGGGGAAATATCATGAAACGATCTGCACTTGTCCTGGCTATCACCGCAGCCGCTGCCGGGGGCACCCATGCCGGCACGGTCACCACCGACGGTCCCGATATCGTCATCAACACCAAGGGCGGTTTCGAGGCTGCCACCACTGACGGGCAGTTCGCCTTCGAGATCGGCGGTCGCCTGCAGTGGGACTACGACAACTACAGCGACGGCTATGGCGATGGCAGCGATTCCGAGTTGCGCCGTGGGCGCGTCTATGTGGCCGGCACCATCCTTAAGGACTGGGGCTACAAGTTTCAGTATGAGTTCGACGAGGCGGGCAATTCGGACCTGGAGGACGCCTATATCAAGTACGCCGGCCTTCCCGCCTATATCAAGGGTGGGCGCTTCAAGCGTCCCTTCGGTCTTGAGGAATTGACCTCGTCCAAGCACATCAGCACCATCGAGCGCGCTTCCTTTTACGATATGCTGCCGGTGAGCCGCAGCGACATGAACCTGGAGATCGGCCAGGAAACCGGCAACTACACCTGGGCCCTGGGCATTTACGAAAACGACGGCCTCAAGGATGAAATTGACGATACCGGCGACGTTACCTATAGCTACGGTGGCCGCGTCACCTTCGCCCCCATCAACGAGGCGGGCAATGTGGTCCACCTGGGGGCCGCCGCCATTCGGGTCGACTACGGCGATAATTTGCAGGACGCACGCCTGCGCACCCGCTTTGGCGTCCATACCGGCGAACGGATCGAACTGGTCGACGGTCTCGATACAATCGAGGACGAAGACCTCTACGGCCTGGAAGCGGCCTGGGTTGCGGGTCCCTTCTCCCTTCAGGGCGAGTACGTCAACCTGCAGAAAAACGCGACGTCCGGCGCCGAGGACGTGGAGCTGGATGCCTACTACCTGATGGCCACCTACAACCTGATGGGCCAGTCACGGGTTTACAGCAAGGGCGAGTTCAAGAGCCCCAAAGGCGGTGTTGAACTGGTGGCCAAGTACGAGGGCGGCGAAGCGGAACTCATGGATACCACCGAGTACACCCAGTACACCCTGGGGGTCAACTGGTATGTCAACAAGAACGTGCGGCTTTCCGCCAACTACCTGAACTTTGACCTTGACGATACCGACGGCTTCGGCTTCGCCCCCATCGTGGCGGGTGTCGACGGCGAGGATGGCTCTGCCTTCACCGTGCGCGCCCAGCTTGTGTTCTAAGGCCCGCCCAACCCGGCTCCGCTAAAAGCCCGGCCCTGTGCCGGGCTTTTTTTGCCTCTCGGGTCGCTGTCCAGGTATTGTCGAATAAATAGGGGCAAGAACGGTGCCTGTTCGCGGCTTAGTCGGCTCGCGCCCCGGGGACGGGGGCACTATACTGGATGGGTAGGTACCGAGCGGGCCAGCATACCGATGACAGGTGTATCATGTCGCCAGCGGGTTCGTTAGAATCCGCTCCTGAGTGGAGAGGCTGTGTAACAGGAAAATCATGGTTCGATTTATTACCCGTACTCACTGGCTCATTTGGATGGTGCTAACGATTCCGGCCCTGGCCCAGGACAAAGTCAGCGATCCTTTTGAACCTGTCAACCGCGCTGTCTTTTCGTTTAATGAAACAGCCGACCGCTACGTACTCAAACCCGCCGCCCGGGGCTACAGGGCGGTGACTCCGGATCCGGTGGAGAACGGTATTGCCCGGATGTTCGACAATCTGGGGGAAATCGTCAATGTCGCCAATGCCCTGCTACAGGGCAAATTCGTGCAGGCCGGCAACGACAGTGGCCGGTTCCTGGTTAATTCCACAGTGGGCGTGGCCGGCTTCTTCGATGTTGCCCAGGTGATGGGGCTGGAAAAGAATGATGGCGAGGACTTCGGCCAGACACTGGGGGTCTGGGGACTGCGCCGGGGGCCCTATCTGGTGGTTCCATTCCTCGGTCCGAGTACGCTGCGGGACGCGCCGGCGCGCTATGCCGAAAGTTTTCTCAACCCCGTTCGCTATGTCGATCACGTACCTACCCGCAATACCATTATCGGTACAAGCCTCCTTTCAACCCGGGCCCGGTTGCTGGAGGCGGAAAAGCTCACAAGGGGCGATAAATATATTTTCGTCAGGGATGTCTATCTTCAGCGACGAGTCTACCTCATCAGGGACGGCCAGGTGGAGGATACGTTTGGCAGCGACTATGGTGAGTACGGTGACGAGAGCNNACGGAGAATTTTGAATACCCTGTCGCCAGCCCCCGGTATTGCGAGGCCGTCCGTGCCGGATGCTAAACAGCGTATCCTGCTCGCTTCGCCGCAGGAGGAACAGGTCTACCACTGGCGCCGAGTGCTTGAGGACATGGGCTGGCAGGTGGATACCTCTTTCAAGCCCTGGTCCCTGAGCGCTGCCGACTGCACCGATTACCAGATTGTCGTTGCAGAGACCGGGGGCGAGGGCATCCAGCAGTTTATCGAACTGCTCGATCACTGCTCTGAACACGATAGCGGAGCGTTGCTGCCAATCTTGTCCGATGCCACGCCGGAAATGGTCATCAACCTTATCCGTCAGGGCGTGGTGGACGTACTCCTTTCGCCATTTTCTGATCACGAACTGGTGGAAACCGTCAATCGGGTCGCCGGCCACAAGAGCCTCTACGATGAAAATCTGGCCTACAGCGACCAGTTGGAGAGAACCAACCGGGAGCTCAAGGAAAGCCTGAACATTCTCAAGATGGATCAACTGGCGGGCAAGCAGGTGCAAAAGACCATGCTGCCCATCACTCCGCTCCATCATGGCGATTTTACCATCGCCCACCGTATCGTTCCCTCGCTCTATCTCAGTGGCGATTTTGTCGGTTACAACATTGTTTTCGACCGCTTCCTGCTTTTCTATCTCGCCGATGTTTCCGGTCACGGTGCGTCGTCGGCATTTATTACCATCTTGCTGAAGTTTATCCTGCGCCGTATCCTGCGTCGTCACCTGGCGGCCAATGATATCCAGACCCTCGCCTTGGCGCCCCAGGGTTTTATCGAGCACGTCAATCGCCAGATTATTGCCACCTCACTGGAAAAACACCTGACCATGTTTGCAGGCGCCATCGACATGGAAACCAGCATTTTCCGCTACGGTATTGCCGCGCAGGTGCCCATGCCCATCCTCCTGGCCGATGGCGAGGCACGGTACCTGTCCGGCAAGGGCAAGCCCGTGGGGTTGTTCGAGAACGCCAGCTGGGAAATCCAGCAAATGTCGCTGCCCCGGGAGTTCGGGCTGGTGATTGCCTCGGACGGGCTGCTTGACGCGCTGCCCGGCGATGCCCTCAACGACAAGGAAGCCTATTTCCTGGAAACGGTGGCCAGTGCCGGCTCGGATCACGATAAGTTGTGTGCCAGGCTCGGGATCGACGACGTTCGTGAACCCCTTGATGACATTTCCCTGCTTACCATCAACCGACGGAGTATGTCGTGAACCCCGGCAAGATTCTTGTTGCCGACCAGGATGGCATCTATCTTCTCAAGCTCACCGGCGATGTCCGGGTTACCCTGTGCGCATCGATCAGCGATTATATCGAGCGGATCTTCAGCGGGCAGACGCCCCGGGAAATCTACGTGGATCTGATCGAGGCGGAAGGGGTCGACAGCACCACCCTGGGGCTGCTCGCGAAACTGGCGCTCTACTGCCAGGAGAAGCTCGGTTTCAAGGCCAAGCTGCTGTGCGTGAATCGCAGCATCCTGCGGATTCTCGAATCCATGGAACTGGACGAACTTTTCGATATCCTGGTGACACCCGACAGCCTCAAACTCGAAACCCTGGAATTGGGTCAGGTGGACCCCAGTGAAGAGAAGATGCGCAAACAGGTCCTGGACGCCCATAAGCTATTGGTCAAACTTAATCCAAAGCTCTGGTATGAGTTTGAGGATCTTATCACCGCCCTGGACGACGACGGCGCCGACGCCTAGCGGGCGTGGTGTTTGGCCCGGATAAAGGCGCTGTGAGGTACGTGTATCAGTTCGGCGATCTTGCGAATGGTCGCTTCCTCGTGTTTGTCCAGGCTACCGTCTGCGAAGGCCACCTTCCACAGGGAAATCATCAGTTCTTCCTTCTCCGCCACGGAGAAAAACCGGTTGACCAGATCCGTGAACTGGTAGAGGGAGGTCGCTTCCTCCACTTCCTCGCCGGCCATGGCCACCAATTCCCGGCTTTGCTCGGTGGTAAGCCCGAAGTGCCGATCCAGAAGGGCGAGGATGGAATCCCGTTCCGCATTATCACCGCGACCGTCGATCATCATGACCTCCGTTAGCAGTGCGGCGGTGGCGAGACGGATGCGTTCCTCGCGATGCTCTTCCGGAGCCTCCGGGGGCTGAATTTTTTCGTTAAAAAAAGCGGCGATCCGATTGATCATGCTGCATCCCTCCCCGGGTGTTCGACACCCTTCCTGGCGGCCATGGCCTGCCGGATCAGCCCGGCCCCGGACTGCGGCAAATGCGCCTGTTCGCTGATATAGCGCCGGAAACGACGGGCTCCCGGCTGACCGTTGTAAAGGCCCAGGATATGGCGGGTCATATGGCTCAGTCGCGTACCCCCTTGCATTTCCCGTTCAACATAGTCGGCAAAGGTCTCGAGGATTTCATCCCGGCCTGCTGTGGCCTTCCCGCAACCGTAGAAACGGCTGTCCACCTCAGTCAGCATGTAGGGGTTCTGGTAGGCCTCGCGACCGATCATGACCCCGTCGACGTGCCGGAGGTGCTTCTCGGCCTCGTCCAGGGTGCGGACACCACCGTTGAGCACGATCTCCAAATCGGGTAATTCTTCCTTGAGTCGATAGACATAGTCATATTTCAGAGGCGGGATTTCCCGGTTCTGCTTGGGGCTCAGGCCATTCAGCCAGGCCTTGCGGGCATGAACGATAAAGGTTTTGCAGCCCGCCTCGGCAACGCGGCCGACGAAGTCGCGGAAATAATCGTAGGAATCCAGGTTGTCGACGCCGATGCGGTGCTTGACCGTGACGGGTATCGACACGCTGTCGGCCATGGCTGCGACGGCATCAGCCACACGATCCGGCGCCTGCATCAGGCTGGCGCCGAAGCGGCCGGACTTGACCCGGTCGCTGGGACAGCCACAGTTGAGGTTGACCTCGTCGAAGCCGGCTTTCTGGGCAAAATCGGCGCAGCGGGCCAACTCGCCGGGATCGCTGCCGCCGAGCTGAATGGCCACCGGGTGTTCACTGGGATCGAATGCCAGAAATCGCGCCCGGTCCCCGTGAATCAGGGCGCCGGTGGTGACCATTTCCGTATACAGAAGCGTTTCCCGGCTGATAAGGCGCAGAAAATAGCGACAGAAGCGATCCGTGTAATCCATCATCGGTGCTACACTGATGCGCCTTTTTATGGCGGTAATCGCTGGATGACTGGTCATAAGTTAATGAAATTGTGGCAAAATACCATTATACAGGCCATGGCGATGGCATTGCCAACCTGACAAATGCGGGAAACTCAGAGCGTGCAGGAACCAATAAAAAAAGATTATCAGCCTACCGGGCAAAAGTCGGCGAGGGAGGAGGGGTCCTGGGGCGCCGGCTTGCTGGATTGTCTGCTGTTGGTGGCGGACCTGGAAGGGTACGCCACTTCCGAGCCCGCCGTTGTCTCGGGGCTGCCTCTGGATGAGGGCCGTCTCGAACCCCGTAATTTTGTCCGGGCGGCCAACCGGGCGGGTTTGGCGGCGCGGCTGATGGAGCGGCAACTTGAGGACATTCCCCGGGACGTGCTGCCGGCAATCCTGCACCTGCGCGATGGCGCTTACGCGGTGCTGGCGGATATCGATCACCACCTGGGTTATGGGGTCCTTGTGTCACCGGAGAGCCGGGCATCCCAACAGGTGGAGCTTGCCGATCTGGCGGCCCTGTATACCGGTACTGTCTACTACCTGCGTCCCATGCAACAGTTCGATCGACGCACGCCGGCCATCTACAGGGATGAGGGCGAACACTGGTTCTGGGGTGTTATCAAGAGTTCCGCCGGTATTTACCGGGACGTCCTGATTGCCTCTTTCTTCGTCAACCTCTTCGTGCTGGCCCAGCCGCTGTTCGTGATGAATGTCTACGACAGGGTGGTGCCCAACAACGCCGTGGAAACCCTTTGGGCCCTGGCGGTGGGCGTGGTGATCGTCTACCTGTTCGATCTGCTGATTAAAACGCTACGCGGTTATTTTGTTGAACTGGCGGCCAAGCGCTCCGATGTGATCCTCTCGTCCATGCTTTTCGAACGGGTCATGGGACTGAAAATGCAGCATCGGCCCCAATCGGTGGGGGCTTTCGCGAACCGGCTTCAGGAGTTCGATTCAATACGTAACTTCATTACGTCGGGCAGCATTCTGACCCTCATAGACTTGCCTTTTTTACTGATATTCCTGTTTTTTATCGCCTACATCGGTGGCTGGCTTGTGGCGATACCCGTCCTCGCCATTCCCATCGCCCTGGTCCTGGGGTTGCATGCCCAGAGGAAGTTGCGGCCCATGATCCGCAACGTTATGACCGGTTCGGCCAAAAAGAGCGCCACGTTGGTGGAAAGTATGTCCGGCGTTGAAACCCTGAAGACTCTCGGAGCGGAGGGCAGCGTCCAGCGTAGCTGGGAGCAGTCCGTCGGCTATGTCTCCCAGTGGGGCCTTCAGGCCAGGAAAGTTTCCAACGCCACTCTTTATTCGGTCCAGTCCCTCCAGCAGTTCGCCATGGTGGCCATCGTGGTCTGGGGCGTCTATCTCATTGCCGGACAGGAACTCACCCTGGGTGGCCTGATCGCCTGCGTTATCCTCAACGGCCGGGCCCTGGCGCCGCTCGGCCAGGTGGCGTCGCTAATCAGCCAATACGATCACGCCGAGGCCACCCTCAAATCCCTTAACGAGATCATGCATTCGCCGGTGGAGCGGGAGCCCGGCAAGCGTTATCTGCACCGACCCCGGCTGGTGGGCAATTTCGATTTCCGGGAAGTGACGTTCGCTTACAACGAGGAATCGGCGCCGGCGCTGGAAAATGTCTCCCTTTCCATCAAGGCAGGGGAAAAAGTGGGCATTATCGGTCGCATTGGCTCGGGCAAGTCGACCCTCGGCAAGCTGGCATTACGTCTCTATGAGCCCCAGAAAGGCTCTGTGCGCGTTGACGGTTTCGATGTCCAGCAACTGGATCCCAGCGATTTGCGCAGCAATATCGGGACCATTAACCAGGACGTGACGCTTTTCTATGGCTCCGTTCGCGACAATATCACCATGGGGCTGCATTCGGTGGACGACGGTCGCGTGGTCGAGGCCGCTGAAAAAGCCGGCCTCGCGGAGCTTATTAATAGCCACCCTCTGGGTTTCGATATGCCCATCGGTGAGCGGGGTGAGACCCTCTCCGGGGGGCAGCGCCAGGCCATCGGCCTGGCCCGGGTGTTCCTGCGCAACCCTCAAATCCTCCTGCTCGACGAACCCACCTCGTCGATGGACCAGGGCAGTGAAAAGGCTGTCATGGCTCGTCTCAAGGAATTCGCCGGGGACAAGACGGTGCTTCTGATTACCCACAAAATGCAGCTGCTCGATATGGTTGACCGGCTGGTGATACTGGACAAGGGGCGGCTTGTGGCCGACGGTCCCAGGGATAAAGTGCTGGAAGCGCTCAGGAAGGGCGAGTTGCGGGGTAGGGCGTAATGGCGGATCTGCGCAAGCTGAAAAAACATTTTGACAAGACCGCCTCCACGGACCTGAAATACATGTCCTATTCGTCAGAGGCCATGCTCCAGCAATCTCCAGGCCTGAGCCGCGTCTTGCTCTGGGTGCTGGTCGTCTTTGTTTTGTTGATGATCGTCTGGGCGTCTCTGGCGGAAGTGGATGAGTTTACCCGTGCTCCCGGGCGCATCATTCCCTCTTCGAACGTCAAGGTGGTCCAGAACCTGGAAGGCGGTATTCTTCGCCAGCTCATGGTGCAAGAAGGACGCGTGGTGGAAAAAGACGAACCTCTTTTACGCATCGATGACACCATGGTTTCCGCCACCTTCCGCGAGAAGGGTCTCCACATTGACCAGTTGATGGTCAAGGCCGCGCGATTGCGGGCCCAGGCCCGACGAACCGACTTTGACGAGGAACTGGCCAGATATGACGAGGAGTTTCCCGAACCCTTGGTGAAGAGCGAGCGGGAACTCTACGAATCAAGGATGGAGGAGTTCAGGTTGCGGCACAGCGTTCTCGAGGAGCGGGCTCAGCAGAAGCGCCAGGAACTGTCCGCCGCGCGCTCCAAAACCGGGAACCTGGAGGGCAGTGTCGACTTGCTGCGTCGGGAGCTGAACATTACCCGACCGCTGGTGGAGGAAGGTGCCGTGTCCCACGTCGAAATGTTGCGCCTGGAACGCCAGCTCAACGACCTGAAGGGCGAACTCGAAGCGGCAAGACTCGCTGTTCCCCAACTGGAATCCGCCTACCAGGAAGCCAGGGATAACGTTGCCACCTATGTCCAGAACTTCACAAGCGAAGCCAGGGAAAAGCTCAACGAGGCCACCACTGAGCTCGAGCGCGTTCAGGAAAGCAATGCGGCTTATGCCGACCGCGTCCGGCGGACCCTGGTCCGTTCGCCGGTGCGGGGTACAGTGAAAAGGCTGAATGTCACCACCATTGGCGGTGTCATCCAGCCCGGGGAGGACCTGGTGGAGATCGTCCCCATCGAGGACTCTCTGCTGGTGGATGCCCGGGTGATGCCGGCGGATATTGCCTTTATTCATCCCGGCCAGAAGGCCTCGGTTAAGTTCACTGCCTACGATTATTCCATTTATGGCGGGCTCGATGCGAAAGTCACCCATATCAGTCCCGATACAGTGACCGACAAGGAAGGCAACAGCTTTTATGAAGTACGCCTGGTCACCGAGAGCAGCCACCTGGGCAGGGAAGATGACCCGCTCCCCATCATTCCGGGCATGACCGTCCAGGTGGATATCCATACCGGGGATAAAACGATCATGGACTACCTGCTCAAGCCCATCCTCAAAACGAAACAATTAGCCCTTCGTGAAAAATGATACTCAACGTCTAATGTGAAAGGTCATTTTTTCCGATTAACGGCTTGAGTTTCCTGACTTTTTTCTGACTGGTCAAAATTCCGGAACGAACGGTGGTCGGCGCGAAAGCGACCTATGCAAAAATATATCTGCCGATCACGGGCAGGTTTTGCAGGAAATTCGGCGTCGGTTTGGGGTTTTTGGATTTGAGTTGGGTGGGCAGGCCGTGAAGGGAAATCATTGTTTTTAACCAACGGGAAACGAGACAAAAGGATGTTTATGAAAGCTCACATAGCGGTAATTTTCAGCTGGTTTGTCGCTGCCCTCCTGATATTCGGCGGCGGGGTTCATGCGTCCACCCTGCGAGAAGTTGTCAAGGAGACGCTCTCGGGTAATCCGGAAGTACTGGCTCAGGTACGCGAGACCCAGGCCCGTGACCGCCAGGTGCGGCAAGCTCTCGGCGGCTTTTACCCCGATGTGGACATTCTCGGGGGCTACGGCTTTCAGGAGCGCGACCCGGTCAGCCGACTCACGCCCGGCAGCAGCCGCAACGAGCTCGAACGGACAGAGTGGCAGCTGTCCGTGCGCCAGATGGTTTTCGACGGCTTCGAAACCTGGAATGAATACCAGAACCAGCAGGCTCGGGAAGAGAGTGCCGAGCATCGCATCCAGGCGGTTGCCGAGCAGGTCTCGCTCGACGCCATTGAAGCCTACATCAACATACTAAAGCGCAAAGCCATCCTCGACCTTGCCGATCAGACCCTGGCATTTCATCAGGATATCCATCAGCGTATGAAAAAGCGTTTTGATTCCGGCGCCGGTAGCAGGGCCGACCTGGATCAGATCTCCAGCCGGCTGGCTTTTGCCCGCACCAATTATTTTAACGCCCAGGCGAACCTGATCGATGCCAGAACAAATTTCCAGCGCGTGGTGGGTCGGCTGCCCAACGAGGGCGAACTGGAAAAGCCAGACTCCTATCGTCAGCACCTGCCGGAAACCCTGGCTCAGGCCGTGGAACGTGCCCGGCAAAAGCATCCCATCGTGGCCGTGGCGATGGCGGACCTGGAAGCCGTGCAGTACCAGTACGAGCGGACCAAGGCGGCGTTTTATCCCCAGTTTCATGTCGATATCGAGCGCGACCACAACAATAATATCGATGGCCTCGAAGGTCATGTGGACGACCTGAAAGTGATGCTGCGCATGCGCTATAACCTCTACAACGGCCGTTCCGACCAGGCACGCCGTCAGCAATTTGCCCATCTTGTGGAAAAAGCCAGGGAGGTGCGCAACAACGCGATTCGCCAGGTCCGGGAAGAGGTCCGGCTGGCCTGGGTGACGCGCCGGAATATCGAGGACCAGATTCCATCCCTGGAGCGCTACGTCCGCGATTCTGAAGCCACCAAGAAGGCCTATCTCGATCAGTACGATCTGGGTCGGCGCACGCTGCTGGATCTGTTGAACACCGAGAACGAAAACATTGATGCCAGGAAATCGCTGATTAGCGCGCAGTACGATCTGGTTTTTAACGAGTATCGCCTGTTTCAATCCATGGGCGAGTTGTTATGGGTGATGGATGCCAGTATTTGACCACGGATCGTGGGCTTAGTGTCGACCTGTAGGGACTGGATTTTCCCGAAAGGTGGCAAATGGAAACGAGCATGGAAATCCCGCAGGGGGACGTTATGAGTGACCAATTATCAAAAGGACTGACAGTCGAAGTAAGCGACGGCGCCAAGATCGTCGGCTTTCTGGCCGCGAGCGCGGGCGGCACGCTGCAAGTTGTTACGGAAGACGGTAAGGTCATGGAACTGGCACCCGGCGACCCGATCCTCGAAGGTTACACGCTGGAGTCGATAGGTGGCGGCCAGTTCCTTATAACGCTTTCCGACGGTACCGTGCGCGAGCTGGTACTGGAAGGCGGGTCTTTTGCAGCGAATGCAACTGCTATGGAGCAGTTGGCCGCGGTTGATTCACAAGCTCCCGGCTTCGACACGCTTTTGGCACGACTGCCGCAGAGCGGCGGCTTGACCGATGAATTGATTGCCGCGGCTCAACAGGGTCCGGCACAGCACCCAGCCGCCGACGAAGGCCGGCTCGTTGCCGGACTGACGGCGGATGTGCAGGAGGCTCTGGCGAAGACCGGTATGGATCCCCAAAGCCCCGAATTCCAGGAGCTGCTGGCAGCGGTTGAATCCGGCGAGGATATTACCGAGATACTGGAAGCGCCCGCCGCTGGCGACGCGGACGCGGGCCCCGCGACCAGCGAGTCTATCCAGGAAGCCTCCCAGTTTGCCAGGGTCGAACAGCGCACAACGCCCACTGCGGGCATTGATCCGGACTTCACGTCCGCGGCGGCGCCCGAACCTACCGCCGATCCCAGCCTGGGGTTTAATGCCGTTGGACCTACAGGAGTTGACGAGGAAGTTTCCGTAGTGCCGGGAGCGGATGAAAATCTCGTCTTTGAAAGTGGTCAGCCCTTCAGTGGCAATGTTACCGATAACGACGACTTTGGAGGCAATGGCCCGGGGTCGCCGGTGGTGGTGGCTGTGGCCGGGTCCCCCGGCAATGTCGGGCAGGCCATAACAGGAAACCTGGGTGGCACTATCCTGATCAATGGCGATGGCAGCTACCTTTATTCGCCGCCGACCGCCGTCGACCACAGCGACGATGTGCCCGATCAGGAGAGCTTCAGCTATACGATTCAGGACGCCGAGGGCAATACCAGTTCGGCCACCATTACGCTCGATATTGCCGATACCGAGCCCGTTGCGGTTGACGATAGCGGCAACACAACCGGCAACAATAGCGTCACCGTCAATGTCGTCGAGAACGACAACATCAATCCGGACGGCGTGGATCTGGCTAACGGCGTGGCCCTGGCCGCCGAGCCCACCAGGGGCTCTGCCGTATACAATGGCGACGGGACTTTTACGTACACGCCAAACCCCGGCGAGTCGGGGAGTGACAGCTTCACTTACACCATTACGGATAGCGATGGCGACGTTTCCACCGCTACTGTGAATCTGGCCGTTGGTTCAGACTCCACACCTATCGTTGAGACTCCCGATCTCAACGAGGACGGCGATACGGTTTGGGAGTCCGCACTGCCCGCCGGTTCCTCCGGTCTCGGTACTACTGTTACCAGCGGTATTCTCCAGATTTCCACAGGCAGCGACAGCCTGGTATTTATCGAAGTCCGGGGCGAAGACGGAAACTGGCTTCAGGTGAACAACGACGTCACGACTGTTGAGGGCCAGTATGGCGTACTTAGCGTCAATACCGACGGAAGCTGGAATTATGAACTGAACAATAACACGCTCGACCATGGCGATACGGATGCTACCGATGGCGATGGTGACCGCTACAGTGCGGATCAGGTCCAGGATCTTTTCCAGGTCCGGGTGACGGACTCCGATGGGGACAGGTCGGCCCCTGCCGACTTGACCATAGATATCAATGATGACGGCCCCGTGGTATCAATCATCGGGGCTCAGGAGCCCGTCTTCGACGATCAGGGAACGGAAATTTCGAATGATACCGGCGCATCCCTGGAAGTTGACGAGACCAACCTGAATGTCGACGCAAGCGCCGATTTCAGCGGGCTGTTCCAGGTGGATTACGGCGCCGATGGCCCGGGAGCTGTTCAATACAGCTTTGCCATTGCCAGCGACGGCACCGATTCCGGCCTTGTCGACGTGGCGACCGGTGAAAGTTTGTTGCTGCGCATCAAGGGCAATGGTGTCCTGGAAGGCTTTACCGCCGATAGCGGCCATGTGGCATTCACTGTCGAAGTGGATGACGAAGGCATTGTCACCCTGAATCAGCAGCGAGCTTTGAGTCATGGCAACAGCGCGGATCCGGACGACGCCCAGGGTCTTTCATCGGGCACTATCGGGCTGGTGGCAACGGCAACCGACGGGGACGGCGACCAGGGCAGCGAGTCGGTGGATATCGGTGGTCACCTGATTTTCAGGGATGATGGCCCCTCCATTGCCATTGCTGACGGTGACCCCGCCACGGTGGCCGAGGGCGAGACCCTCAACGGCACCTGGACGATGGGCGAGGGGGCTGACGGTGCCGCTGCGGTGGTGACCTGGAACGGTGGCGACTACAGCCTCGACAGCGACATCGACACCGGTGTGGGTACCCTGCGGGTCAACGCTGACGGCACCTGGAGTTTTGCCGCGGCTGACGGTCTCGATCAGGACAACAATCCGGCTGTGGACTTCAGCGTCACCGTCACCGACAGCGACGGCGACAGCGCCTCCGATAACCACAGCATCAGCATTACCGACGCCAACGCGCCCACGGGCGGTGCGGACACGGCCAATGCCGTGGACGAGGAAGGTCTTGACGGTGGCCTTGCCGGTGGCAGCGGCGATGTGGCGGGCGAGAGCGCCAGCGTCAGCGGTACCCTCAGCTACGACATTGGCGGCGACGGCGCCGGCGGCTTTGCCTGGAACACGGCGGGCCTGCCGGCGATCACCGCCGGCGGCCAGGCGGTGAGCTACAGCGTCAGCGGCGACGGCCAGACCCTGACCGCGAACAATAGCCAGGGCACGGTGTTCACCCTG